>CAJKFC010000009.1 GCA_905199135.1 uncultured Eubacteriales bacterium
GGGCTGTGCGCCCGACATACCGCCGAGACCGGAGGAGACAAAGAGTCTGCCTGCGAGATTCTGACCCTCTTTGAGGTGGAGAATCTTTCTGCCGGCGTTGAGAATTGTGTTGAATGTGCCGTGGACTATGCCCTGTGGGCCGATGTACATAAAGCCGCCTGCCGTCATCTGGCCGTAGTTGGCGACGCCCATCTCCTCGGCCACCTCCCAGTCGTCGGCGTTGTCAAAGAGACCGACCATGAGGGCGTTTGTTATAATGACTCTCGGAGCCTCGGGACGGGAGGGGAAAAGTCCCACAGGGTGTCCGCTGGCGATGACGAGGGTCTGATCTTCTGTGATTATCTCAAGGTATTTCTTTATGAGGCGGTACTGCATCCAGTTCTGGCAGACAGAGCCTGTCTCGCCGTAGGTGACCAGCTCATAGGGGTAGAGAGCAGTCTCAAAGTCAAGATTGTTGTCTATCATGACCTGGATAGCCTTGCCGTCGGTGCATTTGCCCTTGTATTCGTCTATCGGCTTGCCGTAGATTCGTCCGGCGGGACGGTAACGGTAGGCGTAGATGCGTCCGTAGGTGTAGAGCTCATTCAAAAACTCGGGAGCCAGTTTCTCATGGAGATGCTCGGGCACATAGCGCAGAGCGTTTTTGAGAGCGACCTTTGTCTGAGCAGGAGTCAGACGGAAGCCTCTCGAGGGGGCACGGCGTATACCCTCGACAAATTCGGGGTACTCGGGCAGCTCGTCGGGGAGCTTTATAGTCATGGCGTCATAGATGTTCTGATTTGTCATGGTATCCTCCTTACATTATATAATATAACGGTGTGTTTGCTATTTGAGGGCGCCTATCGCCTGCTCGACGACGGCTACCACCTCGCCGTTCTTGACCATTCTGTCAAACTTGGCAAGCTCAGTATACATGACCCTGTCCTCCTTGACGGGGAAAACAGATTTTCTGATGTGTTTGTAGAGGGCGTCTGTGGCAGTTGCCAGCTTGTCTTCGCCTCTGAAATAGATGCCCTGGCTTGCGCAGAAAAGCTCGATGCCGAGAACTTTCTGAACATTGTCGAGAACCATTCTGGCCTTTCTTGCGGCCGTTGTGCCCATGCTGACATGGTCTTCCTGGTTGGCGCTGGAGGGAATGCTGTCGACGCTGGCAGGATGGCAGTATACCTTATTTTCCGAAACCATGGATGCAGCCGAGTACTGGACAATCATAAAGCCCGAGTTGACGCCGCCGTCCTCTGTGAGGAATGCGGGCAGACCTGCCGAAAGCTGGGGATTGACAAGTCTCTCTGTTCTTCTCTCGGAGATGTTGGAAAGCTCTGCCATGGCTATTGCCAAAAAGTCCATGGCCAGTGCCATAGGCTGACCGTGGAAGTTGCCTGCCGAGATTACATCGTCTTCGTCGGAGAACACGATGGGGTTGTCGGTTACGGCGTTTATCTCGCGCTCGACGGCGGCGTAGACATAGTCTATGGCGTCGCGGCTTGCGCCGTGTACCTGGGGAGCGCAGCGGAGGGAGTAGGCGTCCTGCACCTTGCCCGGCTGAACTCTTGCCGAGAGCTTGCTGTCCTCAAGCAGTCTTGCCATGTTCTCGGCGCTCTCTATCTGACCTTTGTGACCTCTGACGAGATGTACCTTGGGATCAAAAGCCTTTGTTATGGCGTTTAAAGCTTCGCCTGTCATAGCGAGAGCGATGTCGGCAGTCTTTGCCAGAAGTCTTGCGTCGTGGCACAGAAGAGCCGCCATGGAGGTCATGATCTGTGTGCCGTTGATGAGGGCGAGACCCTCTTTTGCAGAGAGCTCGATGGTGTTAATGCCTGCCTTTTCCATGGCAGCCTTACCGCTCATGACTTCGCCCTTGTATTCGGCTTCGCCTTCGCCCAGCATTACGAGAACGATGTGGGAGAGAGGAGCAAGGTCGCCGCTGGCGCCAAGAGAGCCTTTCTGAGGAACGACGGGGTGAACGCCCTTGTTGAGCATATTTACAAGTGTCTCAAGTGTCTCGAGTCTTACGCCGGAATTGCCCCTTGCCAGAGCGTTTATGCGCAGAAGCATTGCGCCGCGTACAACCTCGGTGGGATAAGGATCACCCATGCCGCAGGAGTGGGATATGATGAGGTTTTTTTGAAGAGCAGCCGTATCCTCTCTGGGGATAAACCTGTCGGAAAATTTTCCGAAGCCTGTGGTCAGACCGTAGATTATCTCGCCCTTTTCAAGCTTTTCGTCCACATAGGCTCTCGCCTTGTTGACGGCAGCTATCGCTTTTTCCGAAAGAGCGATGGTTTCGAAATTTCTTGCAACTTTGACCACATCACCTATGGTGAGATGGCCATCTTCAATAATAATAGACATAGATACCTCCGTATATGAATTTTCACTACAAATAATTATATCATTTATTGAATGTACTTGCAATGCTTTTTGTTTTTTGGTATTATAATATGTGTAAAATCAATAAA
The DNA here is from genome assembly GCA_905199135.1 of uncultured Eubacteriales bacterium. Lineage (GTDB taxonomy): Bacteria > Bacillota > Clostridia > Oscillospirales > Butyricicoccaceae > SIG471. The sequence continues at coordinate 2,460 of CAJKFC010000009.1, forward strand.
AGACCATATGATATATGGTGTATAATTACTATATGAAATTCAATCTCGGGAGGGAAGACGATGAACAGCGTCAGAGTTATGGCTTTTGTGCCCAAAGTCTTTTTGGGCAGCCCCTATCTCAACGGGGCAAAGATATGCGACTGCATAGAGCAGGCCAAGTCCAAAAGGGCGGACATGGTGCTCTTTCCGAAAAACTGCCTGAGGGGGGATTCGCTGGGAGATCTGGCCCATTTTCCCGATATGGAGGAGGCCGAGGAAATCGCCCTCGATCTGGTGCTCAAGGCCTCGGAGAGCTTTTCGGGCGGCATAGTTTTTGGTAAAGATGAAAACCATTTGTATATAAGAGGCGGAGTTATACAAAAAGTGTTTGAAAATGAGCCTGCCCTCATAGACGGAGTGCAGTACATTTCGGCGGCGAACCCCGCCGAGGCGCTGGGACTTTACAAGACGGAAAATCAGATAAAGCAGATGAGCCTTCTCTGCCCCGTGGTCTACGCAGGCGCCGGCTACGGCGAAAGCACCACCGATTATGTGCCCGACGGAGTGGCGATAATAGCTGAAAAGGGTGAGACAATGGCGCTCTGCAAGGGCGTTTACGGGGAAAATTACGGCAAAATCGCCGATTTTTCCATGATAATGGCCGAGGTGACACCTCTGTATCAGCCGGTTGGCAGACCCAAGATATATGACTATGAGCCTCCCATGACCGAGAAATGCCCCTATCTGCCAAAAAGCAAGGCTCTTTACGACGAGTTCGCAAGGGATATCTTCCACATTCAGGTGGCGGGTCTTGTCAGAAGAATGGATCACATAAACGCCAAAACGGCGGTGGTGGCCGTTTCGGGCGGTCTCGACAGTGCCCTTGCAATACTTGTGTCCAAGCAGGCTGTAAAGCTTTTGAACCTTCCCGAGGAGGCCCTCATGGCCATAACCATGCCCTGCTTCGGAACGACGGGCAGAACCCTTAAAAACGCCATAGGACTTATGAAGGCGGCTACGCCCAACAACAGGATAATAAAGATAGGCGATTCGGTGGAAAAACATTTTGAGGACATCGGCCACGACAAGAACGATTACAGCGTGGTATTTGAAAACGCCCAGGCCAGAGAGCGCACACAGATAGGCCTCGACCTTGCCAACAAGCACGGCGGCGTATTTGTCGGCACGGGCGACCTCTCCGAGCTGTGCCTCGGCTTTACCACCTATGCGGGCGACCATATGTCGATGTACGGCGTCAACGGCGGACTGCCCAAGACAATGGTGAGATTTGTCACGAATTATCTCGCAGACAGCGGCATGTTCAAAGAGGAGGCCCCCTTCCTCAAAGATATTCTCGACACCCCCATCTCCCCCGAGCTGCTTCCCCCCAGCGACGATGTCATGAGCCAGAAAACCGAGAAGATCCTCGGCTCCTATCAGCTCCACGACTATGTGATATATCATTTTATGAACGGAAAATCCTCAAAGGAGATAAAGAAAGCCGCCCTCGAGACCTTCGGCGGCGAATTTGCGGCAGAGGATATAGAGAGAACTCTCTCCACCTTCTTCCGCCGCTTTGTAAGCCAGCAGTTCAAGAGAAACTGCTGCCCCGACGGAATGTCGGTTCTGGGAATGTCGGTGTCGCCGAGAGGCGGACTCGATATGCCGTCCGACATGCTGTCCGATGTATTTTTGAAATAATAAGATAAAAAATAAAAGGCGGATCTTTCCGCCTTTTATTTTTATTCTGTGAATACCGCGTCCAAAAGCAGCAGGGAGCCGTCTTTGCCGCTCATGTGGGGTGTGAGACACACCGTATCGCCGCCTATGTTCTCATAGCTTATGCCGATGTTCGGTATTGTCTCGGGAAACTCCATCGAAAGGACAAAGGGATTGTCACTGGGAAAATCCTCCTGCAGATAGAGCTCTCCCGTCACCTTGAAGGTGGAAGAGTTTTCGGCAGTGTCGACCCATTCCAGCGTCACGACCCTGAGGTTTTTGACAGGGGCGTCGGTGGTTATCACGGCGTCGGTCAGGTATTCCGAATCTTCGACCTTAAAAGATGTGTAGCCGCTTTCGTCTTTGAGGAATTCCTCGTCGGCGTAGTCTATGGAAAATGTCGCCATTTTGCCGATAATATCGGAGCTTTCGCTTTCGGTCTCCTGCTCGGTATCCTTTTCGGGTTCTTTTTCGGTCTCCGAAACGGTGGTTTCGGCTGTGGTTTCAGCGGTGGTTTCGCCCTTATCCCTTGTGCAGCCCGAAAGAGCAAAGGCGAGGGAGAGGACGAGAGAATATAAAATAAGTTTTTTCATGGCTTTACCTCCTGAAGATTAGACTTTTGGAAATAATAAAATGTTCCGGCGGTTTTGCCAAAATAAAAAGTCAAAATGAGGATAAAATATTTGAAGTTCGAAAAAATGCGGTTTTTATCCTGAAAAGGGGAGAAATGCCATTAAAATATGGATTTATTGTGTATAATTGGTAAAAAGCTTTTACCTGATATGGATAATATTACTGCAAAAAGACCAAAATCCTTTGACATATAGAATGGAAAGTGATATAATTATGACGATATACAGATCAGGAGGTGTGTTGTTACGGAAAAAGTAAGCGGAACAAAAGAGATGATAGACTTCATAAGAAGCGCAGAAAAAGAGGCGGCCGAAATCGTGGAAAATACCCGCCTTGAGTGTTCCGACAGGGAAAAGCAGGCCATGTCAGAAGCGGCCGAGCTCATGGAAAAGACAAGACAGCAGGCCGCCGAAAACCGAAAGGCCGCCGTGGAAAAAGCCGAAAAGGAGCTTTCCGAAAAGGCGGAGGAGCAGAGAAACATCGCCCTCAAAGAGGCGGAGCAGCTTGAGAAAAAGGCCATGAGGCGTTTTGAAGAGGCCGTGGAATACTGCTGCCGAAAGGTTGTGGAGTAATGGCAATAGTCGCGATGAAAAAAGTCAGGGCTTTTGTGCCGATAAAATACAGGCGCGAGGCTCTGCAAAAGATATACGCTCTGGGAAATGTGGAGATATCCCCGGTTTCCAAGGAGCAGCTCATTTCGGAGTTTGAAAGCCTTCAGAAAAGGGCCGAGAGCACCAACGCCGAAAGGCATAAAAATGAGATAAAGCAGGCTCTTGAAATACTCTCCCACCATGTGGAGAGGGGCAAAAAGGCCTTAGGCGGGAAGCAGACCGTCACCGAAAAGGAGCTTTTTGACGAAAAGGACATGGATAAGGCCCTGTCCATCGCCCACGAGATAAAGAGACTTCAAAGCCGTATGGATACCCTTGCAGACGACGGCAGAAGGCTCAAAAGCGAGATGGAATATCTCGCCTTTTGGGAAAAGCTCGATGTGCCTTTGGAGCTTTGCGAAACGGCAAGAACAGAGATAGTAAAGGGCACACTGCCCATGGGCGCCGATATTGATAAGCTTGAGGAAAAGCTCGAAGAGATAAAGGGAGCTGACCTCTTAGTCATAGAAAAGGGCAAGGAGCAGACGGCGTGCCTTTTGATATGTCACAAAAAGAGCCTCGACAAGGCCATGGAAACCGTCCGAAAGGCGGGATTTTCCAGGGAAGATTTCTCGGGCTTTAAGGGCACGGCGTCGGAAAATATCGAAAAATGCCGCAAAAAGCTCTCTGAGAACGAGATGGAGCGCAAGAGCTGCATAGATGAGATAAAAAAGACAGGCAATGTCTACGACCTTTTGGAAAAGGCCTGCGACGCCTATTCAATAGAGCAGACAAGAGACGAGCTGCTGTCGGGTATTGTGTATACAAAGCGCACCGCCGCCCTTTCGGGCTATGTTGCGGCCGAGGACGCCGCCGCTTTGGAAAGCGTTCTGGACAGATACAGCGCCGTTTACAGCATAACAGACCCCGAGGAGGGGGATTTCCCGCCGACGGTGCTCAAATCAAAGGGCATCGCCCAGTGCATGAACCCCGTCACCGAGATGTACGGCATGCCCAAATACGACAGCAAGATAGACCCCAACATACCCCAGTTCCCATTTTATGTGGTGTTCTTCGGGGCGATAATGGCGGATTTTGTCTACGGACTCATTATAACTTTGGGCTGTATAGCAGGGCTTAAGATTTTAAAGCCCAAAAAGAACAGCTCCATGTACAATCTTTTGAAACTGTTCACCTTCGGCGGAATCGCCACAATGTTCTTCGGAATACTGACGGGCTCATATCTGGGAGACCTTGTGACGGTGTTCAGTTCGACATTTTTAGGCAAGGAGATAACCGTGCCGCCCCTGTGGTTCAGCCCCATAGAGGAGCCCATGAAGATGCTCATCTTCTCGATGGTCCTCGGAGGGGTGCAGATAGTGACAGGCATGGGAGTTGCCGCCGTGAGAATGATAAAGAACGGCAAGATATGGGACGCCGTATTCGATGTTGGCTCATGGTATGTAATATTCATAGGTCTGGGACTTATGGGTCTCGGCTTTGAAAAGTGGTATTATGTATCCCTTTTCGGTGTGGCGGTGCTGCTCCTTACGGGCGGCAGACACAAAAAGGGCATTTTCGGAAAGCTGACGGGAGGTCTCGGAAGCCTTTACAATGTGACGGGCTATGTGTCCGACCTTCTGAGCTACTCGAGAATCATGGCGCTGGGACTTTCGGGCGCCGTCGTCGGCTCGGTGGTCAACAAGATGGGCGCCATGGGCGGAGGCGGAGTGTTCGGAGCTCTGCTTTTGATATTCGCCGTGGTGATAGGCCATACCTTTAACCTGGCCATATCGGTGCTGGGCGCATATGTCCACACCTCGAGGCTTCAGTACATTGAGTTCTTCGGCAGGTTCTATGAGGACGGCGGAAGAATCATGAAGCCCCTTGAAAACAAGACAAAATATGTAAATATAAAAGAATAAATAAAGAAAGACGAGGTATTTTATCATGTTTGATATCTTCACAGGCTCGATTTTAGCAGTCATCGCAGCGGCAATAGCCGTCATACCCTCCTGCATGGGCTCGGCAAAGGGTGTAGGAATGGCAGGCGAGGCAGGCACAGGTGTTCTCACCGAAGACCCCTCCAAGTTCGGTTCTGTTCTTATCTTGCAGGCTCTTCCCGGCACACAGGGTATTTACGGACTTCTCGTAGCCTTTATCATACTGTTCACAAATCCCGATGTGTTCGCAGGCACACTTCCTCTCGTCCACGGCATGGCATATATCTTTGCCGCCCTGCCCATAGGCATAGTCGGCTACTATTCGGCAGTTAAGCAGGGCAGAGTTGCCGTTTCCGCCATGGCTATCGTTGCAAAACAGCCGGGCGACGCCATGAAGGGCGTCATTTCGGCAGGTCTTGTCGAAACTTACGCCGTTCTCGCCCTCCTTATTTCGGTTCTGGCAGCCTTCGCCGTTCCGGGAATCGCAGGTTAAAAATGAAGGGCGCGGAAAACATAAGAGGCGTTATACTTGAGGAAGCTAAGGAAAACGCCGAGAAAATAGCGGCAGAAAGCCGCAAAAAGTGCAAGAAGATATCGGATGAAGGAAAGGCAAAGGCGGCTGAGTTTTTGGAAAAGGCTCAGAAGGAGACCGATGACACGGTCCGCTCCATGGCAGAGAGAAGCGATGTTGACGGCAGGCTCTATATGAGAAAGATCATGCTGGGCAAAAAGCAGGAGATAATAGCCGCCGTGTATCAGAAGACCCTCGAAAGGATTTCCGCCCTTGAGGGAGAGGAATATCTCTCCTTTCTCACGGCGGTCATAAAGAGAAGCGCCGAAGGCGGAGAGGTTGTGCTTTCCGAAGCAGACATGGAAAAATACGGCGAAAGCCTTATATCAAGGCTCGGCGAAGCCTTCACCCTTGCCGAAAAAGGCGAGAACATCGGCAAAGGCGCCGTCATAAGGCAGGGCAGGATAGAGATAAACTGCAAGACAGCCTCCCTTGTCCAAAGGCTCGCTGATACAGAGGGCGGCGCCGTATCCGATATCCTTTTCGGAGGGTAGAGCATGAAAAAGGTCAAGGATACCGATTTCCTCCACATCAGCGCCAGAATCAAGATGCTCGAAAAGAATCTTCTGACCAAAGAGGACATGGACAGAATGCTCCACGCTCCGTCGGCGGAGGAGGCGGCAAAGATAGCCGTCGACAAGGGGTATACACCCTTTGAGCCCCGCTCCCAGAGCTCCATGGACGGGTCGCTGGACAAGAGCTTTAAAGAGCTAATGGCCCTTTTGGAAAGCTATATGCCCAACAAGGCCCTTTTGGACTTCTTTAAAATAAGGAACGATTACAGCAATATAAAGGCGATAATCAAGGGCGATGCCGTCATGGCCGACATAAAGGACATACTTTCCGAGTGCGGCGTGTATACAAGGCACGAGATTATGGATATGGTCAGGGACAACGACTTTTCAAACGCCGAAAAGGTCATGGCAGACGCCATAGTTTCCTCTCGTGAGATACTTTCGAGGACAAAGGACCCACAGCTTTCCGACATAGCTCTGGACAAGGCCATGTATGAGCATATGGGACTTTTGGCTCAGCGTTCGGGCAGCGATTTTCTCATGGGCTACTATAAAAACACCGTCGACGGGGACAATCTCAGGGCGGCTGTCAGGGTAATCAAGATGAAAAAGCCCATAGAGTTCATGGAAAATGTCATAGCCGATGGCGGAAATGTAAAAAAGAGCGAGTTTCTCACAGAGGAGCCCGACATAGAGAAGATTTACGGTAATCCCCCCTTCAGATCGGCGGCAAAGCCCGCCGAGGCGGTGATAAAGGGAGAGGCTCTTTTCGCAAGGCTCGACATAGAGGTCGACAATGTCCTCATGGAGTATGCCAGAAAGGCCAAGGCGGTCTCTTTCGGAGACATGACGGTTTTGGGCTATGTCATGGCCCGTGAGAGGGAGATAAATCAGATACGCACCGTCATCACGGGAAAAAACGCCAAGAGATCCCCCGAAAAAATAGCAGAAAGTCTGAGGCTTGGTTATGTATAAATGCGGAGTTATAGGCGACGCCCAGAGCGTCATGGGTTTTAAAGCTTTGGGGCTTCACACCGAGGTCTGCTCGGGCGATATGCAGGCCGCAAAGGCGCTGCACACCATGGCGAGAGAGGACTATGCCGTCATCTTCATCACCGAGCAGCTGGCGAGCCTTATAAGGGAGGACATAGACAGATATAAAGATGTGCCCGAAATAGCCGTCATACCCATACCGGGCGTGGGCGGCAGCATGGGAATAGGCATATCGGAGATACACTCGGCCGTCGAGAGGGCGGTGGGCGCCGATATTCTCAAGGAAAAATAGGGCATTATGGAGAACTGACACATGAATGAACAAGGAAAAATCGTAAAGGTAGCCGGTCCCCTCGTGGTGGCTTCGGGAATGGAAGGCGCCAACATGTTCGATGTGGTGCGAGTGGGCAAGGCGAGACTTATAGGCGAGATCATAGAGATGAGGGGCGGCGACGCCTCTGTGCAGGTCTATGAGGAGACCTCGGGCATAGCCCCCGGTGATGAGGTGGTCAGCACAGGCGCACCGCTGTCTGTTGATTTGGGCCCCGGACTCATAGGCAATATATACGACGGAATTCAGAGACCTCTCGAGGACATAAGGGCGGTTTCGGGCGATGTAATCGGCCGCGGCGTCGAGGTGCCCTCTATAAGCAGGGAGAAAAAATGGGCTTTTGAGCCTGCCGTCAAAGTCGGAGATAAAGTCTCCGAGGGCGATATAATAGGAAATGTCGACGAGACAATCGTGGTAAAGCACAAAATCATGGTGCCCATAGGCATAAAGGGCACAGTGAAGGATATAAAGAAGGGCGAGTTTACCGTCGAGGAGACGGTGTGCACATTAGAGGACGAAAAGGGCAAAACACACAATCTGACCCTCATGCAGAAATGGCCCGTCCGCGTGGGCAGACCCTATAAGACAAAGCTTTCGCCCACAATACCCATGATAACGGGACAGAGGACGATAGACACCTTCTTCCCCATAGCCAAAGGCGGCACGGCGGCAATACCCGGGCCCTTCGGCAGCGGCAAGACGGTGACACAGCATCAGCTGGCAAAATGGTCCGATGTGGACATAGTGGTCTATGTGGGCTGCGGCGAGCGCGGCAACGAGATGACCGATGTTCTGAGAGAATTCCCCACCCTGAGTGATCCGAGGACGGGAGAGAGCATAATGAAGAGGACGGTGCTCATAGCCAATACCTCCGATATGCCTGTTGCCGCCCGTGAGGCGTCGGTTTATACAGGCATAACGATAGCCGAATATTACAGAGACATGGGATATAATGTAGCCGTCATAGCCGACAGTACCTCCAGATGGGCGGAGGCTCTCAGAGAGATGTCGGGCAGACTTGAGGAGATGCCGGGCGAAGAGGGCTATCCCGCATATCTCGGCTCGAGACTTGCCCAGTTCTACGAGAGAGCCGGCAGAGTCATCTGCAAGGGCAGCGACGGCAGAGAGGCAAGCCTTTCGGCCATAGGCGCCGTATCCCCTCCGGGCGGCGATATCTCCGAGCCTGTATCCCAGGCGACGCTGAGAATAGTCAAGGTCTTCTGGGGACTGGACAGCTCCCTTGCCTACCGCAGACACTTCCCTGCAATAAACTGGCTCAACAGCTATTCGCTGTACTTTGACAGGCTTAAAGAGTGGTTTTCGGGCAATATAGCTCAGAATTTTGTCGAGCAGCGCCACGAGGCCATGACAATTCTGCAAAAGGAGAGTGAGCTTGAGGAGATAGTCAAGCTGGTCGGCATAGACGCCCTTTCGGGTACAGACCGCCTGACCATGGAGGCCGCCCAGATGATAAGGGAGGACTTCTTGCAGCAGAACGCCATGAGCGACACCGACAGCTATTGCTCCCTCGACAAGCAGTACGCCCTTTTGGGTCTCATAATGGAGTATTACAGAGAGGCAGGCAAGGCCATAGCGGCGGGAGCCGACATGAACAAGGTCTTTGCCATAGAGTCGAGATACAGAATAGGCCGAGGCAAAGATGTGCCCCAGAGCGAGTACAAAAAGCAGTTTGCCGATATTTCGGCCTCCATGAAGACCGAGCTTGAAAGACTTTCCAAAGAGGAGGCGAGCCTGTAATGATAAAGGAATACAGAACTATACAGGAGGTGGCGGGCCCCCTCATGCTGGTGACGGGAGTCACCGATGTGGCATATAACGAGTTGGGCGAGATCGAGCTTCAAAACGGAGAGGTCAGACGCTGCCGCGTGCTGGAGGTCGACGGAGAAAACGCCCTCGTGCAGCTTTTTGAAAGCTCGGCGGGCATCAACCTCAAGGATTCAAGGATAAGATTTTTGGGCAAGGGCATAGAGCTGGCGGTTTCCCCCGACATGCTGGGCAGAGTTTTTGACGGCATGGGCAACCCCATAGACGACGGCCCCGAGATACTGCCCGAAAAGAGCCTCGACATCAACGGCACACCCCTTAACCCCGCGGCAAGAGACTACCCCTCGGAGTTTATACAGACGGGCATTTCGGCAATAGACGGCCTCAACACACTGGTAAGAGGACAGAAACTGCCCATCTTCTCGGGTTCAGGTATGCCCCACGCCGAGCTGGGTGCCCAGATAGCAAGACAGGCAAAGGTGCTCAAAAACGACAGCAAGTTCGCCGTTGTATTTGCCGCCGTCGGCATAACATTTGAAGAGGCCGACTTCTTCGTGCAGGACTTCAAAAAGACGGGAGCCATCGAGCGCACCGTGCTCTTTATGAACCTTGCCAACGACCCTGCCATCGAGCGTATAGCCACACCCCGTATGGCTCTCACAGCCGCCGAGTATCTGGCATTTGATTTGGGAATGCAGGTGCTCGTCATAATCACCGATATAACCAACTACTGCGAAGCTCTCCGTGAGGTTTCGGCGGCGAGAAAGGAAGTCCCCGGACGAAGGGGCTATCCCGGTTATCTCTACACCGACCTTGCCACCATGTATGAAAGGGCGGGCAGAGTGCTGGGCAAGGAGGGTTCAATTACCATGATACCCATACTCTCCATGCCCGAGGACGACAAGACCCACCCCATACCCGACCTTACGGGCTACATCACCGAGGGTCAGATAATACTTTCGAGAGAGCTTTACAGAAAGAGCGTGACACCTCCCATCGATGTTCTCCCCTCACTTTCCCGTCTTAAGGACAAGGGTATAGGCGAGGGCAAGACCAGAGAGGATCACGCAGGCACCATGAACCAGCTTTTCGCCGCCTACGCCAGAGGTAAGGACGCAAAAGAGCTCATGGTAATTTTGGGCGAGGCAGCCCTCACAGAGACCGACAAGCTCTACGCAAAGTTTGCCGACGAGTTTGAAAAGAGATATGTCTCCCAGGGCTACTACACCAACAGAACGATAGAAGAAACCTTGGACATCGGCTGGGAGCTTCTGGCGATATTCCCCGAGACCGAGCTCAAGAGAATAAAGCCGGAATATATCGAAAAATATCATCCGCGCTACAAATAGACAACTGAACAGGCCGCTTTATCTCTCTTGAATATTATATATTTAAGGAGGCCGCTATGAAAAAGCTTATTTTGCAGGCGATTGTGTGTGTTCTGATAGGAGCCATCGTCACAGGCGGATTTACCTATTTCGCAGAGCGCATGGAGGAAATCGGCGAGGAAAACGGCAAAAAGGATACTGCACCCTTAGGATATAACATGTCCGAAGCCGCAATATTTGCGGGAGGAGCCGTGATAATCTTCATGGGATTTCCCTCGCTGGGCACCCACTTTACAAGGAGCACCGTTGACAAAAGCAACAGCAGTTTTATGAAAAACGGCGGAAACATGGCCGATATAGCGGTGGTTTACAAAAACAATCCCAAGGGAGTTTTGGAGCATGTCAAATCCCCCGAAAGGGTGCTCACCCAAAAACGCAAAGGCATGAGGATTATCGAGGCGCTTCTGCCGTTTATAATAGGCATTCTGTTTATAACGGCGGGAGCCATAGGATTGATGAATTATTAAGCGCAAAGCAAAGACCCTGCCCCCTGAAGTTGTAAATTTTTAATTTTTAAGGAGGTCACTATGAAAAAGTTAGTTTTGCAAGCAATCGCATGTATTCTGATAGGAGTAATAGTCACGGGCATATTCACTTTCTTTATTGACGCTTATGAAAAGAGAGCTTTGGAAAACGGCGGAGAGTCGGAGAAAAACCCTGCCTATGAGAAAATCGACATGCCGATAGGCTATAACATAGCCGAGTCCGCAAGCTTTGCGGGCGGCGCCGTAATGGTGCTAATGGGTCTCACATCGCTGGGCACCCACCTGACAAGGAGCTTTATGCTCAACAACAAGGGAAACGCGGTAGACATAGCGGTGGTGTATAAAAACAACCCCAAGGGACTTGCAGAGCATGTGAAATCCCCCGAGAGAGTGTATTCGGAAGAGGGAAGCAAGGCCTATAAAATCGCAGAGAGGGCTCTCCCCTTTGTGATAGGACTTATATTTATAATAGCAGGCACCATCGGCGTAATGCAGTATTGACGGCAAACCTTTATATTAAAAAGGAGGGAAAGCTGTGAATAAGCTCGTTAAAAAGGCTCTTGTCTGTCTCCTTGTCGCCCTTATGGTATCGGGCGGCGCAGGGCTCTTTATGGACAAGATGGAGAAAAACTCCCAAACGAGCGACTATCCCAAGGAGGATATGCCGCTTGAATACAACCTCGCCGAGGGAGCCGCTTTCGCGGGAATAATCGTCATAGTGTTCATGGGCTTTTCGGCCTTCGGCACAATGGTGACGAGAAGCGTTGTCTACAACAGAGGCGCCAGGGCATACGAATCGGTAAGCATCTACAAGAACAACCCCAAAGGAGTTGTCGAGCATGTAAATCCAAGCACCAAAAGCCCTGTGATGCAAAATAAAAGGGCCGAGCTCATCTGGAGCACGCTGATACCCTTTATAATCGGCGGCGTGTTTTTCATAGCGGGCCTTGTGTATACGGCAAGTTACTGACCCTTTCGGGTAAAGAGGTGAAAAAATGGCAAGACTTATGGTGAATCCCACACGAATGGAGCTGACCCGTCTCAAAAAAAGACTGAGCACGGCGACAAGAGGCCATAAGCTTTTAAAGGACAAAAGAGACGAGCTGATGAAGCAGTTTTTAGACCTTGTAAGGCTCAATGAGCAGCTCAGGCTCCATGTGGAAAGCTCTCTTGAGGAGGCCTACGGCGGCTTTGCCGTGGCGGGCGCCGTCATGAGCAGAAAGGCTGTCGAGCAGACCTTTCTCTACCCCAAGCAGAGCGTCGCCATCGAGATGGACTTTAAAAACATAATGTCGGTCAATGTGCCCCGTTATTCGATAACCACAAAGACCGACAACATAGGAGACATATATCCCTACGGCTTTTCGGGAACGCCCGGAGCGCTGGACGACGCAGTCAATGTCATGTCGTCGGTGCTTACAGACATGCTGCGACTGGCAGAGACCGAAAAGACGGTAAAGCTTCTGGCGGAAGAGATAGAAAAGACCCGCCGCAGGGTAAACGCTCTGGAATATGTCATGATTCCCCAGCTTCAGGAGACCATAAGATACATCACCATGAAGCTTGAGGAAAACGATAGAGGCAATCTGTCAAGACTGATGAAGGTCAAGGACATGATGCTCGAGGAGAAGTATAAAAACTGATGTGTCCGCCGCGGAGGGGATATTCTCCCCGCGGCGGGAAAAAATAACTATGAAGGAAATTTTTATGAAAACCGAAAACTTCGGGTTTTCGGTGTGGGAAAAAGAAGATTTTGAAAAAATGCTGTCCCTCTACTCCGAAAAGGAGATATCCCGCTATATAACTGCGGGGGGAGTTTTCCCAAAGGAGCAGATAGAGGAAAGATTTTCAAGAGAGCTTGAAAATCTTGAAAAATACGGCGTGCAGTACTGGCCCGTCACAGATCTTAAAAACGGAGAGCTCGCAGGCTGCTGCGGCTTCCGCCCCAAAGGGGGAAGGTGGCAGTATGAGTGCGGAATACATCTCAAAAGCGCATACCACGGCACGGGGGCGGCCAGAGAGATTATGACAAAGGCACTGGAATACGGCTTTGAAAAGCTGGAACAGACCGCCTTTTTCGCAGGCTGCAACCCCAATAACCTAAAGTCAAAAGGCTTTATGAAAAAGCTGGGCTTTGAGTATATAGGGGACGAATACTATGCGCCCACAGGGCTCATGCACCCGTCCTTTGAGATAAAAAAGGAAAAATTGATTTGAAAACATGCCGAAAGGCTTTGATATACAGCAAAAACAGGAGGTTCAACCATGAAAAAACTAACGGCAATTTTGTGCCTGACAGCTTTTTTATTTACGGCGTTTCCGTTTTCGGCAGACGCCGCAGACCTTTCCTATAAAAAGGTCATAAGCGCCGTCTATGAGGACGCTTCGGTGTTCAGCGAGGGCTTCGCCGCCGTCAAAAAGAACGGCAAGTGGGGCTATATAGACGAGGCGGGCAAAAATCTCACGGAATTCAAATACGATTTCTGCTCGGTCTTTGCCGAGAACAAGGCGATAGCAGGCGTACTTCTGAGCGCCGACGCCGAAAAAGTGGGCAAGGGCGACTGGCAGTTCTACATCATAAACACCTCGGGCGAGGGAAAACCCTTTATGTACGGCGAGGAGCAGTATGTGGCAAAGGGCTTTACTCCCCCTGCCGATCTGGCCTTTTACGGCGGAATAGTCAAGCTGGGCTCCGATGAAAGCCCCCTCTATTTCACCTCGGACGGAAATCTCTTCCCCTATATACCCCAGTTTGTGCCGACAGAGGGCAAGATGATATTCTGGAACGACAACGACATGTCACAGGGCATCAATGTCACCGACATGAACGGCAATATACTTTTCCACATGGACGGCGAACCCAACAGAAACGGCTATCAGACACTGAGAATCTATCCCTTTAATCAGGGACTTGCCCTTGCCGACCTTGCCAAGATAGACGCAAACGGCAACATAGTGGAGTACGGATACGGCTTTATAAACGAGAGCGGAAAATTCGTCATCGCTCCCTATTACCGCGACTTTTACAGAAGCGGCACAAACAGCTACCGCCTTTTCAACGACGGCGGACTGGCGTCAATCATGAAAAACGGTCTGTACGGCGCCATCGACAAGTCGGGCAATGAGAGAATACCCTTTGCATACGAAAAGCTCTTCACCTTCCAGGAGGGTCTTGCTCCCTTTATGCAGAGCGGCAAATGGGGAGTCATGGACATCTACGGCAACATAGTTGTCGAGCCGAAATACGACAGCATAACACGCTTCAACGACGGCATGGCAATAGCCTATGACGGCACCAAAGCTGTAATCATAGACAGCAGCGGCGAGGAGATAGAGAGCTTCTCCAACATAGACCTTTCGGCCTATGTGGAAAAGGTGGAGCAGGCCGACGGTTCTGTCACGATAAACTCCAATCCGCCAAGCGATATGCTCATCGTCAAGGAAAACGGAAAATACGGCTATATCAAGCTGAATTTCACCCCTGCCGTGCCCGATGAGGCCGACGCCGACGACTGGGCTGTTGAGGAGATAGGCGAGGCTTTGGAAGCAGGTCTTGTGCCCGCCTCCCTTCAGAATATTTACAGGGAGAATATAACGAGAGAGGATTTTGCAAGCCTTGTCTGCGCCTTTCTGGAAAAGGCTGAGGGCAAGGACATAGCCGAAATTGTACTTGACAAAACGGGTAAAACAATAGATAATTATATTGATGAATATCCCTTTGACGACGCCTTTGACAGGTGGATAATAGGCCCCTATGCCCTCGGTATCCTCAAGGGCGACGGCACGGGAAGTTTCCTGCCCTGTGAATATATAACAAGACAGGACGCCGCCGTCATGCTCGAGAGAATGGCCGAGATAATCGGCATAGAAAAGGTGGACACGGTGCTTACAGCCCTTTCCGACGGGCAGTATATCGCGTCTTACGCAAAAAGCAGCGTCGACTTTGTCCGCTCGGTAAAGGTCATGAACGGCACGGGCGGAGACAGGTTCTCGCCTTTGGGATATTACACCAAGCAGCAGGCGATAGCCACTGTTTACAGACTTTATGAGGTCTATACCCAGAGATAATTTTGTAAAGGAGATTATAATTATGGAAAAGAAACTCGTTGTAGCTCAGGGCGCTCCCGCTCCCGTAGGTCCCTACTCCCCCGCAGTTGAAATCGGCAATCTCGTATACACATCGGGCCAGATGGGCGTAGACGGCGCAGGCAATCTCGGCAAAGATGTCACAGAGCAGACAAAGCTCGCCATCGAGAATGTTGAGAAGCTCCTCAAGGCAGCAGGCTGCGAGCTCTCCGACATCGTAAAGACCCTTGTATTCATCAAGGACATGAACGATTTCGCAGCTGTCAACGCCGTATACGCAGACATGATCAAGGCAGAGGTTATGCCCGCCCGTTCCTGCGTAGAGGTAGCCCGTCTCCCCAAGGACGCTCTCGTTGAGATCGAAGCTATTGCCCTCAAGAAGTAATGACATATCAGGGAATGCTCCCGTTTTACGGGACCGAGGATTTGGAGGGCGTAAAAAAGCTCTACCACGATGTGCTGGGCTTTGAAATCGCCGTAGACCAGGGCACCTGCCTCGTATTCAAAATGTGCGAGGGAGGCTATCTGGGATTTTGCACCCACATGGAAAAGGTGGCAAATCCCAAGTCGGTCATGATATCGGTGCTGACAGAAGATGTGGACGGCGTGTCCCGCCTTTTGGATGAAAACGGCTATGAGGCCTATAAAAAGCCGGGTGTTTACGCAAAGTTCAACATATATCAGGCTTTCCACACCGACTGCAACGGCTATACCCTGGAGATCATGAAATTCCTGTAAAAAATAAAGGCAGCTTTTAAAGCTGCCTTTTATTTTTTGTCTTATAGTTTTCGCCATTTGGAGTAATATCTGTTTTGAGAGCAGTCCACATATTCGTCATGGCCGTTTTCCGAGACAAATCTTCTGACAGAGCCCATGCGGGCGTCCTCGTCCTCAAAATAGCCGCGGCTCTCCATGTAGCGTTCCAAAGATGCTCCCGGCTTTGCCAGTATTACCTTTGGAGTTTTGCCTATTTCGGCGTATTCCTCATCGGTAAAGATTATCTTGAAAAGGCCGTGAGCGGCGGCAAAGGGGTTGTCCGCCCCCAGCTTTAAGGTGAGGACGGCGAGAGCCAGGGCGGCAAAAAAGAGCGCCCCCATGATAAGTCCCGCAAGATTTTCAAGCTTTTTCTCGTTCATATCCTCTCCCCTTACTGTCCCTTTTTGGCGGCCTTTTCCTCCTGCTCATGCTGTTCCAGATTGTCCTTTACCCTGAGCAGAAGGGATTTGAGAGTTTCCTTTTCCTCGTCGGTAAAATCTTTGAGTGTTATGGCTGTCATGCGCTTTTCAACCTCGCCGTATATCGCTCTCAAGTCCTTGGCCTTTTGGGTCAGGGAGACGAGAATCTCACGGCGGTTTACAGAGTTCTGATGCCTTGTCAGCATGTTCTGATGCTCCAGCCTGTCGAGCATGTTGGAAAGGGTGGTGTTGGCAAGGCTGGTGCGTTCGGACAGCTTGCTTATGGTTATGTTGTCCTCTATCCACAGCTGAAAAATTATGTTCATCTGGGCGTTGTTCAGCTTTTCAAGGTCTATTTCGGGATATTCCTTTATTATCTTCTGGCATACACGGCCCTGGAGCTGTTTTATCTGGGCGATGTAGACGCCCACCGGCACATTGTTCTGCATATCGCTGTCTCCTTTAAAAAACCGATGTTTTCTAACATATTATCGCTCTATATACAAAAATATATCATATTTGGGGTAAAAAGTCAACAATAGGGCAAAAAAGGTTAAAGTCTTAAGATAATCGAAAGATTTTCAAGATACTCCTGCCGTTTTCCCTCTTCAAGACCGTCGTAGGCGGCGCTTTTCAGCCCCGTGCTGTAAAGCTCGCTGTTTTCCGAGAGATAGGCGTCAAAGATATCCCCCTCCCACTGCCATATGTAAAGGGGCAGACCGTTAAGGGAGCGAAAATCAAATATGTCGGTTTCCTCTTTGAGATATAGACGGCACACTCCGCCCCAACTTTCGATGCGGCCCTTTATCTCCCTGTACTTTTCCACAAGCTGGGGAGAGGTGTAGAGGGTCACCTCAAAGAGGGAGGAAAAACGCCCGCGCTCCCCCGAAAGGCAGCTTACAATCTCGCGCCTTACCGATATGTCGGGGAAAAAACTATGATTTATCACTATGTCGGTGTCTTTCAAAGGGTCGGCTTTGTCCACTTTTGCAAAAAATACCGCCAGGACGAGGACGGCGAAAAGGGCGAAAAGTTTTTTCATAATTCCTCCGAAAAAATTAAGATTTTCTCCCTCTATATTTATGCTTATTCGGTTGACATTATGAACATAAGCCTTTATAATTATTCATATAATGGGGGAAAAGGCGGAAAGGCTGCAATCTATTTCGGAGGTGTATACAATGTGTGAAAATGATTTGGAATATTACAGCTCGTATATGGAGATAGATCTGACTCAGATCAAAAAAAATATCGAGCTGGTCAAAAAAAGAATAGGTGAGGGGCACAAGATAATGCCCGTTTTAAAGGGAAACTGCTACGGCAGCGGCACTGTTGAGGTGGCCACAGCCATAGAAAAACCCTGTGATATAGATATTTTCGGCTGCGCCCATGTGTTTGAGGGCATAGAGATGAGAAACGCCGGTGTGGAGTGCGCCATTTTGCTGCTGTCTCCCCCTGCCCAGCACGCCATAAAGTACGCCATAGAGTACAATCTTCAGATGCCCGCTTTTGAGGAGCTTTCGGTGAGAAGAATGGCCGAAGAGGCCAAAAAACAGGGCAAGAGAGCCCAGGTTCACATCAAAATAGAGACAGGCATGAACAGAATCGGCGTAAAACCCGGAGAGGATCTTGAAAAGCTTGTAAACCTCATCAGAGAGGTGGGCTACATAGACATAGTGGGAGCTTTCACCCACTTCGCCACATCCAACGAGCTTTATAACGACTTTACAAAGCTTCAGCTCGCCCGCTTCAAGGAGGGCGTCGCACAGATTGAGGGCATGGGCGTGGAGCTCAAATATGTCCACTGCTGCAATTCCAACGCCATAGTGTGGCTCGACGAGGGATATTTCACCCATGTGAGAACAGGCAGCCTTTATCTTGGATATTCTCTCATAGACGAAGGTGACCTACACATAGGAGTCAAGGAGACGGCCACATGGCGCGCATTTATAGTCAATATAAAAGAGGTACAGCCCGGGGAGCAGGTCGGCTACAACGCCGCATTTGTGCCCACAAAGCCCACTAAAGTCGCCACCATCAGCGTGGGATATGCCGACGGCCTTTACAGGCCCCTTGCCCAGACGGGCGGCCCTGTGTTTGTCAACGGCGTCAAGACAAAATATCTCGCCCTCTGCATGGATCAGACCTTTGTAGATGTCACGGGCATAGACTGCAAGATAGGCGACGAGGTAACCCTCTTCGGCTACGACAAGGTGACGGGAGAGCTGCTCTCGGCCTACGAGCTTCAGAAACACACCGACCAGACCTATGTATATCAGTTCTGCTCCATAGGCCCCAGGGTCAAGAGAATCTATAAATGATGAAAAAAATACTGGTGTCGGCGGCGTCAAAATACATACATTCGGCTCTCGCCGTGTGGTATCTCAAGGCCGCCGTACCCTCTTATGACATATACGAGTGCACCGTAAACAGCGATATTGAAAAGGTGTGCCGCGAAATAGTATCGGAAAATCCCTCGGTAGTGGGATTTTCCTGTTATATATGGAATATATCCTATGTGACAAGGCTCGCGAAAATGCTGAGAGACCGCCTTGAAAATGTAAAAATAATCTTCGGCGGCCCCGAGGTCAGCTTTGAAAGCGAGAGATTTAAAGGCATAGCCGACTATGTGATAAAGGGCAGCGGCGAACAGAGACTCAAAGAGCTGACCGAAGCCATCGAAAAAGGGGAGGACTATCCCTTTATATCGGAGGGCTGCACCTGCGATGTGCCCCCCAACCCTTACACCGAGGAGTATTTCGCCGCCTTAAAGGGCAGGATAGCCTATATAGAGACCTCGAGGGGATGTCCCTTTTCCTGCGCCTTCTGCCTTTCGGGCAGAGAGGAAAAACCCCTGTTTTTCCCCCTCGAAAGGGCGTTCAGCGATATAAAGAGACTTTCTTTTTCGGGGGCAAAGACGATAAAGTTTGTCGACAGGACCTTTAACGCCGACAGAAAGAGGGCGTACGCCATATGGAAATATATCCTTGAGGACGACGAACTGCCCAAGGACATATGCTATCACTTTGAGATAGGGGCAGATCTTCTGACAAAGGAGCATATAGAGCTTTTAAAGTCGGCGCCCAAAGGGCGTTTTCAGGTGGAGATAGGCTTTCAGAGCTTTAATGATGAGACCTTGAAGGCGGTCAGCCGCACAGCGCCTGTGGATAAGGCTGTGGAAAACACCCTATGTCTTGTGGATAACTCAAATATCCATGTGCATACCGACCTCATCATCGGTCTGCCCTACGAGGGCATGGAAAGCTTTAAAAAATCCTTCGACAAGGCGTACAGTCTCAAAAGCCACATGCTCCAGGTGGGATTTTTAAAACTGCTCTACGGCTCCGCCCTGCGTAAGGATATGGGAAAATACTCGATTTCCTGTAAGGACGAGCCCCCCTATGAGGTCACAAAGACCCACTGCATGACCGAGAGGGAGATAGAAAAGCTCAAAGCTTTTGAGGACATAGTGGAAAGGCTTAAAAACAGCGGAAGATTTGAAAAAACCGTGGAATATCTCATAAAATACACCGAAAAATCCCCCTTTGAGCTTTTTATGCACATAGCGGAAAATATAGAGTACGACAAAAACTGCTCTTTGGACGATTTTACCGCCGTCCTTTTGAAGCTTTACAGAAAAGAGGGCATAGATTTAAGGGATATTCTCACCGAGGACAGAATAGAGAGCAACAACACGGGAGCTCTGCCGCCGTGTCTCAAAATATATGACAAAAGACTGGGTGAAGTGAGGAAAAGGCTCAAAAAGCTCTGTCCTTTAAAGGAAAACACCGTCAGGGGCTGCGCCCTGCTCTACGGCGAAAACTCGGTGATATTCGCAGACTACACAGAGGAAAATTACGACAGGGTGACAGGTAGGTATAAATCTCAGAAAATGTCCATTGACAGCGTGATGAAAGAGGAAGAAATATGACGATAAGCGAGAGAATAGCGTCGGAGCTTAACATAAAGCTCTGGCAGGCCGAGGCCGCCATAGGCCTTATAGAAGAGGGCAACACCATACCCTTTATCGCGAGATACCGCAAGGAAGCCCACGGTCAGCTGGACGATCAGCTGCTCAGAAAGCTTGAGGAGCGCCTTACATATCTCAAAAACCTTGACGCCAAAAAGGCCGAGGTCATAAGGCTCATAGACGAGCAGGGCAAGCTGACCGAGGAGATAGAAAAGGCTGTGGCAAAGGCCGAAACCGTCACCGAGGTCGACGACATATACCGTCCTTTCCGCCCCAAAAGGCGTACAAGAGCCACCATGGCAAGGGAGAAGGGTCTCGCACCTCTGGCAGAGATGATTCTGGCTCAAAACACAAAGGACGAGCCTTTGGACATGGCGAAGGACTTTGTAAGCGAGGAAAAAGGCGTTGAAAGCCCCGAAAAGGCCCTTGACGGCGCAAAGGACATAATCGCCGAAGGCATATCGGACGACGCCGACATAAGAAGGGCGGTAAGAGAGTATTATATCAAAAACGCCGCCGTCGTCACCAAGGGCAAAAAGGACGAGGACAGCGTTTACAGCATGTACTACGACAGGAGCGAGAGCGTTGCCAAGATACAGGGTCACAGGGTGCTTGCCATAGACCGAGGGGAAAAAGAGGATTTTCTGTCGGTAAAAATAGAGGCAAAGCGTGAAGACCCCGTCAGCATAATAAGGCGCAAAGTGGTCAGAATTCCCCTTGTGCCCTCGTCAAAAGCCGTCATCGAGGCGGCAGAGGACGCATATGACAGGCTAATCGCCCCGTCTATTGAAAACGAGATAAGAAATATAATGACCGAGAGGGCCCACGAGGGCGCCATCGAGGTTTTTGGCGATAATTTAAGACATCTGCTTTTGCAGCCCCCTGTCAAGGGCAGGGTGGTCATGGGCTTTGACCCCGCTTACAGGACAGGCTGTAAAATCGCCGTGGTAAATGAGCTGGGCGATGTGCTGGAGACCGCCGTGGTATATCCCACGCCGCCACAGAACAAAAAGGACGAGGCCGAGAAAAAGCTACTCTCCATGATAGAGCGCCACGGCGTCGACATAATTTCCATAGGCAACGGCACAGCCTCCAAAGAATCGGAGATATTCGTGGCAGATATGATAAAGAAATCCCCGAGAAAGCTTGCCTATATGGTGGTAAGCGAGAGCGGAGCCTCGGTGTATTCGGCGTCGAAACTGGGCTTTGAGGAGTTCCCCGACTTTGATGTGTCGTTGAGAAGCGCTGTTTCGATAGCGAGAAGGCTCCAGGACCCCTTGGCAGAGCTTGTAAAAATAGACCCCAAGTCGATAGGCGTGGGACAGTATCAGCACGACATGAATGCAAAAACCCTTTCGGCCTCTTTGGGAAATGTGGTTGAGGACTGCGTAAACAGCGTGGGTGTCGATCTCAATACCGCGTCTCCCTCGCTTTTGGGCTATGTTTCGGGCATAAACGGCACGATAGCCAAAAATATATGCGCTTTCCGCACAGAAAACGGAGCTTTCAGCTCGAGAGCCCAGCTCAAAAAGGTAAAGGGTCTCGGCCCCAAGGCATTTGAGCAGTGCGCCGGATTTTTGAGAATAAACGGCGGAAAGGAACTTTTGGACATGACGGGTGTGCACCCCGAGAGCTACAAGGCGGCATACGGACTTCTTGAAGCTCTGGGATACACCAAGTCTGATGTGGAGAATAAGAACCTCTCGGATATAGACGAGAGGGTAAAGGCAAAGGGTATAAAGAGCCTTGCCGAGACATTGGACATAGGCGAGATAACCCTTGCCGACATCGTAAAAGAGCTCAAAAAGCCCGGTCTCGACCCGAGAGACAGCCTGCCCCAGCCCGTGCTCAGAACCGATATTCTCGATATCGACAGCCTTAAAGAGGGCATGGTGCTGACAGGTACCGTGAGAAATGTGGCCGATTTCGGCGCGTTTGTCGACATAGGAGTCCATCAGGACGGTCTTGTCCACATAAGTCAGCTGGCTGACAGATTTGTCAAAAAGGCCTCGGAAGTGGTGTCGGTGGGCGACATCATAAAGGTAGAGGTGCTGTCTGTCGACAAAGCCAAAAAACGCATATCACTTAAAAAAGTAGACAAATAGCAAAAAGCACCCCGAGGGGTGCTTTTTTTGTATGAATATGAATGGAGAAAGTATGAACTATTTTTTGCAGCCGCCCGGGCAGCCGTTGCAGTCGCCTCAGGCACCGCCTGTCTTTATGCTCTTTGCCGCGCGGTACATGAGAAATACCAAAAGGGCGGCAACAAGAACAGTGGAGATGTATTGCATTATATAAATATCCTTCCTATGTTATAGAAAATAAATGTCACTATGTAGGCAAAGACCGTCTGATATGTCAGAGCCAAAACCGCGATTTTGCCCTTGCATATCTCACGCTTTATGGCGCCGAGCGCCGCCACGCAAGGGGCGCACAGCAGGTTGAAAAGCAGGAAAGAGTAGCCCGAAAGGGGTGTGAACATATTTGCAAGACTTGCATAGATTTCGCTGCCCGTCTCGCTGGCGATTTCCGCTCCGAAGAGGACGCCGAAGGTGCCCACAATGTTCTCCTTGGCGGCAAGACCCGTAAGGGTTGCCACTGCCGACTCCCAGTTTCCGAATCCCAGAGGAGCAAACACGGGTGCAATAACCCTGCCCATGGATGCCAAAATCGAATGGGCGCTGTCGGCAGGCTGCAAAGAGAGGTCGTAGCTGCTCAAAAACCATATGAGCACGCAGGCAAGGAATATGATGGTACCTGCCTTGACGGCAAAGGAGCGCACCCTCTCCCAGGTGTGTTTAAATACATTTGAGGCTTTGGGAACATGGTAGGGGGGCAGCTCCATTATAAAGGGAGTCTCTCCCGACTTAAATGCCTTGAAGCGCTTGAGTATAAGGCCCGAAAGGAGCACCGAGAATATGCCGATAAAATATACCGACGGCGCCACCCACACGGCATCCTTGAAAAGGGCGCCCGCTATCATGCCGATTATCGGTATCTTGGCCGAGCAGGGAATGAAAGAGGTGGTGATGACCGTCATCTTTCTGTCGCTTTCGCTCTCTATCGTCCTCGAAGCCATAATGCCGGGGACAGAGCAGCCCGTACCTATTATAAGAGGTATAAAGGACTTGCCCGAAAGGCCGAAGCGGCGGAAAAGCTTATCTAAAAGAAAGGCGATTCGCGCCATGTATCCACTGTCCTCCAAAAGGGAGAGCAGCAGAAACAGAAGAGCCAGCTGGGGCAGAAAGCTCAGAACAGAGCCGACTCCTGCGATTATGCCGTCGGTCAGAAGGGACACGAGCCAGTCGGCAGTACCTATGCCCAAAAGTGCCTGCCTTGTAAAGGGCAGTATCTTTTCGCCGATGAGCACATCGTTTATCCAGTCGGCAACAGGGGAGCCGACGGCCGTTATGGATATGTAGTACACCACAAACATGACGGCGGCAAAGATGGGCAGGGCCAGGTATTTGTTCATGACGACGCTGTCTATCTTTTTCTGAATATCCCTGTCTTTTCCCCTGACCTTGCAGCTCTTTATGGACGATGCGATGTAGTCGTATCTGCCTGCGGCAAAAATACTCTCTATGTCGTCGCCCATTTTATTTTCAAGGTCTTTTCTTATCTTTGTTATCTGAACGAGGGCTCTTTGGGGAATGTCAAAGCCCAGTTTCTCGTCGCCCTCCAAAAGCCTTACGGCGTAAAACCTCTCGCTGTCCTTTTGGGGAAAGGATATATCAAGAGATTCCACCGACCCGATGGCGTTTTCAACATCTTGAGAGAATATCTGCCTTTTGGGCTGGGGCTTTGAGGCTATGTCGTAAAGGGCGTTTACAAGCTCACGAAGTCCCTCGCCTTTTAAAGCGGAGATTTCGACGCAGGGGCAGCCCAGAGCCTCGGTCAGCGATTTGAGACATATGAAATCGCCGTTTTTTCTCACCACATCCATCATGTTGAGGGCGAGAATCATGGGGATTCCCGTCTCTTTGAGCTGGGTGGAGAGATAGAGGTTTCTCTCCAGGTTGGTGGCGTCTATTATGTTTATTATCACATCGGGGCGCTCGTTTACAAGATAATCCCTCGCCACTATCTCCTCGTTTGTATAGGGGGAGAGGGAGTATATGCCCGGAAGGTCGGTGAGGGTTATCGTCTTGTCGGAGAGCATTTTGCCCTCCTTTTTCTCGACGGTCACACCCGGCCAGTTGCCCACATATTGATTCATGCCCGTCAGGGCGTTAAAAAGCGTCGTTTTGCCGCTGTTGGGGTTTCCCGCAAGGGCTGCTCGCATAAATGTCACCTACTCTATCTCTATATTTCGTGCGTCGGCCTTTCGAAGGCTCAGGCTGTATCCCCTGACCTTGAGCTCCATGGGGTCACCAAGCGGAGCAAGCCTTTCGACAGAGAGCTTCACGCCCTTTGTGAGACCCATGTCGAGTATTCTTCTTCTCAAAGCGCCTTCGCCGTAAATGTGCTTGACTGTGGCCGTCTGGCCTACCTTTAAGCTGTCAAGTGATTTCATAAAGCCCTCCTTGTATAGTAAATCAAAATGGATTAGTTATCCCTTACTAACTGTTAGTTTACCATAACTACCTGCCTTTTGTCAAGAGAACAAAAAGGGCTTTTTTAAAAAAATAACCGAAACAAAAATTACTCTTTACTAAAGCCTCAATAAATGGTATGATATTGAAAAAGCAGACTCATATCATTATATCAATACAGGAGAGAAATATGAAAATCTTGATGAAAATTGAAAATGTCGGCGATATCGAGCTGCAGCTCTATCCCGAAAAGGCCCCCATCACTGCGGAAAACTTTGCAAAGCTCACAAAAGAGGGCTTTTATGACGGCACAGTGTTCCACAGAGTCATCGACGGCTTTGTAATTCAGGGCGGCGACCCCACGGGCACGGGAATGGGCGGCCCCGGCTACACAATCAAGGGTGAGTTCAACGCCAACGGCGTGAAAAACGACATAAAGCACACGAGAGGTGTCCTCTCCATGGCGAGAGCCATGAGTTATAACTCGGGCGGAAGCCAGTTCTTTATCATGCATGACGACGCTCCCCACCTTGACGGCGAGTACGCAGCTTTCGGCAAAGTCACAAAGGGCATGGAGGTAGTCGACGAGATAGTGAGAAGATATGGTGACGGTCAGCTTTCCAAAATCGAGAAGGCCACAGTCACAGAGGAATAAGTATGACAGACCGAATAAGAGAGATTATAGACGGCTGTCCCGCCCTTCTTAAAGTGGAAAAGGGAGAGGAGACATTGTGGCTCAACAAGGGCAAAAAGCCCTTCACACTGGCCGAAATGGATCTTACCGTCAAAAAGGAGCAGATAGAGGAGGCCTCGGAGAGGCTTTTGAGATTTGCACCCTTTATCGCCGAGGCCTTTGAGGAGACGAGGGAGGCGGACGGCATAATCGAATCCCCCGTAAGGGAGATAGAAAACATGAAAAACGCCCTCATGGAGAGGTACGGCGCCGACATTTCGGGCAGACTTCTCCTCAAAATGGACAGCGATCTTCCGATAGCGGGGTCGGTAAAGGCCAGAGGGGGCATATACGAGGTGCTGTGCCACACAGAAAAGCTTGCTTTGGAAAACGGCATAATAGAGGAGGGCGACAGCTACAAAAAGCTGTGCCGCCACAAGGACTTTTTCGGCAATTACTCGATGCATGTGGGCTCCACAGGCAATCTCGGCCTTTCCATAGGCATAATGTCGGCGGTGATAGGCTATAAAGTCACCGTCCACATGTCGAAGGACGCCAAAGAGTGGAAAAAGCAGATGCTGAGAAGCTACGGCGTAAATGTGGTGGAGTATGAGGGCGATTTCTCCCTTGCGGTAAACGAGGGCAGAGAGATGGCCATGAAGGAGAAAAACAGCTATTTCGTCGACGACGAAAACTCGATAAATCTCTTTATGGGATACGCCGTCGCCGCCGAAAGACTGGAAAAGCAGCTTGAAGATATGGATATTGCGGTAGATGAAGATCATCCTCTGTTTGTCTACCTGCCCTGCGGAGTGGGCGGAGCCCCAGGCGGAGTTACATTCGGCCTAAAGCACATCTTCGGCGACAATGTCCATTGCTTCTTT
The DNA here is from genome assembly GCA_905199135.1 of uncultured Eubacteriales bacterium. Lineage (GTDB taxonomy): Bacteria > Bacillota > Clostridia > Oscillospirales > Butyricicoccaceae > SIG471. The sequence continues at coordinate 28,715 of CAJKFC010000009.1, forward strand.
GTGGAGCCGACGGCCTGTCCCTCGATGCTCTTGGGCATGGCGACAGGACTTCACAGCGAAATATCCGTCCATGACATAGGTCTTTCAGGGCAGACTCATGCCGACGGTCTCGCCGTATCGAGACCCTCAAAGCTGGTGGGCAAAATAATGGAAGGCCTTTTGAGCGGAGTTTTCACCACCGAGGATTACAGGATATACGACTACATGCGCCTTTTGAAAAATAGCGAGGACATCTTCATAGAGCCCTCGGCCTGCGCCGCTTTCAAGGGGGTCATGGAGCTTGAAAACTGTCACGACGGCAGAGCCTATATAGAAAAAGAGGGTCTGACCGATAAGATGGAAAACGCCACGCATATAGCCTGGGCCACGGGAGGCAGAATGGTGCCCAGCGAGGACAGGGAAGTTTTCATGAACACTTATCTTTAATATTCGGGGGGGTAGAGTATGATAGAACTGACCATTGACAAATTTCTGATTCTTTGTCCGCTGATTTTTCTGTCGGCCTTTGTGGACGCGGTGGCGGGAGGAGGCGGAGTCATATCTCTGCCCGCCTATCTCTTTATAGGTCTGCCGTCCCACTATGCACTGGGCAGCAACAAGTTTTCGGCCTTTTGCAGCTCGATATTTGCCACAGTCAAGTATATAACCAGCGGAAATATAAACATCAAGGCGGCCATATGGTCGGCCGTAGGCGCCATGGCGGGAGCGGCGGCAGGCTCGTCCCTCGCCCTCTACATACCCGAAAGCGCCCTCAAGACCATAATGCTTGTGGCTCTGCCCGTGGTGGCCATAGTGCTCATCGTCCGAAAGGACAAGATGATGGAGCCCGAGAAAAAGGACTATCCCCACGCCAAGACGGTGCTCATAAGCGTTTTCATCGGTGTTTCCATGGGTATATACGACGGCATGGTGGGTCCCGGAACGGGAACATTTATGATAATGATGTTTTCCGCCATGCTGGGTTATGACCTTCTGACGGCAGGCGGCTGCGCCAAGCTGAGCAACCTGGCAAGTAATTTGGGCAGCCTTTTCGTGCTGATACTCAGCGGAAAAGTGGTATACGCCCTGGCGATACCCGCAGCCATATGCGGAGCTTTCGGCGCGCGCATGGGCGCAAAATTTGCCATCAAGGGCGGCAGCAAGAACATAAGATATTTTATGTTCATCGTCTTGGGACTGCTGTTTGTAAAGTTTGCCATAGAGCTTTTCGCGTAATTAAACCGATGAAAAAAGTATTGTTTTACCTGCCTGCCGCCCTGTATACGGCTGCGGCGATCGCCCTCAATATCATACTGAAAACATTTTCTCCGTTATGGTATATCTGGGCTGCGCTCTTATGGCTTGGGGGATTTCTTCTCGGCAAGGGCAAGGCATGGGGCGGTCTTTTCGGCCTGGTGCCTGCCGTTCATCTTGTGTATATGGGTACGCAATACACGGGACAGCCCGTAAACATCGAGATGCCCCTGGGAATCGCAACTGCGGTCTATGTGCTCGGTTGTGTTTTTTGGGTGAAGAAAAAATAGCATATTAAAAAACGGCGGATATCCGCCGTTTTTTTGTTTTATTAGTTTTTTTCCAAAAATCTGTGGGCCGTCATGTCCATGCCGAAGGTGCCGTAAAGAGTATGGCGACAACGGCCGCCGAAAGCACCGTGTTGCCGCACGCAAGTCCCCAAGCCAAGGGCACAGAGCCGATTGCCGCCTGCACCGTAGCCTTTGGGATATAGGCTATCACGCAGAAAAGCCTTTCCTTTTTTGCTGAGTTTTGTGCCCAAAAGGCAGATGAAAACGCCGCAGGCTCTGAAAATCAGCGAGATGCACAGCATGACGAGAACCAAAGGTCCTGCCTTTAAGGTGTAGCTTATGTCGACGGCGGCGCCCACAAGGGTGAAGAGAATCAGCTCGGAGGCTATCCACAGCTTGCCGAATTTTGCCGAAAGCCTTGCAGACACGCCTTTTGAGCTTTTGAGCTTGATGACAGCCGCCATGGCTGTAACGGCCAAGAGACCCGAAAGGGGAATTATGCCCTTCAAAAACTCCTCGGCGCTCACCAGCAGAAAGGCAAAGGCAAGCATGATGATGAGCTTTACGCTGTTTCTGATGTATTTGCCCCTGGAAAAGGCCGTTTCAAAAAATGTATAAAGGGCGAGACCCACAAGGGCGCCCAAAATCACGCCGGTGACTATCGACACGGGAATGGACACAAAGGACGATGCCGACACCCCTTCGCCCTGCACCATGGCGGTAAAGGCCGAAAACAGCACGATGACGAATATGTTGTCCATGGAAGCTCCCGCCAGAATGAGCTGGGGTATTCCTTTGGCGGTGCCGCATTTTTCCTCCATGAGCTGCACCATCTTGGGCACGACGACGGCGGGGGAAACCGCCGCTATCACAGAGCCCAAAAGGGCGGATTCGGCCAGCGTCAGCCCCAAAAGACGGGGGGCAAACAGCACAAAGGACATGAGAAGGGCAGGTCTGCCCACCTTTTTGAGGTCGGCTATGTCGAGGGACAATCCCGCCTTTATGAGTATTATTATGAGAGCCATCTGTCTGAGCGGTGCCGACACCGAAAGGATTTCGTCGGACAGCAGATTCAGGGCATAAGGCCCCAAAGCTATGCCGACAAGCAGCATGCCGAGTATCCTCGGAAGACCTATCTTTCGGCACAGAAATGCCGCCGAAAGACCTAAAAGAAAAATGAGCGCCAGGGAAAAAAGCATTGGTTTTACCTCCTAAAAAACGCAAAAGCCGATGGCTTCTGCGAAAAATCACAGAAGTCATCAGCTCTAAAAGCGGTTCGCAAAATTGCAGGGAGAACTTCATTCCCGTAGGCACTATTATAAACCTCGGTGGAAAAGATGTCAAGAGATTTTTAGAAGTCCACCTCGGTGCCGTAATAGATGCAGGTGAAGAGCTTTTCCATGGCGGCAGGATCGATGGGTCTGGGATTGGAGCCTGTGCAGGCGTCGCCGACGGCGTTTTCGGCGATGGCAGGCAGCTTTTCCTTGAACTCCTTCTCGTCGATGCCGAACTCCTTGAGGGTGGAGGGTATGCCCATATACTTGTTGAGCTCTGCGATCTTATTGCACAGGGCGTCGACAGAGGGCTCGAGACCGATGTGCTTTGCGATTTCGATATATCTGTCGTGTGCCTCCTGAACCTTGGCATTATAGCGGATTACATAGGGCAGATACATGGCGTTGGCAAGACCGTGGGCGATGTGACCTGTGGAGAAGGCGGCGCCTGTCTTATGAGCCATCGAGTGGACTATGCCCAAAAGGGCGTTGGAGAATGCCATGCCTGCAAGGCACTGGCCGTAGTGCATGACTTCGCGGCTTGCCATGTCGCCGTCATAGGACTTTGTAAGGTCTGATACGACTATATCTATCGCCTTGAGGGCCAGTGGATCTGTAAACACACAGTGAAGTGTGGAGACATAGGCCTCGATGGCGTGGGTAAGAGCGTCCATACCTGTGTGGGCTGTAAGGCTCTTGGGCATGGTCTCGGCAAGGTCGGGGTCGACTATCGCCACATCGGGGGTGATGTTGAAGTCGGCAAGGGGATATTCTATGCCCTTTGAGTAGTCGGTGATGACCGAGAAAGCCGTGACCTCTGTTGCAGTGCCCGAAGTGGAGGGGATGGCGCAGAATTTTG
>CAJKFC010000010.1 GCA_905199135.1 uncultured Eubacteriales bacterium
AGGGTGGGTGTGCCGATAGCCCTTCAGGACATGCTTGTGCAGTTCTCATTTCTTTTTATTCAGGTGGTCGTCAACGACATGGGAGTTGTGGCCTCAGCAGGCGTGGGTGTTGCCGAAAAGGTGTGCGCCTTTTTGATGCTTGTGGCCTCGGCATATATGCACTCCATATCGGCTTTTGTGGCTCAGAATAACGGAGCGGGACAGCATGACCGCTCTAAAAAGGCACTTTTTTACGGCATTGCCACCGCTTTTGCAGCGGGAGCTGTTATGGGAGCTTTGGCCTATTTTAAGGGGGCAGAGCTTTCGGCAATTTTCGCCAATGAGGCGGCAGTCATAACAGCCTCTCACGAATATTTAAAGGCATACGCCATAGACTGCCTTATGACAGCCGTCATGTTCTGTTTCGTGGGATATTTTAACGGCTGTGAAAAGACATTCTTTGTAATGATTCAGGGTATTGTCGGAGCATTTCTTGTCAGAATACCCGTAGTTTACCTCATGAGCAAAACAGAGAATGCATCTCTTTTTGAAATAGGCTTGGGCACGCCTGCGTCTACTGCGGTACAGATTGTCCTCTGTGTAGCCGCCTATATTTTTTACGAAAAGAAAGGGAAGAGCTATTTGCCTCCCAAAGGATAAAAATGAGCCAAGTCGGCTTCAAGGCAATCATTTATTTCCTTAAAAATCTGAAATTCGTATTTTGTATATTCTCTTTTATAAAAAAGAATATTGTTGTGCAAAAGCTCGGAAAATGAGACGGGAGAAAAATTGTTTATGTCGACCCCTGCGTTAAAAAGCCTTTTCGCTGGGGCAAAAGTGTCATAAAAGACTCCTCCGTCGTCGTGTATGTGGCCGCATACGGATATGTTCTGTTCTATGTCATATTTCGGAATATGAGTTAAAAATATACTGCGGCTGCCTGCATATAAAAGCCCGCTGTCGTATATTCCGTCGAAAAACATGCGCCAGTATTCAAGGCTTGATATTGAAAGCCACGAAGGATCATGGTTGCCTTTGATGAGTATTTTTCGGCCGTTCAGCGCCGAGGCGTAGACAGACGGCGGGGCAGAGCTTAAAAATGAAAAATCTCCGAGGATATAGACGGTGTCGGCGGGAGATACCGCTGTATTCCACCGTTTTATCATAAAGCTGTCCATTTCCTCCATATTTATGAAAAGCTTACGGTTTTTGACCATGCGGGCGTGGCCGAAATGTTGGTCCGATGTAAAAAATATCATATATGCACCTCCTTAACATCAAATATAAAACGGCAATTTGTAAAAAATCGCATTCGGTAATCTGTTTTTTTTGATGTATCTGAGAGCAAGATTATTATTTACTAAAACCAACGGGAAAACGGTGTTTTTTAATCGGAAAAATATTCGCTCATGGCCTTGATGAGAGAATCGCAGAACTGATTTTTATATTCCTCCGATTCCAACAGAGCGAGGGACTCAGGAGAGATGACATACTGATTTTCAATGAGCATTGACAGACAGCTCTTCGGCTTGGCCATGTACAGGTTGGAATGCTCTTCTATGTGAGTGATTTCAAAGCCGTCAGATGTCATGCTATCCTTTACCGAAAGAGCAAAGCTTGAAGAAAACGAGCTGTTGATGTAAAAGGATATGCCTTTACTGTCCGTGTTTTTGCTTTGTAAGGGCATACTGTTGCTGTGCATGGAGAGAAACACATCGGGCCTTTCTGTCATACACTTTGAAAACCTGTCATCAAGAGTGATAAATGTGTCATCCTCTCTGGTGAAGGACACCGACGCGCCCATAGCCGTAAGTTTTTCACCCAGCAGCTTGGCATAGGCGAGGTTGAAGTATTTTTCAAAAACTCCGTTTTTGCAGCTCAGAGCTCCGCTGTCGTCGCCGCCGTGACCCGGATCAATGAGAAAAGAGATTCCGCTTAAGGGCGTGTCGGCATTTTCCGAAAGGATAGGCTTTTTGTAAAAAATGAGCCTGAAGTAGCTGTCATAATTTATAAGTTCATATCCTGAAATATCAAAATTTATCAGAGGTGTAAAGGTGTATACAATTCCGGAAGAGGTGACGGCGGTTTCGCCGTTTGAAAGATAGCTGCCCTCGCTTTCGGGAAAAGACGAGAGACCGTCGACAGCCAGAACAAAACTCTTATCGGACATATAAAGAGACGGTGAGAGGTTTCCCTTGTATTTTATGTCTATTGTCAGAGATTCGCCATTCTCGGCAGAGACAATCTCTTCGACAGTGCCCTCGTTACTTCCTCTTACAGCCTTTACATTTTCTTTTTTGACCCATCCGAGCCCCTCTATATAATAGAATTCGCCTTTTGACATGGAGACATGCCATTTTTCACCCTTCATTATATATGCGGCGGCACCTTTTTCCGAGGACGGAGCCGAATATATGTTTGTGTAGTCTTTAAGAGCGGTTATGCAGAGTTTTTCGCTGTATTCGGCAGATACCTCAGATGTCAAGGGGGTGAATGTAAGTCCACCGTATTTTTCGCTGAAAGCCAGCGGAACGGTGAAAAAATCTCCGCCGCTTTGAAAATCAATCTCCGCTGTTTTGGTTTTAGCAGGTTCCTCATAGGAGCGGTGTATTTTAATTGTCTTTTGCTCACTGCCTGCGGCAAAGATATATTCGTTTTCGCCGTAGTTTACAGGCAGTGAGACAGAGAAATAACCCTCGGGGCTTTGCGTTATCTGCTGTCCGTTTACGCTTACGGGCATACTGCACGAGCCGAAAAATATATAGGAATCATAGGGCCATGAAAATTCCTCGTAAGCAGTAGGGAGGTATATTGCCGACGGAGAACTTTCTTCTGTGTCGGAGTTTTTCAAAGCTTCTGAAAGTCCTGATATTTCGGTGAGCATACCGTATCTGAAAATACAGTAACCGCTGCATTGAGATGAGGAGGTGTTGAGGGAGATTTGCTTGGGAATTTCAGCGCTGTCATATATAAGTCCGCCGTTTGAATCCGAAGAAAGACGGTATGCGGCAAGACCGGTATAGAGCTTTACACCTGTTGATTTTACTGTGTTTTCCCACCACTCCAAAAGGGTTTTATAGTCGGCCTGTTCGTGTCCGATATTCCAATAGAGCTGAGGCATTATGTAGTCGAGTTTTTTGTCCTGCACCCACTTTCTTGTATCTGCGTAGTGATCGAAATAGGACTGGGAAGAGGCTGTGTTGCTGCCCTCGGGCAGGCTTGAACTGTTGGCCCATACGCCGAAGGGTGATACGCCGAACTGAATATCGGAATTTTCCGTCTTTACAGTGTCATAAAGGGAGTAGATGAGCTCGGTTACCTGTCTTCTTCTGAAATCCTCTATGGTCTCATTTTCCTGCTTCAGAAGCTCATAAGATGCTTCATCGTTAAAATCTGCCGATGGGTAAAAATAATCGTCGAGATGTATTCCTTTTACATCATATTTTTTTATAATTTCCGAGACACCGTCAAGTATGAGCTGCTTGACCTCGGCAGAGGCGGGGTCAAAATAGAGATTTCCGTCGCTGTGAAATACGACACTGTCAGAGAGCTTCAAGGCAGGGCTGCTTTCGGGAAGCGAGGCCAAAGCTTCTTCCTTGCTCGAAAAACCGCCTTTTGTTATGCGGTAGGGATTTATCCATGCGTGAACAGACAGACCGTGTTCTTTGCTCTTTTCAATAAAGTACTGAAGCGGATCGAAGTCTCCGCAGTTTTCGCCTAAATATTGGCTTTTCGGGAATATATTTGAACTGTAAAGTGAATCACAAGTCGGCCTTACCTGAAAAAATATGTCGGTAAGACCTGCTTTTTTTGTGTTGAGGATTACCTCATCGGCTTCCTTTTCAAGCTGCTCTCTTGAAAGACCGGGAGCGGAAGGGTAGTCCAGATTGTAGACCGAGCTGACCCATACACCTCTCATCGTCTGATCGAGAGAATGCCCGCAATTTAAGAAAATAACAGATAAAAATATTAAGACTGCCGCTTTTTTCATGCCGTCCTCCTTCGCAATATTCCTTTAATCAATTTAAATATATGCGGCAAAATCAATGTTTATGTTGACAGAACTATCGATATTTTATTATAATACATTTAGGTATAATAACAAAAACGATAGTGTAAGACTACGCATTTTACAGATCGGAGGATGTATGGAAAAAATCAAAATTGCAGTTGCCGCCGCCCACGATGCATATGTTTTGCATGCGGTACAGGAGGTTCTGAAGAAAGACAGCGCCTCTTTTATTTTGGTGGGCAGAAGTGACTGTATAAAAGAGACAGCCGAAAAAGAAGGTATAGATTTGAGCGGCTGTGAAATACTTGATTGTGAGGATAAAGACTGCGCATTGGAAAGTGTGCGACTTGTCAAAAACGGAAGAGCTCAGGTTCTTATGAAAGGTCTCCTTCAGACAGCCGATATTATGAGAGCTGTGCTCAATAAGGAGGAAGGTCTGAGAACGGGAAGAACTCTGTCTCACATATCTGTGCTCAAAACTCCTGAGGGCAGGGAAATAATAGTAACAGACGCCGCCATGATTCCGTACCCGGACTTTAAACAAAAGGTGGATATAGTTAAGAATGCCGTAGAGGCCGCATCTAAAATGGGAAAAACGATGCCAAAAGTGGCAATCCTTGCGGCGGTGGAAAATGTAAACCCCGATATGCCGTCTACAATGGACGCCGCTGCTATAAGCCTTATGAATCAGAGGGGGCAGATTAAAAACTGCACGGTAGACGGCCCTCTGGCCTTTGACAATGCATTTTCAAAGACAGCCGCCGAGCACAAGGGCATAAAATCACCTATTCAGGGCGATGCCGATATACTTGTGACTCCTAATATCGAGGCGGGAAATGTTTTGGTCAAATCGGCCGTATATATAGGTAAATGTCTCATGGGCGGATTTATATGGGGAGCCGCGGCTCCCATCGTTCTCACATCGAGGGCTGACAGCATACAGAGTAAGGTGTTTTCTATTGAATGCGCGGTAAAAGCGGCAGGAGGTAACATATAATGAATGATATATATATACTTTCGATAAACTTTGGTTCCACATCTACAAAATTTGCGGTCTACAACTGTGAGGAGAATATTTTCGTTGAAACCGTTCAGCACACTGCCGAGGAGATAGCGGCTTGTCACGATATCCTGGAGCAGCGTGAAATGAGGGAAAATACGATTTTCGATGCTATTAAGCACAAGGGCTTTGACATAAACAAAATAACCGCAGTCGTTGCGAGAGGCGGTCTCACTCCTCCTTTGGAAGGCGGCACATACATCGTAGAGGAAAATATGCTGGCGGCTTTGACTACCGAAAGAGCCTTGAAACACGCCACATCGCTGTGCACAATAGTCGGATATGACATAGCGAAGACCATAGGAGTGCCCTGCTATACGGTAGACCCGTCGGTCACCGACGAGATGGAGCCTGTCGCAAGGCTTTCAGGTCTTGAAGGGGTCGAGAGAATACCGACATTCCATGCTCTCAACCAGAAAGCCATGGCCAGAAGAAGAGCCGCAGAACTGGGAAAGAAATATGAGGAGCTCAATTTTGTAGTGGCCCACATGGGCGGCGGAGTGACGATAGGAGCTCATAAGCACGGCAGGGTCATCGATGTAAACAACGGTCTTGACGGAGAGGGACCGTTTTCTCCCGAGAGAACGGGAAGTCTGCCCGTCTGTTCGGTAATAGACATCTGTTTCAGCGGGCTGACAAAAAAGGAAGTCACAGACAAGTTTATAAAGAAAGGCGGTATGCTGTCGTATATCGGTACAAACGACGGACGAAAGGCCGAAGAGATGGCTCTTAATGGAGACGAAAAAGCAGCTTTGGTTCTTGACGCCATGGCATATCAGGTCGCTAAGGATATAGGAGCGGCGGCAGTTGTTCTCAAAGGACAGGTGGATGCCATAATACTCACTGGCGGTGTGGCCTACTCAAAATATGTCACTGACAGAATAAAGGAGAGGGTCTCGTGGATTGCCGATGTATCGATTTACGGCGGAGAAAATGAGATGCTGGCCTTGACTCAGGGCGCTTTAAGAGTTATATTAGGAGAGGAAAAGGCTAAAAAGTTTTCAATATGACCGAGGATAACATTCATCAGAATCACAGAAAGAGACTGAAAAACAGATATGCCGAAAAAGGTCTTTCGTCCTTTGAAGATCACAATGTTTTAGAGCTTTTATTGTTTTACGCTATTCCGAGAAAAGACACAAATGAAATTGGGCACAGGCTGATGAGGAAATTCGGTTCCTTTTCAGCTGTGCTCGACGCCGACATATCCGAGCTGGCGGAAGTAGAGGGCATGGGAGAAAATTCTGCTCTGCTTTTAAAGCTTATGGTAGATGTGGCCAAGAGATATATGTCTGACAAGCAGAATCACACCTTTCTCAACAATTCTGAAACGGCTGGCAAGTTTGTCGTTCCGCTGTTCATAGGATCCAAAGAGGAGAGCGTATATATGCTCAGCCTCGACGCAAAGGCAAAGCTTATAAAATGTGACCACATAAATGACGGAAGTTTTAATGCGGTTGAGATAAATGTGAGAAAGATGGCAAAGACGGCTTTGAAATGCAACGCAGCGGGAGTTATAATTGCGCACAATCATCCCGGCGGCGTGGCACTGCCGTCTCCCGAGGATAATGAGGCAACCAGGAGAGTGAAGGAGGCGCTGGCGTCTTTGGGAATAGAGCTTTATGATCATATAATAGTTGCGGACGGAGATTATGTGTCATACGCGGATACATATCCTGAATGGATAAGAAGATAAGAGGGGCTTAACAATGGACAGAAGTGAAAAGCAGGACAATAAGCTGGCTTATGAGGTTCTCAAAATAATCAGCGAGAGAAAACTCAAAAAGATCGTCAGAGACACGGTGCTTGTGGTAGACGACAATGAGATCAACAGAGAGATACTTCAAAGCATGCTGGAGAAGGACTATGAGGTGGTACAGGCGTCAAACGGCAGGGAAGCCTTGGATGTTCTTCGAAAGATCAGTGTCTCGGCTATAATTTTGGATGTTGTCATGCCTGTCATGGACGGCTATGAGTTTATGGAGGAGTTTTCAAAAATACCCGAATACCGTAATATACCCGTTATAATGGTTACGGGCGAAGGGGATTATGAGATGAAGGCTCTTGAGAGCGGCGCGTGGGACTTTGTAGCCAAACCATATACCGCGAAAATACTTCTTTTCAGGCTTAGAAACGCTATAATGAGAAGCAGCCTGGAGTTTTTTGAACAGATAAAATACCTTGCTGAGTATGACACAATGACGGGCATATATAACAGAAACAAATTTTACGGTGCCGTTGAAGCTGTGCTTAAAGAGATACCTGACAAGGAGTTTGCCGTGATATGCCTGGATATAGACCGTTTCAAACTCATCAACGCGTATTTCGGCAGAGAACAGGGAGATGTTCTGCTCAAAGATATAGCCAAAAGCCTGTTCGACTTTAAAGAGCATTGTAACGGAATGATAGTCGGCAGAATAGACGCTGATATTTTCGGCATATGTATTCCGGTGGGATGTCTGCAGTCATTTGTAAAATATGTAGAAGATGTATTTAAAGGGTACGGCAAAAAACACGACTACAATATCGTCTGCAATATGGGAATATATGAGATCAAAAACAGGGCTGAAAATGTTGGAGACATGATGGACAAAGCCATGCTTGCCAACAAGAAGAATAAAGGCAACGCCATGCCTTCATTTATGTATTACGATGACGAGATGAGCCGCAGAATGGAAATTGAGCAGGAAATTCTCAATGACATGCACAAGGCGCTGGAAAACAGAGAGTTTTCCGTGTTCTATCAGCCGCAGTATCGCCTTAAGGATGAAAAACTTATGGGAGCGGAAGCCCTTGTCAGATGGATACACCCGGTAAAAGGCTTTGTATCTCCCGGAGATTTTGTGCCCGTTTTCGAGCACAACGGTTTTATAGTTCAGATGGATTACTATGTGTGGGATACCGTCTGCCGCGATATAAGAAAATGGATAGACGATGGTAAACCTTTTGGATATGTCTCGATAAACATCTCGAGGGTAAATCTTTACAGACCGACATTTGTCGATACATTTTTGAATCTTGTTAAAAAATACCGCATAGATCCCGAATACCTGCACTTGGAGATAACCGAAAGCGCATATACCGAAAATCAGGATGTTCTCAAAGAAACTGTCTCGATACTTCAGAAAAACGGATTCCGCATAATGATGGACGATTTCGGCAGCGGATATTCAACTCTCAATGTCTTTAAGGAAATGCCCGTCGATGTTCTCAAAATGGACATGCGTTTTATGGACAAGCTGACCGAAGACGAGAGAAGCAGAAATATCGTCTATTTTATAATAAACATGGCAAAATCTCTCGGAATAAATGTGGTTGCCGAGGGAGTTGAGACAAAAGAGCAGGCCGAATATCTCAAAAAAATGGGATGTGAGTATGCGCAGGGATATTACTATTCCAAACCTCTATCCAAAGAAGCCTATGAAAAACTGATGAATGATGAAAAGTAACCTAAAGGCTCCGCGAAAGCGGGGTCTTTTTGTGTGCATAAAAATAATTTATGAAAATTCTGTTTAATCTATTTTCACGGCGCGAAAAATATGCTATAATGAAAAGACAAGCGTACAAAGTTTCGTTTTGCATATAAATCAGAGTTTACTGTAAGGGAGGGCAATATGGATAAGTTTGAGCTTGTCTCAGATTTCAAGCCGATGGGCGATCAGCCGGAGGCGATAGATAAACTGGTTTTTGGTTTGAACAACGATTTTAAGGAACAGACTCTTCTGGGTGTCACAGGCTCGGGTAAAACATTTACCATGGCCAATATAATAGAGAGGGTCAACAGACCGACTCTTGTTCTCACCCATAACAAAACTTTGGCGGCGCAGCTGTGCTCCGAGTTCAGAGAGTTTTTCCCGAATAACGCCGTCGAGTTTTTTGTATCCTATTACGATTACTTTCAGCCAGAAGCCTATGTGCCCTCCACCGACACATATATTGAAAAGGAATCGGATATAAACTCCGAGCTGGAAAGATTGCGACACTCGGCCACATCTTCGCTGTTTGAGAGAAGAGATGTCATAATCGTAGCTTCGGTCTCGTGTATCTATTCTTTGGGTGACCCGATAGATTATAAATCGATGGTCATATCACTCAGAACAGGGCAGGAGAGAAACAGGGACGAGCTGTGCCGCAAGCTTGTCGAGATACAGTATGAGAGAAACGATGTGGCTTTTGAACGCAACCGTTTCCGTGTGCGCGGAGATGTGGTGGAGATATATCCTGTCTATACCGATGAATTTGCGTACAGAGTTGAGTTTTTCGGCGATGAAATAGAGCGAATTTGTGAGATAAATCCCCTTCAGGGTACTGTGACGAGAATAGTCGATCACGCGGCAATATATCCCGCATCACACTATGTAACTCCAAAGGACAAAATGGAGACGGCGCTCAAAGAGATAGAGGAGGAGATGAACAGACAGGTCGATTTCTTCAAGGAAAACGACAAGCTCATCGAGGCTCAGAGAATAAAGCAGAGGACAAGCTATGATATAGAGATGCTCCGAGAGATAGGCGTGTGTTCGGGCATAGAGAACTATTCGAGAGTACTTTCAGGCAGAGCGCCGGGAAGTACACCGTATACCCTTTTGGACTATGTTCCCAAGGATTTTCTCCTGTTTGTCGATGAATCCCATGTCATGCTGCCTCAGATAAGAGCCATGTATCACGGCGACCGTTCAAGAAAGCAGGTGCTTGTCGACTATGGGTTCAGACTTCCGTCTGCCCTCGACAACAGACCGCTGACCTTTGATGAGTTCAACGATAGGCTTAATCAGGTGATATATGTCAGCGCCACTCCGTCGGAGTATGAAAAGAGCCGTTCATCACAGATAGTGGAGCAGGTTATAAGACCGACGGGACTTTTGGACCCCGAAGTCGAGGTAAGACCTGTCGAAGGTCAGATAGACGATCTCATCGAGGAGATAAGGGCGAGAGAAAAGAAAAATCAGAGGGTTTTTGTCACAACTCTCACCAAAAAGATGGCCGAGGATCTTACGGATTATCTGTCAAACAACGGCATCGCCGTGCGCTATATGCACTATGATGTGGGAACTATGGAGAGAATGGAGCTCATAAGAGATTTAAGACTGGGCGAGTATCAGGTGCTCGTCGGCATAAACCTTTTGAGAGAAGGTTTGGATATTCCCGAGGTCTCTCTTGTGGCGATACTTGACGCTGACAAGGAGGGCTTTTTGAGGTCGGAGACATCACTGATTCAGACGATAGGACGAGCGGCGAGAAACGCCGACGGCAAGGTAATCCTCTACGCCGATACCATAACAGGCTCCATGGACAGAGCCATAACCGAAACCAACAGAAGACGCAAGATACAGATGGAATATAACCTCAAGCACGGCATAACTCCGAAAACCGTCACGAAAGAGGTTCGAGACATAATAGAGATATCACATGAGGCGGCGTCAAGGCTGCCCAAGGAGAGCAGAAAGAAGCTGGGCAAAAAGCAGAAAGAGGAAATGATAGCCAAGCTGACAAAGGATATGAAAGAGGCGGCAAAAATGCTGGAGTTTGAGCTGGCGGCCCAGATAAGAGACAAGATCAAGGAGCTTCAGAATCAATGAGAGATAACATTTTCATAAAAGGAGCCAGAGAGCACAATCTGAAAAACATAGATGTCACAATTCCTCGTGACAGCCTTACCGTCATAACCGGTATTTCGGGTTCGGGCAAGAGCTCGATCGCCTTTGACACAGTGTACGCCGAGGGACAGAGACGCTATGTAGAGAGCCTCAGCTCATATGCAAGACAGTTTTTAGGGCAGATGGAAAAACCCGATGTGGACTACATTGAGGGGCTTTCTCCCGCCATAGCCATAGATCAGAAGACAACATCGAAAAACCCCAGGTCTACGGTGGGCACAGTTACCGAGATATACGACTATCTCAGGTTGCTGTGGGCGAGAGTGGGCACACCGCATTGTCCTAAATGCGGAAAAGAGATAAAGCAGCAGACAGTGGATCAGATAATAGATCAGCTTTTGGAGCTGCCCGAGGGCACGAGAGTACAGATACTCGCCCCTGTTATCAGGGGTAAAAAGGGAGAGCACCTGAAAATCTTTGAGGACGCAAGAAAGAGCGGTTATGTCAGAGTGAGAGCCGACGGCAGTATATACGATCTTTCGGAAGAGATAAAGCTGGACAAGAACAAAAAGCACAACATAGAGATCGTGGTAGACAGATTGGTCATCAAGCCGACGGTGCGTCAGAGAATGACCGACTCTGTGGAAATAGCGGCATCTCTTTCGGGAGGACTGATACTTGCCGATCTTGTCGGAGACAAGGAGATCATGTTTTCGCAGAATTACGCCTGCGAGGACTGCGGCATATCGATTGAGGAGCTCACTCCCCGTATGTTCTCTTTCAACAACCCATACGGAGCCTGTCCTGTGTGTACGGGAATAGGCGTCAAATATGAGATAGACCCCGAGAGAATAATTCCCAACAAAAACCTCTCAATAAGAGGAGGAGCCATAAAGGCATCGGGATACGCCACTATGGATGAAAACGGAATCGCCATGGCTTACATGAAAGCCCTGTCGGAAAAATACGGCTTTTCCCTCGATGTTCCCGTTAAAGATCTGCCTAAAAATATCATAGATATTCTGATGTACGGCACAAAGGGAGAAAAACTCGTCCTTGACTGGAGCCATATGGGCGTTGTCAAGACATATACCCATGCGTTTGAAGGTATAGTAAAAAATCTTGAGAGAAGGTACAGAGAGACAAACAGCGAGGCCATGAAGGACGAGATAGAGGAGAGTATGAGCGCCGTGCCCTGCCCCGCCTGCCACGGAAAGAGATTAAAGCCCGAGGCTCTCGCCGTAACGGTGGGAGGAATAAGCATATCTGAGTTCTGTGAAAAAAGCGTAGTTCAGGCGCTGGATTTTATAGAAAACCTCGAGCTGACAGGTCAGAAAGCACAGATTGCCGAGAGAATACTCAAGGAGATAAAGGAAAGGCTCGGTTTCTTAAAGAGTGTCGGCTTGGAATATCTCACTCTTTCGAGAAATTCAGGTTCCCTTTCAGGCGGTGAAAGCCAGAGAATAAGGCTTGCAACACAGATAGGCTCTTTCCTTATGGGGGTTCTCTATATACTCGACGAGCCGTCCATCGGTCTACACCAAAGGGACAATGAAAAACTTATCGCAACATTGAAAAGACTGAGAGATTTGGGAAATACTCTGCTCGTTGTAGAGCACGACGAGGACACCATGCTTGCCGCCGACTATGTCATAGATGTGGGCCCGGGTGCGGGAATACACGGCGGACAGATTGTTGCTGCAGGCACAGTAGAGGATATAAAGAAGTGCAAAGGCTCTCATACGGGAGATTATCTCAGCGGCAGAGAGAAAATTCCTGTGCCCAAAGAAAGACGAAAGGGCAACGGAAACGAGCTGGAGATAATCGGAGCTTCGGAGAACAACCTCAAAAACATAAATGTGAAAATTCCTTTGGGAACATTCACCTGCGTAACCGGAGTTTCGGGCTCGGGCAAGAGTTCTCTTATAAACGAGATACTCCACAAAAAGCTTGCCGCCGACCTCAACGGAGCGAGAACAAGAGCGGGAAAGCACAAAGAGGTAAAAGGTCTTGAAAATCTCGACAAGGTTGTAAACATAGATCAGTCGCCCATAGGCCGCACACCCCGTTCAAACCCCGCCACATACACCGGAGTTTTCGGAGATATCAGAGAGCTTTTCGCAAGCACTCAGGACGCAAAAGCCAGGGGATACAACAGCGGCAGATTTTCCTTCAATGTGCGAGGCGGACGCTGCGAAGCCTGTACCGGCGACGGACTTTTGAAAATTGAGATGCACTTTTTGCCCGATATATATGTACCCTGCGATGTCTGCAAGGGAAAGAGGTATAACAGGGAAACCCTTGAAGTCAAGTACAAAGGCAAGAACATTTCGGAAGTTCTTGATATGACGGTGACCGAAGCCCTGGAGTTTTTTGAGAATATTCCCAAGATACACCGCAAGCTGGCGACACTCAACGAGGTCGGTCTCGGATATATAAAGCTCGGACAGTCGTCCACAACACTTTCAGGCGGCGAGGCTCAGAGGGTCAAGCTTGCCACAGAGCTTTCGAGAAGAGCCACGGGAAGAACGATATATATTCTCGATGAGCCCACCACGGGACTTCATGTGTACGATGTGCACAAGCTCATAGATGTGCTTCAGAAGCTTGTCGACACGGGGAATACCGTGGTTGTAATAGAACATAACCTCGATGTCATAAAGACAGCCGATTATATCATAGATTTGGGCCCCGAAGGGGGAGATAAGGGTGGACAGATAGTCGCCTCCGGAACTCCTGAAGAAGTGGCAAAAGTCCAAAAATCCTACACAGGACAATATTTGAAAAAAATTTTGTAATACCTATGGAAATTTTTATTGGTTTATGGTATAATTCTTAAAAAAGTCATGCAATGTTTTATTGCGTCGGGACTGTGAGGGATTTATTATGGATACACCTAAATACAAAAGGGTTCTTTTGAAAATAAGCGGAGAAGTTCTCGGGGGCGAGAAAAAGTTCGGCCTCGATTTCGATGTCGTCAAAAAGGTGGCGGGAGCCATTAAAGATTGCGTCGAGATAGGTGCCGAAATAGGTGTTGTTGTCGGCGGAGGCAACTTCTGGCGCGGCGTCAAAGACGGCAGCGGCAGAATGGAGCGTACAAGGGCAGACCACATGGGTATGCTTGCCACAACAATCAACGCTTTGGCTTTGGCCGATGTTTTGGAGAATATGGGAGTTCAGGTCAGAGTGCAGACAGGTATAGACATGCACAAGATCGCAGAGCCATATATAAGGCTCAAGGCTATTTCTCATCTTGAGAAAAAGCGCGTGGTCATATTTGCCTGCGGCACCGGAAATCCGTTCTTTTCCACAGATACGGCTGCAGCTTTGAGAGCTGCCGAGATAAACGCCGAAGCCATACTTTTGGCTAAAAACATAGACGGAATATATACGGCAGATCCCAATAAGGATCCGAACGCAGAAAAAATAGACGAGATCACATATAACGAAGTCCTTTACAGAGGTCTTGCGGTTATGGATTCCACCGCCACATCTCTCTCCATGGACAACGGTATACCGATTATCGTATTCGCTCTCAGGGACACCAACAATATCAAGAGAGTTCTCATGGGCGAAAAAATAGGAACGCTGGTAAAGGCGAAATAATTTTGCAAAGACCATTCTGCAATAAATAAAAATACAGGAGGCTTTTTTCATGGCTAAAGAAGAATACAAGATTTACAGCGATAAGATGGCTAAAACCATTGATTCTCTCAGACACGAATTTACTACGATCCGCGCAGGACGCGCCAATCCCGGCGTTTTGGATAAGCTCACAATCGAATATTTCGGAGCTATTACACCCGTAAATCAGATCGGCTCAATCTCTGTGCCCGAGCCCCGTACCCTTGCTATCCAGCCTTGGGACGCCAGCGCTCTCAAGCTCATTGAAAAGGCAATTTTGGCATCTGACATAGGAATCACTCCTCAGAATGACGGCAAAATTATCCGCCTCACATTCCCGCCTCTCACAGAGGAGAGAAGAAAAGACCTTATTAAAACAGTCCGCAAGTACGGCGAAGAGGCCAAGGTTTCTGCAAGAAACACACGCAGAGACGCTATGGACAAGTTTAAGGACATGAAGAAAAAGGGCGAGATGACAGAGGACGATCTCAAGGACGCTGAAAAAGAGATGCAGAATCTCGTTGACAAGGCCTGCAAGGATATCGATGCCGAAGTTCAAAAAAAAGAAAAAGAATTGTCAGAAATCTAAGTTAATATAATAACAGGAGGGCGGGGAGGAGTCTCCGCCCTGCATAGTTTAAAGGTAATGATATGAGTATAAATGATGTGCAGAAACCCGACATGAAGAGACTGCCTGTGCATATAGCCGCCATTATGGACGGAAACGGCAGGTGGGCAACAAAAAGAATGCTGCCCAGAACTGTGGGACATAAGGCGGGAAGCGAAACTTTCAGGAAAATATCGGAATATTTAAACGAGCTGGGAATAAAATATTTCACGGTATATGCTTTTTCAACGGAAAATTGGAAAAGACCTAAAGAAGAAGTAGATGCCATAATGAGGCTTCTGAAAGAATATCTTTTGGAGGCTATAAGAGACATGGCAGAAAAAAATATCAGGCTCACCTTTTTCGGAGACCTTTCTCCGCTGTCGTCTGAACTCAAGAAGCTTATAGCACAAACTGACGAAATTTCTAAAAAATGTACGGGACTTTGCGTAAATGTATGCCTTAACTACGGCGGCAGAGATGAAATCAAAAACGCAGTCAAAAAGATGATGCAGGATGGTATATCACCTGAGGATGTGGATGAAAGCCTTATCGGAAAATACCTGTATTCAAAGGGCATACCCGACCCCGATCTCATAATCAGACCGGGAGGAGAGCTGAGAATATCAAACTTCCTTTTGTGGCAGTGCGCGTACAGCGAATTTTATTTTACCGATACTCTGTGGCCCGACATGGATGAAAGGGAGATAGACAGAGCCATCATCAGCTTTCAGCAGAGAAAAAGAAGATTCGGAGGAATTTAAGTTGAGACAGAGACTGATAACTTCTTTGGTGGGCCTTGCGGTATTTTTTGCCGTTCTTTATGGCCTTCCTGTAAAAGGAATAGTGATGGTTTTTGCCCTGCTTTGTGCCATAGCGTCCTTCGAAATGTGTTCAATAAACAAAGGACTTTCGGCCAGCAAGAGTTTTATGGCCATATCTGCCGTCATGGGCGGCCTTGTTCCCATAGCGGTAGTGGCTGGGGGAATAAGCTATGTAGCGGTTCTGATGCTGGTACATATTGCTGTAATTTCGATATTTGCCATAATAAAGGCCGTAGAATTCACAAAAGGAAGGTTTATACAGAGTTTTGTCGGAACCTTTGTTGTGACATATCTTCTTTCGGCAGTTATGAAAATATTTATCTTTGCCGAAAACGGCAAGCTGTGCGTGTTACTTCCCTTTGCCATAGCATGGCTGACCGATGTCTTTGCCCAGCAGGTGGGAATGAGGTTTGGAAAGAAAAAACTCTGCCCCAAAATCAGCCCTAAAAAAACCGTTGCAGGCTCGGTGGGAGGCCTTTTCGGAGGTGTCTTCGGAGCGGTAGCCATAGGACTTATTTTCCCACAGATAGGAATAGGTGTATGGGATTTGATTCTGATGGGATTTTTCGGTTCGATAATTTCCCAGATAGGAGACCTCTCAATGTCGATGGCAAAGAGACTCAATGATGTCAAGGATTTCGGGAATATATTCCCGGGACACGGCGGCGTGCTCGACAGATTTGACAGCGTCATGTTGGCCGCTCCCTTTGTTGAATTGATACTCAGGAATTTGGACATAATGTAATTATAGAGAAATGAAAAAAATCACTATTTTAGGTTCTACCGGTTCCATAGGAACTCAGGCACTTGATGTTGTAAAAAGCAGGGGATATAGGGTAATTGCCCTGTCAGCAGGCAAAAATATTGAGCTTTTAAAACAGCAGATTGAGGAATTTAAGCCTGAATATGCCGTTGTGCAGGATGAGCAGGATTGCGAAAAGCTGAAAAAGCTCATAAGCGACACTGAAATACTTTGGGGGCAACAGGGAATTGAAACGGTTGCCTCTTTAAAAGAAAACGATTTGGTGCTCAACTCCATAGTGGGAATAGCCGGACTGAGGGGAACCGTCGCCGCCATTAAGAACGGCAGGCGTCTTGCTCTGGCAAATAAGGAAAGCCTGGTGTGCGCAGGCTCTGTCGTCATGCCCTTGGCTAAAGAGACAGGCTGTGAAATAATTCCCGTGGACTCGGAGCATTCTGCTATTTTTCAGTCTTTAAGAGCAGGAAGAGCTCGGGAGCTTAAAAGCGTGATACTCACCGCTTCAGGCGGACCTTTTTTCGGCAAAACAGCAGAAGAAACCGAAAATATGACGGCGGCCGACGCCCTTAAGCATCCGTCATGGAGCATGGGCAGCAAAATAACGATAGACAGCGCAACACTTATGAACAAAGGTTTTGAGTTTATAGAGGCCATGTGGCTTTTTGATCTTGTGCCTTCGCAGATAGAAGTTGTAGTACACCGAGAGAGTATAATACATTCGGCGGTGGAGTTTGTCGACGGAAATGTCATAGCTCAGCTTTCGATGCCTGATATGAGGCTTCCGATAGCATATGCCATGACATACCCCGAAAGAGCCGAGCTTTCACATAAAAAGCTGAGTCTTTCGGATATAGGAAAAATGACATTTTATAAGGCGGACACTGATAATTTCAGGTGTCTCAAGCTGTGCATGGAAGCCGCAGAAAAAGGCGGAAATGCAGGAGCTGTTATAAACGGTGCCAATGAGGTTGCCGTAGTAGAATTTCTCAAAGGCGGCATAAGCTTCGGTGACATATACAGGTGCGTAAAGTATGCCGCGGACAACACTTTGTTTATAGCGAAGCCTTCTTTGGAAGATATTTTTAAAAGCGACGATATGGCCAGAGAGGCGGCGCGAAAATACATTGATGAGGTAAAAAAGTGAGCATAATTTTAGCGATATTAGTATTTGGCTTTTTGATTTTCATACATGAGCTGGGACATTTTGTCGCGGCTAAGCTTTCGGGTATAACGGTTTACAGCTTTTCGATAGGTTTTGGCCCTGCCATACTCAAAAAACAGGTGGGCGATACTCTTTACGCCATAAGAATACTTCCTTTCGGCGGTGCCGTTGAAATGAAGGGAGAGATAGCTGAAGACGGCACAGAGATGGAGGACACCGAGGGAAGCTTTTTGCATGCCCCTGTTTTAAACAGAATGTTTGTGTCGGTGGCCGGAGCTTTTATGAACTTTTTGACAGGAGTTATAATACTTCTCATAATTCTCGCGCCGGTCAAGGAAATTCCGACAGCCGAAATATCGGCTTTGGAGCCCGAGTTTGAGTTTAACAGCCCTGAATATTTTCAGGTGGGGGACAGAATAACAAGGGTTGATGATTTCCATGTATACACCTATAACGACCTGCTGACAGGCCTGATGCTCAACAGCGACGGAACATTCGATTTTACCATTGAAAGAGACGGGCAAAAAATAAAGCTCGACGATGTCAAGCTCGAAAAAAAGACCTTTAACGATGAGACAACTCCGAGATACGGCTTTAGCTTTACTATAAAGCAGGCGAGCTTTACAGACAGGATAAAATATGCGTTTGAGAACAGCGCAAGCTTTGTGCAGTCGGTCTATGTGGGGCTGAAATATATCATAACGGGTCAGGTCCAGACCGGCGACATGATGGGCGCTGTCGGCATAACAAACGAGATAAGCAGCAGAGCCGAGCGGTCCATGGCAGACATGTGGTATTTTGTGGCATTTCTGTCCATCAACCTGGCGGTTGTAAATATGCTTCCGTTCTTTGCTCTTGACGGCGGAAAATTTGTGTTCCTTTTGTGGGAGCTTTTGACTAAAAAGCCCGTGAAACCCATATATGAGGCGTATCTCAATGCCTTCGGTATGGTTTTGCTTTTCGGACTGTTTATATTTGTCACCTTTAACGATGTTTTAAGACTGATAAGAGGCTGATTATGAGAAGGAAATGTAAAGAAATAACAGTGGGGAATGTGCGTATCGGAAACGGAAATCCGATAGTCATACAGTCCATGTGCAACACTCCGTCGTATGATGTAAAAGGAACAATAGAGCAGATAAAGAGGCTCTATGAAGCAGGCTGCCAGATAACAAGACTGGCAGTTCCAGATGCCGAAGGCGCGGAAAATTTCGCAATTATAAGAAAAGAGTCGCCTATTCCGATTGTGGCTGATATCCATTTTGACTATAAACTTGCCCTTATGGCAGTGGCGGGCGGCGCCGATAAAATAAGGATTAACCCGGGAAATATCGGAGATATAAATAAAGTGCGCGAGGTTGCAGCAGCCTGTAAGGATCGCGGAATACCTATAAGAATCGGCGTCAACGGCGGTTCTCTTGAAAAACCCATACTGGAAAAATACGGAGTTACTCCTGTGGCTTTGGTGGAGAGCGCCAAAAGACATATAGATATTTTGGAGAGATGTAATTTCTTCGATATATGTGTTTCCATAAAGACTTCCAATGTGAGAAATAACATAGAGGCCTATCGCATGATGGCCGATAAATGCTATTATCCTCTTCATTTGGGAGTTACAGAGGCGGGAACCGAGTATATGGGTACGATAAAATCTTCCATTGCCCTGGGTTCCCTCTTGTGTGACGGAATAGGCGATACAATAAGGGTTTCGCTTACCGATGATCCTGTTAAGGAAGTCTATGCCGCCAAGGCGATACTCAAGTCGATAGGCCTGTATCAGGGCGGAGCAAACATTATTTCCTGTCCCACCTGCGGCAGAACCAGGGTAGGTCTCATAGATATTGCCAAAGAGGTGGAAAACAGATTGGCAAATCTCAAGTCACCGATTACCGTGGCTGTAATGGGCTGTGTGGTAAACGGCCCCGGTGAGGCTAAGGAAGCCGATGTAGGCGTGGCCTGCGGCAAAGGCGAAGGCCTTATTTTCGCAAAGGGTGAAACTGTGAAAAAGGTCAGTGAACAGGATATTGTATCCGAGCTCATCAAGTATATTGAAGAACTGACCGGTGAAAAAATATGAGAGAAATATTTCTTTATGATATCTGCGAACGATGTCAGAAAAACAGTCCCATATGGGGCGGGCTTGTAGAGGATTTTTCGGTCAAAGAAAAAGAAAAATCCATATCTATAAAGCTCAGTATGAAAGACATTGTCTTGCCGTCGTGTGTTTTAAAGGCACAGTCGGAAATAGTTTCGGCATACGGAATAGAAAAAGCTGAAATAGATGTCAATTATATTTCAGATGAGATGTCCGAAAGAGACATAGATACTGTGAAAGACTTTTTGACGGCAAAGTATCCTTCTGTCAGGTCGGCGCTGCAAAGTGGAAAACTTTCCTATTCAAGTGGAAAAATATACATAGAAACAGGCGCTGACTGGATATTCAGACTTGACAGCATAAAAAGCGAGATGGAAAAGGAACTGACGCAGTGGTTGGGAAAATCCACTGTGATAGTTTTAAAAGAGACGGCGGGCTGCGGCCCGTCTTTTGACGATATAAAGGCGGAGGATATAAAAAAATTGGAAAACGATTTAAAGAATGCCCCCAAAACTTCCTCAAAGCCTAAAAACAACGAGGAAAGAAACTATAATAATTTCCGTAAAAAGCGAGATCCCGACGCAGTTGTATTTAAAGCCGACCCCGAAAGTGAAAATATTATTTTCGGAAAGCCCGTAAACAGAGAGATTACTCGTATAGGCGATGTCTCTTTAGACGGAGGCAAATTGACTGTAAAAGGTAATATATTTTACAGAGACTATAAAAAGCTAAACGGAAAGGGTAAGACTTCGGTCACATTCGATATTTATGACGGGACAGGCTCTATCCGCGTAAACAAGCTTTTTGATGACGATATAGTCGACGGTATAAAATCAGCCATAGGCAAAGCGGAGGCGGTAGTCGTTCAGGGAACGGCTATGTGGTCTAAATATGAAAATGATGTGATAATCGCACCTACCGCAATAATCAAGGAAAAAGCCGAAAAAAGAAAGGACAAAGCCGATAAAAAGAGGGTGGAGCTCCATCTGCATACCACCATGTCATCTATGGACGGTTTCTGTGATACAAAGCAGGCAATAAATACTGCCGTAGCTTTCGGACATCAGGCTTTGGCCATAACCGATCACGGCGTGGCTCAGGCTTATCCCGACGCCATGAACGCCTCGGCGGGCAAGGAAAACTTTAAAGTGATATATGGAATTGAGGCCTATGCCGTCAATGATATAGATGACAAAGGAGCTGTAAAGGGATACAGCAGTCGCACTTTAAAGGATGAGACTGTGGTATTTGACCTTGAAACCACAGGACTGAATGCACAGAGATGCGAGATAATAGAGATCGCGGCCGTCATAATAAAGGACGGAAAAGAGATCGACGAGTATCACTCATACATAAAGCCAAAGGTCTCGATACCCAATGAGATAACAAGTCTTACAGGAATAGACGACAGTACGGTGGCCGATGCCAGATCTGCCGAAGAGGTAATACCCGAATTTTTGGAGTTCATAGGGGACAGGCCTGTCGTGGCTCACAACGCTTCTTTTGATGTGGGATTTATGCACGCCGCCTGTGACAGATTGGGCATTGACAGAGAGTTTGTATCGATAGATACCGTTACAATAGCGAAAGCGCTGCTGACAAATCTTAAAAAACACAGATTAAACAACCTGGCTGATTATTACGGCCTCAGCTTTAACCATCACCGAGCTCTTGACGATACGAAGGTGCTGGCTCAAATAGTATTCAGATTTTGGGAGACTTTAGAAAAGGAATACGGAGTCCAGTATATAGACGATATAAACGGAGCGCTTGCAAAGGCCGCCAAGAACAGCGGCGGAATTTCGAGAAATTCTTACCATATGGTCATTCTTGTCAAAAACAAGAAAGGCCTCAGAAATCTTTATGAGATGATATCTCATTCCTATCTCAAATACTTTAAGCGTCATCCGCTTATGCCGATGACCATGATTCAGAACATGAGAGAGGGCCTTATAATCGGCTCCGCCTGTGAAGCAGGTGAGCTTTACAGCGCTATTGTAAGGGGAGCTACATGGAATGAGCTGGTGAAAATAGCCTCATTCTATGACTATCTCGAGATACAGCCTTTGGCCAACAACGCCTTTATGATAGAAAAAGGCATCGTCAAGGATTTTGAGCAGATCAAGGAGTTCAACAGGACTGTCATCAAGCTGGGAGAAAAGCTCAATAAGCCTGTGGTGGCTACGGGAGATGTGCATTTCCTCGAGCCGTCAGACAGTTATTTCAGAGAGATAATGATGACAGGCATGGGCTTTGCCGACGCCGACAAACAGGCGCCGCTGTACTTCAAGACCACCGACGAAATGCTGGAGGAGTTCAGCTATTTGGGCAAGGAAAAAGCCTATGAAGTGGTAGTTGAGAATACCAATATGATCGCCGACATGTGCGAAAGCATAAGGCCTGTTCCAAAAGAGCAGTATCCTCCTAAAATCGAAAATTCTGCAAGAGACATCGAGGAGATGTGCCAGAAAAGAGTTCATGAAATCTACGGCGAAAATCTTCCGCAGATAGTGTCAGACCGTCTCAAACTGGAGCTCGATTCGATAATAGGACACGGCTTCGATATCATGTACATAATAGCCCAAAAATTGGTGTCCAAATCTATACAGGACGGATATCTGGTTGGCTCCCGTGGCTCTGTCGGCTCGTCTTTCGTGGCGTTTCTGACAGGAATAACTGAGGTCAACGCCTTGCCGCCACACTATGTCTGCAAAAAGTGCAAGCACAGCATATTTGATGTGCCTCCCGAGTACGCCTGCGGAGTGGACCTTCCCGATATGAAGTGTCCCGTCTGCGGTGAAAACATGAAAAAGGATGGATTCGATATCTCCTTTGCAACCTTTTTGGGATTTGACGGCGATAAGACCCCCGATATCGACCTAAATTTTTCTGGCGAATATCAGGCCAGAGCCCACAAGGAGACAATAAATATTTTCGGAGAGGAAAATGTTTTCCGTGCCGGAACGATAGGCACAATCAAAGATAAGACGGCCTACGGCTTTGTAAAGAAGTACCTTGAGCAGAAGGGACTTGTAAAAAACAGGGCTGAGGAAAACCGCCTTGTTCAGGGCTGCACAGGCATTAAGCGTACAACAGGGCAGCATCCCGGCGGACTTATAGTCGTGCCGAAAGAGGTGTCGATATATGACTTTACACCTGTTCAGCATCCCGCCGACGACCCCGACAGCGATATAATTACCACCCATTTTGATTACCACTCCATACACGACAATCTTCTGAAGCTCGACCTTCTCGGCCACGATGATCCTACCATGATAAAAGTTTTGGAAGATCTGACGGGAGTTAACGCCAGGGAGATACCCCTTGACGACAAGGAGACAATGGGCATTTTCAACGATATAAGCTACCTCAAGACGATAGACGGAAAGCCTTTGGGAAAGGACGACGAGATTCTCGGCACAACAGGCGCTGCGGCTATTCCCGAGTTTGGAACGAAGTTCGTCAGGCAGATGCTTCTCGACACCACGCCTTCGGCCTTTGAAGATCTGTGCCGAATATCGGGTCTTTCCCACGGCACTAATGTTTGGCTCAACAACGCCCAGGATATAATAAGAGCAGGCAAGGGAACCATCAAGGATGTTGTGTGTACCCGTGACGATATTTTGAAATATCTTATGTCCATAGGAGTAGAGAACAAGACGGCATTTACCATAATGGAGGCCGTCCGTAAGGGCAAGGGTCTCAAGCCCGAATGGGAAAAGATAATAACAGACCACAAGGCTCACGACTGGTATGTTGAGTCCTGTAAGAAGATAGAATATCTGTTCCCGAGGGCTCACGCCGTAGCCTATGTTATGATGGCATACAGAATAGCCTGGTTTAAGGTGCACAGACCGCTGGCATTTTACAGCGCATATTTCTCCATAAGAGCAAAGAGCTTTGACGCTTCGGTTATGACTTACGGCGATGATCTTGTGCTCAAAAAGATGGCAGAGCTTGACAAAAAGGACAAGCTGAGCGGCGCCGAGCAGGATATGCAGGTGACATTGGAGATATGTCATGAGTTTTATAAGCGCGGCTTCAAGTTTTATCCCATAGACATATACCGCTCCGATGTAGATAAGTTCCTCATAGAGAGCGACGGTCTCGTCGTTCCGTTTACCGCACTTCCCGGCGTCGGAAAGACCGCTGCCGAAGATCTTGTGGCAAACAGAGGTGGCGAAAAGTTCATGTCGGGAGAAGATATTGTTTTGAGATGTCCCAAAGTCGGCAAGTCGGTGGTGGAAACTTTGGACAAAGTAGGCGCTTTGGGAGACATACCCAAGACAAACCAAATAAGTCTTTTTTAAAAGAGAGCTTCGGCTCTCTTTTTTTATGCAAACCTATTGACATGCGTGTAAATATTGTATATAATACATATATACAATATGGGAGGTGGACAATGGATATACTGATAAGCAATTCGGGCAGCACGCCTATATATGAACAGATATATTCTCAGATAAAAGCCATGATACTTTCCGACAAGCTTAAGGAAGGGGAGATGCTCCCATCCATGAGAGTGTTGGCAAAAGAGCTCAGAATAAGCGTCATCACCACCAAAAGAGCTTATGAAGAGTTGGAGAGAGACGGATTTATAGTATCTATAACCGGCAAAGGAAGCTTTGTCAACGGCAAAAACCTCGATATAATGAGGGAGGAATATCTGAAAAATATCGAAAAGCTTTTTGGCGAGGCGATAAAAAACGCCGCGCTGTGCGGCCTGAATATTGAGAATTTAAAAGAGATGCTGGAGACAATATATGAGGAGGAAAACAATGGATAATATCCTTTCGGTAAAAAATCTTTCCAAGCAGTTTCAGAGTTTTAAACTGAATGACATAAATTTTGAGCTGCCTAAAGGCTGTATTATGGGTGTAGTCGGCGAAAACGGCGCAGGCAAGACGACCCTTATAAAGCTGATTTTAGAGCTTTTGAAAAAAGACTCGGGAGAGACTTTATTTTTCGGCGGCAAAAACTTTAAGGATGTAAGCGAAAACATCGGAGTGGTGTTTGATGATGTGTATTTTCCTCAGACTTTGACTGTAAAGCAGATAGGAAAAATCCTTGGCAGCACATATTCTACATGGAATCAAAGAAAGTTTGAGGAGATGCTCAAATATTTTTCTCTGCCCGAAAATGTGTTTTTTTACAATTTTTCAAAGGGAATGAAACTGAGACTTGGCATCGCCATAGCATTTTCTCACGATACGCGCCTGCTTATCTTTGATGAGGCAACGAGCGGAATAGACCCCGTAGCCCGAGATGAAATAAGCGATATTTTGAGGGAATACATATCGGACGGCGAAAAAAGTGTGCTGATATCCTCACATATATTGAGCGATCTCGAAAAAATATGTGACTATATCATGTTTATTCATAAAGGAAATATGGTTTTCTGTATGCCGAAGGATGATATAATATACGGATATCAGATAGTAAAATGCACAAAGGAACAGTTCAAATCTGTTGACAATAACGCTGTTATCGGAAGCAGAACAAGTGAGTTTGGAGTAGAATTTTTGGCGAAATCCGATCTGAAAATATCGGGAGCCATATGCGAAAGACCAACGATAGAGGATATCATGGTCTATTATGTTAAGGGGGAACAAAAATGAAAGCGAATATTATAAAAGACTTTTACAGCCTGATGCAGCAGAAAAGATGGTTTGCGGCTTTTATCGTGATTTACATTGCATTGGGTGTGGCAAACGGATCGGCAAGTTTCATATCGGGCGCAATAGGCATAATAGCCATGGTGATGCTTGTGAATGTCATAGGTCTTGATGAGAAAGCCAAATGGAACATGTTTGCTCTCACAACGCCCATCACAAGAAGAAATATAGTCGACTCAAAATATGTGATGTTGATCGGGCTTTTTTCGGTGGGATGTCTGCTGAATACCGTGTGCTATATGATAATTGATAAGTATGGTATTATTGATTCCTTTTTAAACTCTCTTATTGTAATATCTGTCATGGGTATAGTAATTGCAGTCGCCATACCTTCAGCATATAAGTTTGGTTCGGAAAAGATGAGCTATATCATGGCGGGTATGGGCGCCGCGGTTTTTCTGATTGTGCTGTGTTTCGAAAAAATATATGACTATATAAATATAGACATTTTAGAAACTATTGAGCAAATCCCTGAATCTTTGACGACGGTAATGGTCTTTATAGTTTTTATAGCAGCAATGGTGGTTTCAAGAAATACTAGCATAAGGATATTTGAAAACAAGGATATATAAAAAATGAAAGACGGAATTTTCCGTCTTTTATTTTTTTGCTTGACAAATATACCCGTATGGTATATAATAAAAACACCCCCCAGGGGAGGGGCGGGAGGTAGTAAATATGAAAGCAGATAAAACTAAGGTTACAAATCTTTTAAAGACTGTCAGGGGACAGGTAGAAGGCATCATGAAAATGATTGAGGATGACAGATACTGTATCGACATTTCTCATCAGCTAATGGCCACTCAGGCTATGATAGCCAAGGCCAACAGGGAGGTTTTGAGCGCCCACATCAAAAGCTGCATACTTGAGGCCAAAGACGGCGCAGAGCGTGAAGAAAAGATAGATGAGATGGTGGAGCTTATCTCCAAGCTTATAAAGTAGAGGAAATATGAAAGAAAAATACAATATCACAGGAATGACCTGCTCTGCCTGTTCGTCAAGAGTGGAGCGAGAGGTCGGAAAACTTGACGGAATCAAAGAGCTTACGGTAAATCTTCTGACAAACAGCATGTCGGTGGAGTATGACGGCGATAAGCTGAAAAGTGAAGACATAGTCAAGACAGTCGAAAAAGCAGGCTACGGAGCGTCGCTTCAGAGTGAAAAGACCGTAAAAACCGAGAAAAAGGGAGCGACGGCAAAAAATATCGCCGAGGAAAACATCAAAAACTTTAAGATGAGACTTGCAGTTTCATTTGCGTTTTTGCTTCCCCTCATGTATATATCCATGGGACATATGTGGGGAGCGCCTCTGCCAGCGTTTTTGTCGGGACATAAAGGCGCGGTATCTTTTGCTTTTACACAGTTTCTGCTCTGCCTGCCTGTAATTGCTGTAAATTATAAATACTTTACACATGGCTTCAAAACACTGTTCAGCGGCTCTCCCAATATGGACAGCTTAATCGCCGTCGGTTCGTCGGCATCGCTGATTTACGGTATATTCGCCATTTACCGTATGGCTTGGGGCATGGGTACAAACGACATGGCTCTCGTAGAGAAATACCATATGGATCTTTATTTTGAGTCGGCCGCCATGATTTTGGCACTTATAACACTGGGTAAGTTTTTGGAGACAAAATCCAAGGGAAAGACAAGCGAGGCACTGTCAAAGCTTTTGGACATGGCTCCAAAGACTGCTATCGTTCTTAAAAACGGCGAAGAGACCGTTATTCCCGTAGAGGAAGTGGAAAAAGGCGACATTCTCATAGTCAAGCCGGGTGCGGCGATACCTGTCGACGGCATTGTTACAGAAGGAGTCACATCGGTGGATGAGGCTGCCATAACAGGCGAGAGCATACCTGTTCACAAGGAGATGGGCAGCAAGGTCATAGGCGCCACCGTAAATAAAAACGGATATATTAAAATGCAGGCCACCAAGGTCGGTGAGGACACCACCTTTTCTCAGATTGTTAAACTGGTAGAGGAAGCCAGCGCCACCAAGGCGCCTATCGCAAAGCTTGCCGATAAGATAGCAGGAGTGTTTGTTCCGGTAGTCATGACCATCGCCTTGATAACAGCTGTCGTATGGCTCGTTCTCGGCGCCGATTTTGAGTTTGCCTTGTCGTCGGCCATTACGGTATTGGTTATCTCCTGTCCCTGTGCTTTAGGTCTTGCTACGCCTGTCGCCATTATGGTAGGAACAGGCAAGGGGGCAGAAAACGGCATACTTATAAAATCCGGAGAGGCTTTGGAGAGACTTCACAGCGTAGATACCGTCGTATTTGACAAGACAGGTACTATAACTGAAGGCAAGCCTCAGGTGACAGATGTGAAGGTCTTCGGCTCTGACAGAGAGGCATTTTTGAAGATTGCCGCAGGCCTTGAAAGTAAAAGCGAGCATCCTCTCGCCGAGGCGGTTTGTGCTTATACGGCTGAGGAAAATATCAATCCTGTCGAGTTTTCACAGTTTACATCGGTACCGGGAAAGGGAATAAAAGCTCAGCTCGATAAAGACACATATATTGCGGGAAATCAAAAGCTTTTGGAGGAAAGCGGTATAGATTTTGAAATCTGCCGTGAACATTTTGAAAAGCTTGCAAGCGAAGGAAAAACTCCCCTCATATTTGCCAAAAACCGCGATGTCATCGGTATAATAGCCGTGGCTGACACGGTAAAACCCACCTCTAAGGAAGCCATAGAACTTTTAAAAGGCATGGGAATAGACAGCATCATGCTGACGGGAGATAACAGAAGAACAGCCGAGGGAATAGCCAAAGCTATGCCACTTAAAAAGGTTATAGCCGAAGTACTGCCGCAGGATAAGGAAAACCACATTGCAGGCCTTCAGAAAGAGGGCAAATGCGTGGTTATGGTAGGCGACGGAATAAACGACGCCCCTGCGCTTACAAGGGCAGATGTGGGCATTGCCATTGGCGCAGGCACAGATATAGCCATGGAAAGTTCCGATGTGGTGCTTATCAAAAATGACCTTTTGGACGCCGTTACAGCTATAAAACTCAGCAAGGCTGTCATAAGAAACATCAAGCAGAATCTTTTCTGGGCGTTTTTCTACAACTGCCTGGGAATACCGATTGCGGCGGGGGCGTATTTTACAATGCCTTTGGGCTTCGCCTGACGCCTATGTTCGGAGCTGCCGCCATGAGCATGAGCAGTGTTTTTGTTGTCACCAACGCTTTAAGACTTAAAAAGTTCAAAGTGCTCCACGGAGATAAATCAACATCAAAGACAGAAAATAAAAAATATGAGGTGAAAACCGAGCTTTTGCCCGTAATCTCGTCAAAAGAGGAAAATAACACTAAGGAGGATACAAATATGGTAGTTATCAAAATTGAGGGAATGATGTGTATGCACTGTGTAAAGCATGTCACAGAGGCTCTTCAGAAAATCGCTTCCGATGTAGAGGTCAGCCTTGAAAACAAAGAGGCAAGAGTAAAAGCTTCAAAGGAGCAGGCCGACGCCCTGGCACAGGCTGTTCGTGACGCAGGATACGATGTAGTAAGCGTGACAGCCGAATAAGAGAGAACAATTAAAAGCACCGAATACCTTTGATGTATTCGGTGCTTTTGTGTTATAATAATATAAAATCATTTCGACACAGAGAGTACAAAAGCGGGCTGTATATTTAAGTCGGAAGGGAGGGAAATGTATGGACTGCACGGTTCTTATAGTGGAAGACGAGCCGAGGCTTTCGGAGGTGCTTTCCGACTATTTCAAAAGCAAGGGAGATACGGCTTTCGCCGTTTTTGACGGACAGTCAGCCATAGATATGGCCGAGGAGAGGGAGTTTGACGCCGTACTGCTCGATATTATGATGCCCTGTCTCGATGGATTTTCGGTGTGCAGAGCCATAAGAAAAAACAGCGATGTGCCGATAATTTTTCTCACAGCCCTGTCAGCCGAAGAAGATAAGCTCTACGGCTATGAGCTTGGGGCCGACGACTATATGACAAAGCCCTTTTCAATGTCGGTGCTTTATGCCAAAACAATGGCTCTTGTAAAGCGCAGACGAGGAAACATGATGACTTCGGACAAAATCGAGTGCGGGGGAATTACCGTCAATCTGTCCTCTCAAAAGGTCTATACAGACGGCAGAGAGCTGACGCTTACCCCCAAGGAATACGCCCTTTTGCGATGCCTTATGCTCAACAGAAATATTGTGATGAGCAGGGAGCAGCTCTTGGTAAAATGCTGGGGATACGACTATGAGGGTGATGCGAGAGCGGTGGACACCCACATAAAAAGGCTGAGAGAAAAGCTTGGAGACAAAGCGGCATGTATTAAAACTGTCATCAAAGCGGGATACAGAATGGAGGGATAGGCGTGAAAAATATTCCTAAAGTATATTATATTTTTGCCGCAGTATTTTTTATCTGGGCGGCGGTGGATTTCTATCACTATTCGTCCATAGGACAAAATCTGGTATCCTATTACAAAGATGAAAGTATTATTTTTCAGCTTGTAGAAGATAAGCTTTTTCAGGGCATTGTAAAGGCGGCAATCGGAGGTATTATTCTGTTTTTCGGGTGGAGACGAGGAAGAAAAAACGGCGGAAGACTCACATCGCTCACCGCGGTAGCTGTCGGGACGACGGCGGCAGTCTTTGCGGTATGGATCTTGTGCATGTACTGTGCCACATCGGTGACGGCAGAGTTTGCCGCTTACAGATATAAGGAAGCCAACACCACGAGAGCCTCCGACATAGCCGCAGGACGCCTTTATAATTATGACTATCAGTCGGACAGCGCCAACTATAAAGAAAGCAAACTGTGGGAAGTGGTCAGCGCAGGGGAGATGAACACTCTCACATCTACCACATACGGAGATGAATATTTCGTGCCGAGGGATTCGGTAGGATACAGCTTTTCGGCTACCGCCGTTTATGACAAAGACGGAAACTGCATTGAGAACAGCTGGAATGACTTCATATACTTCAACTATATTACGGAAGAGGAGTGGAATGAAGGCATAGAGCTGAGCGGCAACAGCGCCAGAGCCTTTTTTAAAAGGGATAAGCTGACCGAAGAAGGCAAAGAGGTTTTGAACAAAAACTCATCGGCGATAGAAATGAGAACGGCAAGATTTACGGGATATTTTGACGGCACGGAGTTTACTCCCGTGAAGATAGAATACATAGACGGAAATGAATTTCGGACCGCTCTCTTCAATTATGAAAAGACAGAGTATATCCCAAAAGATATTATCGAAGACTATTCGCTTGAGTGGATAACGGCATACGAGGACAGAGAGGCCGAAAACATG
The DNA here is from genome assembly GCA_905199135.1 of uncultured Eubacteriales bacterium. Classification (GTDB taxonomy): domain Bacteria; phylum Bacillota; class Clostridia; order Oscillospirales; family Butyricicoccaceae; genus SIG471. Next base: position 30,673 of record CAJKFC010000010.1, read on the forward strand.
GACGAAGAGCCGATAACTCTGTACTCAATGCAGGTGTATACCCACACATATGAGCCGTCTCCGTCTTTTGAATACAGAGGAAAAGAGTATGAAAATATAGCTCGGCTGGTTGAGGAATTAGGCGCTGAACTTGCAGACGGTATAGACGAAGGAACAGCGGTGCTCAGAAGATACGAAGGATTCGATCTCATACTTCCGTCGGTGACATTCCGCGTCACCTGCAACGGAGAGACCATGACAACCCCTTATTACTACGGGGAGAAAACCTTTGAATATCCGTCTGAGCTGGAGTTTTACATTGTAAGCGCCGTGTGGTGCTCACCGTGGAGAACGGCGTTTTTGGAGCTGAAAAACATATATATTTTCACCTTTGCCGTTGCGGTGATATCTGCTTTTGCCCTGTGCGTTTCGATAAGAAACGGCCTTATAAAGCCCATCAAGGCTGTAAACCATGGAATGGAAAACGGGGAAAACAGGATTGACGAGGGTATACTGAAATATTTCAGCTGGGATGAGACGGTAAGGCTCAAAGATAATTTAATGGGCGGTTTTAATCAGATAAGGGCCCTCAAAAATGAAAAGACAAGGTTGGAAACCGCTCTTACATACGCAAAGGAGGCCGAACAAAACCGCAGGGCATTGACATCAAATATAGCCCATGAACTGAAAACTCCTTTGGCTGTGATACACGGCTACGCAGAGGGTCTCAAAGAAAAGATAGCCGAAGACAAGAGAGAAAAATATCTCGACATTATACTCGAGGAATCGGAGTATATAGACGATATGGTGCTTGAGATGCTCGACCTTTCAAGGCTTGAGGCAGGCAGAGTAAAGCTCGAGCGAGATGAGTTTTCCGTTGAAAATATGGCTGTAAGTATTTTTGAAAAGCTTTCACAAAAGGCTGATGAGAGAAAGCTCACCGCAGAAATTTCATTTAAAAATCCATGTCTTGTCACGGCAGACGAGGCACGAATAGGTCAGGCTGTGACAAATTTTATATCAAACGCGATAAAATATGCCGATGAGGGCTCTGTAATTAAAATAAAAGGAGAAAAAATCGGCGCAAAGACGGTGTTTTCGGTTTGGAACAGCTGTGAGGCGTTGTCTCCTGAGAATCTTTCAAAAGTGTGGGACAGTTTTTACAGAGTGGAAAAGGACAGTCCGTCAGACGTTCAGATACCATGGATGAGAGCGCCTTTTATTATGCAGTC
>CAJKFC010000011.1 GCA_905199135.1 uncultured Eubacteriales bacterium
TTTTCTCAAAAAGTAGGGTATTTCACCCCATTGACCTTGTCAATGGGGACCCCGGTAGATTGAATAAGCTGCGGCGGCACTCGCCGCCGTGTCGTTCCGCAAAAGATATTACTTACCCTCTTTCTTTAAGCTCTCTCAGCTTATTTGCCACCATGGCTATGGGCAGACCGACCACATTGTAAAAATCGCCGTCTATCTTTTCAACCAAAAGTGCGCCCTTGCCCTGGATGCCGTAGGCGCCCGCCTTGTCCATGCACTCGCCTGTGGCGATATACTTGTCTATTAGGGTGTCGGACAGCTCAAAAAACTTGACATCGGTCTTGGAGCAGAAGCATTCGCTTTCGCCGTCCTTCAAAATGCACACGCCGGTATAGACGGTGTGCACCCTGCCCGAAAGCTTTTTGAGCATGGCTCTTGCGTGGTCCTTGTCCCTCGGCTTGCCGAAAACCTTTCCGTCGAGACAGACCATGGTGTCGGCGCCTATTATTATATCCCCCTTGCTGTAATGGGTGCCGTATGCCTTTTTCATGGCGTTCTCCATGGCCCTTATCTCAAAATCCTCGGCCTTGGAGTCCTCCTCGCAGTTTGTGGCGCTCACCATGAATTTTATGCCGATCATGGAGAGCAGCTCCTTTCTTCTGGGGGAATTTGACGCTAAAATAATCATTTTACCGAAAACCTCTGAAAATTAAAGACTGATGGTCTCCATGCCGCCCATGTAGGGGACGAGAACGGGGGGAATGGTGACAGAGCCGTCCTTGTTCTGGAAGTTCTCCAAAATGGCGGCGAGAGCTCTGGGGCATGCAAGGCTTGAGCCGTTTAATGTGTGGACAAACTCGGCTTTGCCGCCCTTTTCCCTCTTGAACTTGATGTTTGCCCTTCTTGCCTGATAATCTCCGTAGTTGGAGCAGGAGGAGATCTCTACATATTTGTCGTAAGAGGGCATCCAGACCTCCAGGTCATACTGCATGAGCTGGTTGCCGCCCATGTCTCCTGTGCAGCAGATGACAACTCTGTAAGGCAGACCGAGAGCCTGAAGTATCTTTTCGGGCTGGAGTACCAGTTTTTCAAGCTCTTCCATGGAGTCCTCGGGCTTTGTGAACTTGACGATTTCCACCTTGTCAAACTGGTGAACTCTGATGAGACCCCTTGTGTCTCTGCCTGCGGCGCCCGCCTCGGAGCGGAAGCAGGGTGTGTAGGCGGTGTATTTGAGGGGCAGAGCGTCGCCGTCCAAAATCTCGTCGGAGTGGTAGTTGGTGACGGGGATCTCGGCAGTCGAGATGAGATAGTAGTCGGTGTTCTCCACCTTGAACATGTCCTCTTTGAACTTGGGCAGCTGACCTGTGCCTGTCAGAGTCTTGCTGTTTGCCATGTAGGGGGTCATAAGCTCGGTGTAGCCCTCCTTTGTGTTCATGTCGAGGAAGAAGGATATGAGGGCTCTTTCGAGCTTTGCGCCTGCGCCCTTAAGGAAATTGAAGCGTGTGCCTGCCACCTTGACGCCCCTCGGCTGATCCAAAATACCAAGGTCTGCGCCCAGATCCCAGTGGGGCTTGATCTCATAGTCAAACTTCTTGGGCTCGCCCCAGCTTCTGACCACCACATTGTCCTCGGAATCCTTGCCGGTGGGCACTTTGTCACAGGGCACATTGGGTATTCTCAGCATTATATCGAGAAGCTCATTTTCAATGGCGGAAAGCTCTGCGCCCTCCTGCTTTAATTCCTCAGAGAGCTGCTTCATCTCTGCCATAACGGCGGAGGTGTCCTCGCCCGCCTTTTTGAGCTTCGGTATCTCCTTTGTTATCCTGTTCTGCTCGGCCTTTTTTGTCTCGGTTTTGAGTATCAGAGCCTTTCTCGCATCGTCGAGCCCTATCGCTCTGTCGACACTTTCCGAAAGGTCTTTGCCCCTTGCCGCAAGGCGCTCCTTAACATATTCCCTGTTTTCTCTAAGATAGCGAATGTCAAGCATCTTTCTATACCTCTTGTAAAGTAAAAGTTATTTTTGTTCCTTTGAGCACAGCAGATTTATGAGGTTTTCCAAATCCTCGTTGCCGTAAAAGTCCAGATAAACTCGGCCCTTTCTGGCGCCGCTTATCACCGACACATTTCTTCCCAGAGCGTCGGTCAGCCTTTTTTCCACATGCTCCACATATATTTTCCAAAGCCTGTCCTTGGACTGTTCCTCCTCGGATTTTTCCGGCTTTTCCTCGTTCATGCGCCTTGCCATGTCCTCGCTCTGCCTTACCGAAAGGGACTTGGAGACTATTATCTCCAAAAGCTCCTCCCTGTCCTTTTCGTCCTTTACCGACAGCAGAGCCTTGCCGTGTCCCGCCGTTATCTCCCCTTTTTCAAGAGAAGCCAGGGCGTTTTCCGAAAGCTCCAAAAGCCTTACGGCGTTTGCCACGGCAGGACGGGATTTTGAAACAGCCTTTGCCACCTGCTCCTGTGTCATGCCGTATTTGTCGATGAGGGTCTTAAAGCCCTCGGCCTCCTCGATGGGGTTAAGATCCTCTCTCTGAAGATTTTCCACCATGGACAGCTGATATGCCTTTTGCTCGTCGATGTCGAGAACTATGGCGGGTATCTTTTTGAGCCCCGCCTTTTTGGCGGCGCGCCACCTTCTCTCGCCGGCTATTATCTCATAGCCCTTGTCTTTTTTCCTTACGGTTATGGGGGTGATGACCCCGTTTTCCCTTATGTTTTCCGAAAGCTCCTCCAAAAGACCTTCGTCAAAGAACTTCCTCGGCTGAGCCTGATTCGGCCCCACCTCGTATATGTCAAGCTCTTTCAGAGGAGTTTCCCTTATGTTTTCCTCGCCGAACAGGGCCTCGAGGCCCTTTCCGAGACCTTTCTGAATAGCCATAAAATCAACTCCTGTTTTTTTCCTCTATCTCGAGGCACACATTCTTGTAGCTTTCGGCTCCCTTTGAGTACTTGTCGTAATCGAATATCGGCAGAGAGTGAGAGGGCGCCTCGGAAAGCCTGATGTTTCTCGGTATCACCGTCTTGTATACCTTTGAGCCGAAAAATCTCTTTATCTCCTCTCCCACCTGAAGGGTGAGGTTTGTCCTGCCGTCATACATGGTGAGCAGTATGCCCTCAAAATCTATGTTTGGGTTCATGCTCTTTTTTACCGTCCTTATGGTCTGCACCAGCTGGGAAAGACCCTCCAATGCGTAGTATTCGCACTGCATGGGCACCAGCACCGTGTCGCAGCACACAAGGGCGTTTATCGTAAGTATCGAAAGGGAGGGCGGACAGTCTATGAATATGTAGTCATACCTTTCCTTTAAGGGCTCGAGAGCCTTTTTGAGTATGCTCTCCCTGCCCTCTTTTGACACCAGCTCTATCTCGGCGCCTGCCAGATTGTTGTCCGAGGGCACCACATCGCACCACTTGGTTTCAAACACCGCCTCTTTTGCCGCCGTCTCACCCATCATCACATCGTATGAGCTCTTTTTGCCCGCAGGCTCTACGCCGAGACCGCTCGATGCGTTGCCCTGAGGGTCAAGGTCAAAGAGCAGCACCTTTTTGCCCATGACGGCCAGTCCCGCCGCTATGTTTACGGCCGATGTGGTCTTGCCCACGCCCCCCTTTTGGTTTGCCACCGCTATGATTTTACCCATTTATATCTTCCTTTAAGTCACAAAATCGTATTCGGTCGCCCTTTTCACAAGGGTCTGTGGAGAAATGGGCGATATGTAAACCGCCGTCCTCCCCTTTTCCGTCACCGCCACTATCGACTTGGGAAGGTCGAAAAGGCTGACGCTTAAAAGGCGCTTCTCCCTTTCGGCCTTTTTCAAAAACTCCTGAGTCCTCTTTGAATAGGTGGAGTTGTCCATGTCGAGAATGAACAGCACATCTTTTTTGGCAACCGTTATGTCCTTGCCGAGATGCAGATACATATCAGCTCTGCTTGAGCCTTACAGGCAGCACCATATACACATATTTATCCCCTTCTTTGGGCTTTATGACGGCAGGGGAAACTCCGTCTGTCAGATAGAGCACCACATTTTCGTCGTCGCAGGCCTTGAGGGCGTCCAGTATATACTTGTTGTTGAATCCTATCTCGATCTTGTCGGGACAGAAGGATATGGGGCACTCGTCAAAGGCTCTGCCTAAAACTGTGATGCAGGAGATCTTGACCGAACTGTCGAAAAATGCGCATCTTATGGGATTTTTGAGCCTTTCCGATATGATGAGGGACACTCTTTCGATGCTGTCCCTGAGTGCCTTTACATTTATGTCGAGCTGAGCGGCAAAATTCTGTGGGATTGCCCTCATGTAGTCCAAAAATTCGCCCTCTAAAAGTCTTGTCACCACAACTGTGCCGCCCGTCTCAAAAATTGCGTGCTTTCTGTCGGGGTATATGGTGGTGGTCTCGTCCTCGCCCTCGGGCAGAAGCCTCAGAACATCCTTTAAGGTCTCGCCGGGCACGACGAATTTCATGGCTTCGCCGTTTTCGCTCAATATCTTTTCCCTTCTTATGGCCAGGCGGTAGCCGTCCACCGCCACCACCGTCAGGTTTTCGCCGTCGATCTCAAATAAACAGCCGGTGTGGATAGGTTTCGTCTCGTTGTCGGACACCGAGAAGACCGTGCCCTCGATGGCGTCCTTGAGGTCTGCGTTTTTGACCGTCACGCTTTTGAGCTTTATGCACTCGGGCAGCTCGGGAAACTCGTTTTCGTCCGACGCCATTATATTGTATTCCGAAAGGCCCGACTTTATCGTCGTTTTGTAGCCTTCTTCCACATCTATCTCCACAATGTCGTCGGGCAGCCTTCTCACTATGTCATAGAGCATTCTGGCGTTTATTATATAGGCGCCCTCTCTGTAAACCGTCGTTTCAAAGCTCTTGGTGATTGCCGTCTTAAAATTATATGATGTCAGGGTCACCCTATCGTTCATGGCCTTTATCAGCAGGCCTTCGAGAGCGGTGATCGAGCTCTTGGAGGACACGGCGTGGAGACAGTCGGCTATCGCCTCGGTCAGCGTGAGTTTTTCACAGGTGAACTTCATTTATCCTCTGATTCCTTTCCTATTGATTTCTTTTATATACATTATTTTAGTAATAGTAGTATAGCCTGTGGATATGTGGATAACCCTCCCCGATCCCTTTATTCATCGGGGTTTTCTCGTTCCACAGCCCCTGTGTATAACACGGGCCCTTTTCCACACGATTCCACAGCCGATTTTTATCCACAGCTATCAACAGCCTTATTAACAGCCTTTATCTACAATCTGTGTATTATTGTGCCGAGCGGATATTTTTCCTTATATCCTTGAGTGTGGCTTCGAGATTCTGGTCGTTCTGCAGCTGCTCCTGGATCTTGTTTATGGCGTAGAGAACCGTCGTGTGATCCCTCTTTACGAACTTGCCGATGTCGGGCAGCGACAGGTCGGTCATCTCCCTTATGAGATAGAGCATTATCTGCCTGGGCATGGCCACATCTTTGGTCTTTGAAAGACCGATTATCTTTTCCTGGGGCACATTGAAATATCCGCACACCTCTCTGAGTATCAGCTCGGGGGTGGGATAGAGACCGGGGCTCTCCTTTATTATGTCCTTTATGGCCCTTTCCACCAGGGCGTGGGAGACCTCTTCGTGCATGATCTCGTTCATGGCCTTTATCTTCTTTAATGCCCCTTCCAGCTGCCTTACATTGTTTGTTATCGATTCTGCGATGTATTCAATGAGCTTGGGCGGTATTTCAAGGCCCAAAACGGCGGCCTTCGACGAGACAAGAGCCATTCTCGTCTCTAAATCCGGGGGCTGAACATCGGCCAGAAGTCCCCACTCGAATCTCGACTTGAGCCTCTCCTCCAAAGTGTACATCTCCTTGGGAGGACGGTCGGCCGTCAGCACTATCTGCTTGCCCGCCTCGTGGAGGGCGTTGAAGGTATGGAAAAATTCCTCCTGAGTCCTCTCCTTGCCGGCTATAAACTGTATGTCGTCGACGAGCAGCAGGTCGGCCTGGCGGTATCTCTGGCGGAAACGGTCGACGGCGCCGGCCTGAATGGCCTCCACCAGCTCGTTGGTGAAATCGTCGCCCTTGATGTAGACAATATTGAGTTTTTGATATTTTTTTCTGGTTTCCGACGCGATGGCGTAGAGCAAATGGGTCTTTCCGAGACCGCTTTGACCGTAAATCAGCAGCGGATTATAGGTCTGGGCGGGATTTTGGGACACTGCATAGGCGGCGGCGTGGGCAAATTTATTGGAATTTCCCACTATAAACCTCTCAAAGGTGTATCCGCCGAATAACATGTCGTCTCTCTGGGCGCGCCAGGAGATCTCCTCGGTTTTGCCGTTGAGAAGCGTCACCGTCAGGTGCTCGTTTGTCAGCTCATTTAATGACTTGTTTATCCTCTGAAGCCACTGCCTTGTGATAAAACCGTAGATGGCGTCGTTGTCGGCCACGAGGACGAGGTTTCCGTCCTTTATGGCGATAGCCCTTGTGTAAGGGGCCCACGAAGACACCGAAACGGGGCTCGACTGGTCGGAAAGATCTTTAATTATCTCCGAAAACAGAGATTCTGGTGTAAACATATCTTCTCCCCTTCAGTTATTCTATGTCTTATTCTGAAAAATCAGCCTTGAATATTCTGATACAAATACTATGTTATCACATTTCCCCCAAAACTTCAACAGCTTTTACAAAATAAAAGGATGCAAAAATTTGATGTTCCACATGGAACATTTTCACAAAAACGGAATTGTTCCCCGTGAAACACCCGCCCAAAAAGCTATTATATATATTGTAATGTAAGAGAGGGACAAAAAATATACCCCCTGCCCTTTGCGCAATAACTTGCCGATCTCCATGGCTGCGCCCTTTTATGTCATTCAGCTCATGTCTCCATACCTCGCAATGGCTCAATATCTACAATCTGTTCGCTGTCGCGCCCGACTGCCCTGAGCTCATTTAATTCCGCGTCCCGCTTCCGCCGCGGAGTCTCGGTTTGAATTCTTTTCGGCTCACGCCGTATCGAATACGCCATCTTTTGGGCGGCTGACACATGCGATGTAAAAACCTGCGTGCCCCTGCACAGACAGATTTCCGAATAGCACGGATTTGTCAATACAGCGCAGGCTTAAAAATTCACCATGCAGGGTCGGTCCCGTGTCGTTCCGCCAAACCTGATAAATATCCCCACGGAACGCCGTTTCGGTCATTCCATGTACAAAACTTAATGCCTGCACCCGTAGGGAACGACTCCGTCTTGTTCCGACTTCCGCCCCACCCTTCTTCGCCTTTTGTCCGCCGCCAGACATCTTGCTTGATAAATCGGCGCTTATTCGGACCGTGTCTGAAACGGGGATTTTTATCCCGACAATCAAGCCCGTCGGGGTATCCGCAGAATTCAATAATTGTTCAGCTCTGTCGGTGAGCTTCACTGCTTCACTTCAAAAAATCTCAATATAGCTCACAGGAAAAATATAAGTTCCGTTTTTATCTTTAGTCGGCGATTTTCTATACCGGGTTTCTGCGTTTGTGCCTATGATGCAATATCTGTCGTCGGCAAACGATAAAATACTGCTGTAAAAAATAAATCAATGGGAAGTCTCTGAAAAATATGCCGTGTTTATCTTCCTATTCTGTTTTCTGCATAATATGCCTTTGACTGCTTTCCCTACCCGATACCGCCTGCCGATTTTTACAGACCGCCGCCATATAAGGTTTATGCACCCTGCCATTTACCGAATTGTTCCCCGTGAAACATTTCAAAAATATAGACCGCCGATGAGCCATCTCAAAACTTCCGAAAGTATTTTACCGCCAAGGGCAAACAAAAAAGACGGCTGAAAGCCGTCTTTTTAAATCTTATAAAAACTACTTCGCCGAATACATCAGGGCATTGCATATGGCGGCGGCGATGTTGCTGCCCCCCTTGCGCCCCATGGCGGCGATTATCGGAATGTCCAAAGTCCTGATAAGCTCCTTTGACTCCACTACATTGACAAAGCCGACCGGCACGGCGATTATGCCGACGGGATTGAGTTTTCCCGATTTTATCAGCTCATACAGCGACAAAAGGGCGGTCGGCGCGTTGCCTATGGCAAAAATCAGCGGCATTTTCAGCTCAGCCGCCTTTTCCATGCTGACAAAAGAGCGGGTTACTCCCCTTTCCTTTGCCTTTTGTGCCACATCTTCATCGGATATAAAGCAGTGCACCTCTCCGCCGAACTTTTTAAGTGTGGGCTTGCTTATGCCTGCCATGGCCATCTTTGTGTCGGTGACAATATGAGCTCCGTTTTTCAGAGCTTCCTGCATGATCTTAACCGCATTTTCGGAAAAATACATATTTTTTGCATAGTCAAAGTCGGCAGAGGTGTGAATACACCTTTTAATTATCGGTTCTTCCTCCTCTTTAAAGACGAACCCATGTAAATTTTCCGAAATTATTTCAAAGCTGCGCTTTTCGATGTCGGCGGGCAGCACATTTTCAATTTTCATCTTTCTATCCCCTTTCTCGCCGTAATTCCCCTGTCAAAGGGGTGGCGTATTTTTTTAATTTCCGATACATAATCAGCAATATTCAGTATTTCATCGTCAAAATCCCTGCCTGTCAGCACAATCTCGCACTCAAAAGGCGGATTTTTAAGAAAATCTATCAAAATATCACGGTCAAACACATTGTATTTGAGAGCCGAGCCCATCTCGTCAAGAACCAGCAGAAAGGGCTTGAGCTCCATGGCTTTTTCAAAATGTTCCATGTGAAACATTTTTGTTTTCTCCCTCTCCTCCGCCGTCATCTTGGAGACAAAACGCTCGGTGATCTTGCCGGCAAAGAGGTGAAAGTTTTCAAAATGATCAAGGCACAGCACCTCTCCGCTGTCTCCCTTTTTGGAGAGCTGCACAAAGGCAACCGAAAAGCCGTGACCTAACGCCCTTGCGGCGAGACCTGCCGCCGCAGTCGTCTTGCCCTTGCCGTCCCCCGTGTAGATGTGGATCATATGCCGCCCCTCATTATCTCATAGATTTTGTCCATATCGAGGTTTTCGCGGACTATATCTGCCAGGCGGTCATACTGAATATTTTTGTATTCCTCAAAGGAAAGTCCGCTTTTTTCGCCCATTTTAAGACCCTTTTGCTCAAAAAGAGCCGAAATAACGGCGTCTGCTACGGAGTTTTCGTCAAAAAAGCCGTGAATATATGTGCCGTAGACATTTCCCTCGTTTACAAGGTTTCCCCCCTCGGACACACCCATGTGAATCTCATAGCCGCTGTATTCAAGGCCCGAAAGCCCTTTAAAAATTCCGTCAACACCGTCGAGAATACCCCTTGTGAGGCTTCTCGTCTTGTCTCCCATAAAGACCGTAGAGTGGGGCAAAAGACCGAGACCCGTCTCTTCGCCGCCGCTTTCCACAGCCTGTGGATCGGAGATCTTCTGTCCCAGCATCTGAAAGCCGCCGCAGATGCCGATTATCGGCTTGCCCTGTGAGCGGTGCTTTAAAATCAAGCTGTCAAAACCCCTCTCCTTGAGCCATTTGAGGTCGGAAATGGTGTTTTTTGTGCCGGGAATTATCAAAAGATCGGCATTTTTGCCCTGTTCGGGGTCGGTTATATAACGGAGCGACACATTTTCATAGCGTTCAAGAGGGTTAAAGTCGGTAAAATTGGATATTTTCGGCAGGGCGATGACGCATATGTCGATGTCCTTCGCCGCCCTTTTATCGGTGAGACGAGAGGAAAGGCTGTCCTCATCGTCTAAATCGAGAGAAAACATCGGCACAACCCCCATAAAAGGAATGTGAATCATGTCTGTGAGCATGTCGAGACCCGGGGCGAGAATGGTCTTGTCGCCGCGGAACTTATTGACAACGAGACCCTTTATATACCTTCTGTCGTCGCTTGAGAGCAGCATGACCGTGCCGTAAAGAGATGCAAACACCCCTCCCCTGTCGATGTCGCCCACCAGAAGCACAGGGCTTTCCGCTATTTTTGCCATGCCCATGTTGACGATGTCGTTCTGACGGAGATTTATCTCGGCAGGGCTGCCCGCCCCCTCGATGACGATGATGTCGTACTCGGAATCGAGCTTTTTAAAGGCCTTTTCCACAAAAGAGGAAAGCTTCTGCTTGTTTTTATAGTAGTCGGCGGCCGAGACATTGCCCAAAACCTCACCCAGAACGATGACCTGGGAGCCCTTTTCCCCTGTGGGTTTCAAAAGAACGGGGTTCATGTATACCGAGGGCTCGATGCCGCAGCACTCCGCCTGCATGACCTGCGCCCTGCCCATCTCCAGCCCCTCGGGGGTGATGTAGGAGTTCAAAGCCATGTTCTGAGCCTTAAAAGGGCAGACTTTATACCCATCCTGTGTAAAAATGCGGCACAGCGCCGCCGCCAGAACGCTCTTGCCCGCGTTGGAGCATGTGCCCTGCACCATTATTTTCATAGCCATAATTTCACCTGACTTTCTTTAATGCCGAGATGAGGAGTCGGTTTTCCTCCTCGCTCCTCACGGCAACTCGGTAGTATTTATCCCCTAAAAACGGATAATTTTCGCAGCTTCTGATGAGGATTCCCTCGTCAAAAAGGGGTTTCAAAAGGGGTTTTTCGCTTTTGAAAAAGACATAGTTGGCCTTTGAGTCAAAGACGGTGCAGCCCAGCTCTCTGAGAGCGTTTTTAAGGTTTTCCCTGCCCTTTTCGGTGTAATCGAGGGTTTTTTCAAGGTAATCACTGCATTTTAATGCGGCAACGCCGCATTTTTGCGCCGGAGTCGACACGCTCCAGGGCTGAAGCACCTGCCAGAGATTTGCGATGAGCTTATCGTCGGAGCAAAGGCAGTACCCCAGTCTGACCCCTGCCATGGCGAAAATCTTGGTAAATGCCTTTAAAATAATGAGATTCGGGAAATCCTCTAAAAAAGGTGCCATGGTCAGCTCCTTTTCCTCCCTCAAAAAGTCGAGAAAGCACTCGTCCAAGACCATCGTCGCGTTTACTTCCCTGCATTTTTGAGCGCATTTTATGAGAAGCTCCCTGCTGCACACCGCGCCCGTAGGGTTATTTGGGCTGCAAAGGAAAACGATATCCACACCCTGTGTAATCTTTTCTGTAAAATCCCCTGAAAGGGCAAAGCCGTTTTGCTCCTTCAGCTCAAAATACTCGGTCTTGCAGCCCACCAGATCGAGGGCCTTTTCATATTCCGAAAAGGTAGGCTGAGGAATGAGGGCGGTTTTGGGTCTTTTCAAAAGACACAGCCTGAAAATGAGATCCGCCGCCCCGTTGCCGCAGCAGATGTATTCCTTGTTCACGCCGTGAAAGTCCGAGAGCGCCGCCGTCAGCTCTAAACAATAGGGGTCGGGATAGCGCTCGCAGTCGGCGCCGCAGCTTTGCAGAGCGGCTTTCACCTCCTCGGGCATGCCCAAAGGGTTGATGTTTGCCGAAAAATCAATGAGTTTTTTGCCGTAGCGGTATATATTTCCGCCGTGAGTCCACTGTTTCATAGAATTGTCACCAGATATATGAGAGTTATAAGGCACAGAGCGGCAAAAGACGCCCTGTACATCATTTTGTTTACGGTAATTATGTCGTCTGCCTCTATTTTGCGCCTGCTGTCGCCGATGGCAGGCTTTTTATAGAGCTTGCCGAAGTAGTAGGTGTCGCCCAAAAGCTCCACGCCCAAAGCCCCTGCCGCCACCGTCTCGGTGCGTCCGCTGTTGGGGCTTGTGGATTTTCTGCGGTCACGCCTGTATATTTTATAGGCGTTTTTCCAGTCGAGTTTTAATAGAAAAGCGGCGAAAATCATGAGATATGCCGAGATTATGGCAGGGATAAAGTTGAAAACATCGTCGGTTTTGGCGGAAAAACGGCCGAAATAGAGGTATTTGTCGTTTTTGTAGCCCACCATTGAGTCCAATGTGTTGACCGCCTTGTAGAGAAATCCCAAAGGCGCGCCCCCTATCGCCATGAAAATCATGGGGGCAATGACGCCGTCGGTGGTGTTTTCGGCGACGGTCTCGACAGCCGCCTTGGTGACCTGCTCAAAAGAAAGGCTCTTGGTGTCTCTGCCCACTATCATGGAGACGGCGTAGCGGGCTTTTTCGATGCTGCCCGATTTCACCGCCTTATAGACCTCCATGGAGCTGTCTTTGAGGGATTTCGTGGCGAGAATCTGATAGCAGAAAATGGTGGCAAGGGTGTAATAGAGGTAGATGTTGAAGTTTTTCGCCCATTTTAAGATGAAAAAGGGAATAAAAAACGAAAAAGCAAGGGTAAAAACCGTGAGCAAAAAGCCGCCAAAGAGCTGCGCTTTCGGGGTTTTACCGAAAAACTTTCTCAAAAACTTCTCGCATTTTGAGATAAATGTGCCGATAAGGCACACGGGGTGAAAGGCGCCGAAGGGGTCGCCCAGCAAAAGATCGAGAAGAAAGCCCAAAACAAGGGGCAAAAGCAGGGTCATTTTACGCCCTCCCTGTGTTTTAACGCCCTATGGGCGAGATGCATGGCAAAGTTCATGTTGCCCGAAAAATGTATGTGCGGGTAGGCGGCGTATAGATTTTCGCCGCAGAAACCCGTGAGAGATTTGCTGCCCGAAGGGCGAGTAAAGGTGAAACCGTCACCCAAAACCTCGGCGGAGCTGTAATGAAACTGATGACAGCGCACCGTCTCCCCTTTTTCAAAGCCGAGACACGGCTCTTTGGGGCAGAGAGTGCCGTAGCCGAAGTGTTTGAGGGAGCTCGTCATGTAAAACTCCGAGGACAGAATGCCGCACATGGGAAAGCCATCTATACTCTTTCCCAAATACATCATTCCACCGCACTCGGCGAAAACGGCGCCATTTGAGGTTATAAACTCTCTTATGGATTTCATGGTCTGCCCGTTTTCCGAAAGCCTTTCGGCGTAAAGCTCGGGGTAGCCGCCCCCCAAAAGCAAAAGGTCGGCATCTTTCGGCACTTCCTCATTGTCAAGGGGCGAAAAATATGAGATTTTGCCCCCTAAACGGCGGAGAATGTCGAGATTTTCCTCGTAGTAAAAGCAAAACGCCCTGTCTTTTGCCACAGCCACGGAAAATTCCCCAAGCTGTGGAATCTTTTTAGGTTCATGCTCCAAAGGGGGAGCCGATCGGGCAAGGCCTAAGATTCCGTCAAGGTCAAGGCACTCCAAAGCCGCGTCTTTAAGCCCTGAAAGTCTCATTTCAAGGTCTGCGTCTTCCTCGGCGGTAACAAGACCGAGATGACGGCTTTTCAGGGTAAAATCGCCGTTTTCAGGCATAAAACCATATACTTTAATGCCCGTCTGCCCCTCGATCATGGCTTTGTATCGGGGATAAGTGGTCTTTTTGCACCTGTTCAGAATCACTCCCTTTATGGTGTTGGGGTGGAGCTTTAAAAAGCCTTCGATCACCGCCATAAGAGAGTGACCCATGCCCTTGGTGTCTATTACCAAAACGGCAGGAATGTCAAGGCGGCGGCAGGTGTCGCACACCGAAAGGTCTTCGTTTTCAAAGGAGACGCCGTCGTAAAAGCCCATTGCCCCCTCCAAAACCGCCATGTCAAAGCCGCCGCCGTAGCGGACAAGGCTGTCCTTTACCCCCTCTTCGCCCATGAGGAAAAGGTCTAAATTAAAGGACGGAATACCGAGGGCGGCACGGTGAAACATGGGGTCTATGTAGTCGGGGCCCGATTTAAAGGCGCAGACACTTATTTTTTCCGAAAGGGCCTTTAAAAGAGCTGTGGAAACGGTGGTCTTGCCAGAGCCGCTGGATGCGCCGGCTATACACAGCCTGGGGATATCATGCCTCATTTTTCTCTCCTTTTATGATGAAAACGGGGTTTTGACCCCTCATCAGGTGGTAATTTCCCAATTCTTCCGTCTCGGCGGCTGTCAGGCACACGGTCTCAAAGTCAAAATCCAGCTCCTTGAAACAGCTTACGCACTCGGCAATGGTCTCCATGGTCACAGCCGTGACGCAGACGGCGGCACGGGGATTTTTGCCCAAAATCACATGCATTATCTCTCCGAGATTTCCGCCGCTGCCCCCTATGAACACCTTGTCGGGGGGCGGAAAATCGGCGAGACATTCGGGAGCGCTGCCCAAAAAGGCGTTTATGTTGTAACTGCCCAGCTTCATGGCGTTTCTCAAAGTCAGATCGTATGCCGATTGTTTTTTCTCCAGCGCCCATACCTCGCCCTCGAAAGCCCTTCGGGCAAGGCAGACAGTCATGGCGCCCGTGCCCGAGCCGATGTCCCAGACGGTGTCGGTTTTTTCGATGTCGAGGAGATTTAGCGCCGCTATACGGACATTTTCCTTTGTCATGGGCACTTTTTCACGGTCAAAATCGCCGTCGCGGAGCCTTTTCATGGGGCAGACGAAGTTTTCATTGGTGACGAGCACCACAGAAAGGGAGGAAAAATCACGATGTTTCAGCTCCTCTGCCCTGCCCGTCACAATTTCCTCATCTTCAAAGCCGAGGTTTTGCCCCACAGTCACGGTGAGATGGGAAGCGCCGATGCGGCACAGCTCGTCAATCACGGTTTTGGCAGTCACATCGCCCCCAGTCAGAAAGAAAACACGGCGGTTATAGGACACATGGGGGGCAATTTTGCCCCGTCTTCCGTGAAGGCTGACGCATTTTATGTCCTGCCAGTCGGTTTTAAGGGACGCCGCAAGGGCGGAAAGGGAGCTGACCGAGGGGATAAAAACGCAGTTTTCCCCCTCAAAGCTCTTGGCAAGGCTGAAAAACCCCGTGTCGCCGCTGACGAGAATCGAAAGGGTGCCGCTTCCGCCTTTTTTCACATATTCCCTTATTTCCGAAAGGCTCATGCGGCGTGTTTTTTCCTCGATCTCATGCTCCAAAAGGGGAAAATGACTGGTGGTAAGCACCACGCCGCTTTTCAAAAGGGTGTCACGCCCCTCGGCGGTGAAACCCCTCGCGCCTCTGCCTCCGCCCACGATGTAAAGCTCCATAGCTGTCTCCTTTGCAATGCTGATTGTGTCCTGAAACGCCGCACAGCGGCGAAATAAAAAGTCTCCGCCGGTAGGGAACATTTCACCCCATTGTTCAGGCACAATGAGGACCCCGGATAATTGATTAACTGCGGCGGCACTCGCCGCCGTGTCGGGCGTTCGCCCTCCGTATGTCGTTCCGCAAAGCCTGTG
Organism: uncultured Eubacteriales bacterium; assembly: GCA_905199135.1. Lineage (GTDB taxonomy): Bacteria > Bacillota > Clostridia > Oscillospirales > Butyricicoccaceae > SIG471. The sequence continues at coordinate 15,106 of CAJKFC010000011.1, forward strand.
CGCCGTTCCCTACAAAAGGGTTGTATTCAGCCCATAAAAACTATACAAATAGTTATATATACCGATATTTATACATTTCGTCTTAAACAAAACACGAAATGTTAAAATCTATTTGTTATTCATGGCATACTCGGTGAGAATCGATTTCATCATCTCGAGGGAGATTCCCTTTATCTCGCCGCCGTCCAGCTCTCTTGAGCCTCCGTCACCGAGACAGACAAGGGTCGCCCCTGCCCTTTTGCAGGACTCAAGCTTTTCGGGGAATCCCCCCGCCTTGCCCGACAGCTTGGACACCATATAGCGGCAGTCATACTGCTTTAAAAGCGCCTCGTTCAAAAGGGACGAAAAAGGTCCCTGCATGGCGATAATGTGGGAGCTCGCTATGCCCGCCTCGCGGCAAAGCTTTAAGCTCTCTTCGCTGGGCAGGACACGGGCAAAAACCCTGTCGGCTATGGGCGAAAACTCCGAAATGTGGAGACTGCCCGTGGTGACAAGGACATTTCCCTCAGTCTCTTTGAGAAAATCCACTATCTCGCCGTAGCTTTCAAAAATCAGACCGCCCCTGCCCTGCTCCCTGGCTATCCTCATGTAAATCACATCGAGGGACGAGCAGGCGGCGCGGATATTCCCGGAAACCGCCTTGGCGTAAGGGTGGGTGGCGTCCAAAACGACATTGAAACCCTGCTCTTTTATGAGCTTTTCCATGGCGATTTCATCGAGCCTGCCCTCGATTATCTTCTGATTTGCGCCCTCCGACAAAAGCTCGGCGCCGTAGTCAGACGCCACCGAAATGGTGCATTTCATGCCGACACTTTTGCAGTAGTCAAAAAGCTCTCTGCCCTCCGATGTGCCGCCGAATATGAGAAAATTATACATCTCTGTATCCTCTCGGGGTGACCATGCGGCCGTTTATCACCTTTGTGGCGCTGTTGCCTATGAAAACCGTCGTAAACATGTCGACATCAGTGCAGTCTCTAAGCTCCTTTAAAGTGGTGATGACGGCTTTTTCACCCTCTCTGCCGATGTTTTTGACATAGCCGCAGGGGGTGTTTTTGTCTCTGTGCTCCAAAACTATGTCGCAGCACATTCTGAGATAATCAGGACGGTTTTTGCTCCTGGGGTTATAAAGGCAGATGACAAAATCGGCTTCGGCGGCGCAGTTTATGCGCTTTTTTATAAGCTCCAAAGGGGTGAGCAGGTCGCTTAAAGAAATCACGGCAAAATCGTGGGTCAAAGGCGCGCCCAAAAGGGCAGCTCCGCTTGTGGCGGCTGTGACGCCCGATATGACCTTGAGCTCCACTTCGGGGTGGTCTGCGGCGACTTCTGCCATAACTCCTGCCATGCCGTAAACTCCGCTGTCTCCCGAGCAGACGAAGGCGACGGTGCGGCCCGAAAGAGCCTCGTCCAAAGCCAGGCGGCACCTCTCCACCTCCCGCTTCATGCCTGTGGAGATGACCTTTTTGCCCTCGGTCATGGAGCTTATAAGGTCTGTGTAGACGGTGTAGCCCACGACGGTGTCGCACATCTCGATGGCTTTTATCGCCTCGTCGGTCATGTATTCTCTGCCGCCGGGGCCGAGACCTATAAGATATATCTTCATAATTCCTCCTATATTACAGTGAAATCACATTCAAAGGGCAGAGCGGCGCAGGCGAAGGTCGCCCCGTTTTTCGCCCATTTTTTAAAGATGAGATCTTTTCCGAAAAAGACCGCCGCCCTCTCGCACACGCAGTCGACCCCAGTCACCGATTTTACAAAGCTTGAGCTTGAAAAATCCCCCGAAAGGGACAAAAGCTCCTCCCTTGACGCCGTTTTAAAGGGCACGCCCAGTCTCTGAGCGAGACGCACCATGCAAGGCTCGTCCTTTTTGAGCTCTATGGAGCAGATGAGGGAGACCGCCTTGATATTTATGTCGTGTTCCGTTAAAAACTCGGTGAAAAGCCCGTGAAAAACCTCAATCTCGAGATTTTTGCGGCAGCCTGCCCCGATGACAAGGCGTTTAGGAACTATATGGAGAGTGGTGTCAAAGGGTCTTTTGTTATAAAAGGACACCGCCATGCCGATTTTCGCATTTTTATCCACAAGCTGTGGAGGAATTTCCCCTTTTATCGGAAAATCCGAGAAAAAACCCACCTCTTCACCACGAAGCAGAGCCATTGAAAATGGAGCGATTTTTCTTATATCCCCCACGGCGCAGCCAAGCTTTGCCCCCCAGCTGTCGGCGGCAAAGACGCCGTTTATGTCGGTGGCGGTGGTCATTATATTGAGGGCGCCGAAATTTTCGGCGATCTCCTTTGCGATTTCGCCGCCCCTGCCCAAATGGTTTGAAAGGACGGGTATCACATAGCGGCACAGCTCGTCCATGACGATGACGGCGCTGTCCGACTCCTTTGACTTTATGTAAGGCGCGATGAGCCGCACGGCGATGGGCAGAGCCGAGATAAAGACGATTGGCTCTCTTACTTCAAAGGCGCATTTTACAAACTCCTTGAGATCGTCCTGCCCTTTGCGGTAGAGACGGGCGGAAAAGAGCCTTTTTAGCTCCTCTGCCGCCCTCTCACCTCTTTCGGTAAAGAAAATTACCCTCATTTTACAAGCTTTACAGCCCTTTCAAAGGCTTTTTCGGTCTTTTCGATGTCTTCATCGGTGAGGGCTTCGCTTATGAACATTGCCTCGAACATGGAGGGCGCAAGGTAGATGCCGCTATTGAGCATGGACGAGAAATATTTGGCGAATTTTTCGGTGTCAGCCGACATTATATCCTTGTAGCTGTTCGCCTTATCTGTGAAAAACAGGCTCATAAGAGAGCCGACACGGTTTACCGTAAGGGTTACGCCCTCTCTCTCGACTGTCTCCTTCATGAACTTTTCAAGCCTTGCGGCCTTTTCATCTATCTTTTTATAGACCTCGCCGTCCTTTTCTATGAGCTCCAGCATGGCAAGACCTGCCGAAACCGCAGCAGGATTGCCCGAAAGGGTGCCTGCCTGATAGACACCGCCCACGGGAGAGACGCAGTCCATTATGTCCTTTCTTCCGCCGTAGGCGGCAAGGGGCATTCCGCCCCCTATGATCTTGCCCATGGTCACCATGTCGGGCTCGATGCCAAAGTACTCACCTGCGCCGCCCTTTGCAAGGCGGAAGCCTGTGATGACCTCGTCAAATATCAAAAGGGAGTGATATTTCGCGGTAATCTCCCTTAAAAACTCCAAAAATCCCGGTTTGGGGGGCAAAACGCCCATGTTTGCCGCCACAGGCTCGACTATAAGGGCGGCTATCTTGTCGCCGTATTTTTCAAAAATATCCCTTACGCTCTCCTCGCTGTTGTAGTCGGCAGTCAGGGTGCATGATGCGTAGGCGGCGGGCACGCCCTTCGAGGTGGGGACATTTTCGGTGAGAAGTCCCGAGCCTGCCTTGACCAGAAGACCGTCGGAATGTCCGTGGTAACAGCCCTCAAACTTTACGATGAGGTCTCTGCCTGTGTAGCCCCTCGCCGCTCTGATGGCGCTCATGACAGCCTCTGTGCCCGAGCAAACAAGGCGAACAGACTCCACAGACGGCACAAACTCACATATCTTCTCTGCCAGAACCACCTCTTTTTCGGTGGCGGCGCCAAAGCTTGTGCCCTTTTTGGCGGCGTCGATTACGGCGTCGACAACTTCTTTTTTGCAATGCCCGAAGAGCAGAGGACCCCAGGAGCAGACATAGTCTATATATTCGTTGCCGTCGGCGTCATATATCTTGCTGCCCTCGCCCCTCTCGATAAACGGGGGATTGAGCCCCACCGAGCGGTAGGCTCTCACAGGGCTGTTTACGCCGCCGGGGATATGTTTTTGAGCTCTTTCAAAGAGCTTTTCGCTTTTCTCTCTCATGTTTTTTCTCCTTTACATCTCTTTGAGCCAGCGGGCGATGTCGAGGGCGTAGTAGGTGATGATGATTTTTGCGCCCGCCCTCTTTATGGCAGTCATGGTCTCCATAACCAGCTTCTTCTCGTCTATCCAGCCGTTTATAGCCGCCGCCTTCATCATGGAGTATTCGCCGCTTACGCTGTAAGCGCAAAGGGGCAGCACGGTGTTTTCAGACACGGTCTTTATAATGTCGAGATAGGACAGAGCAGGCTTTACCATGAGGATATCTGCACCCTCCTCGGTGTCAAGACTGCACTCCAAAAGTGCCTCGTTTTTGTTTCTCCAGTCCATCTGATAGCTTCTTCTGTCGCCGAAGGCGGGAGCCGAGTCGGCGGCGTCACGGAAAGGTCCGTAGTAGGACGATGCGTATTTTACGCTGTAAGCCATGATTATCGTGTCCTCAAAGCCGTTTTCGTCCAGCATCTCCCTTATGGCGCCCACTCTGCCGTCCATCATGTCGGAGGGGGCGACGATGTCTGCCCCCGCTTTGGCGGCGGCAAGGGCGGTTTTTGCAAGGTATGTAAGGGTGGGGTCGTTCATTACGGCGCCGTCTTTGCTCAAAATACCGCAGTGTCCGTGGCTTGTGTATTCGCAAAGGCAGATGTCGGCGATGAGCAGCATATCGGGGCACTGCTTTCTCGCAAGGCGGAGGGCTTTCTGCACTATGCCGTCATCGGAATAAGCCTCGCTGCCGCACTCGTCCTTGTGCTCGGGTATTCCGAAGAATATCACAGCCTTTACTCCGCTCTCCTCTATCTCACTGAGATGCTCGGGCAGTCTGTCCAATGAATAGCGGTATATACCCGGCATGGAGGGTATCTCCTCCTTGATGTTCTCGCCGTCCATGACGAATATGGGGAAAACCAGATCGTTTAGGTTTATGTCGGTCTCGTGGACTAAATCTCTTATGAGGGCGTTTCTTCTCAGCCTTCTCGGTCTTCTTGTCATCATTTTGCATTACTCCTTTTCCGAAAGGCAGGCGATGAGACCGTCTGCCGTGTATTCTTTGGCGGTTTTGTATATGTCAAGCCCCGTAATTTTGGCGATTTTTTCGGTCTCGGGGCCTATGCAGTATAGTTTGCCCTTGAAATCCATGCCACCCATGGCGGCGAAAGCCTTTGCCGCAGAGCCCGAGCAGAAAAGGGCGCTGTCGCATATGTCCATGGCTCTATGGAGTATATCCTCTTTTCTCATGTCTGTCTCGGTGCGGTAAAGCTCCGACACATGGCAGGGTATGTTGCGGCTGTCTAAGGCGTTTTTGAGGGCATTAGAGCCGTTTTCGGCGCGGATTATAAGTACATTGTCATCTTTTGTAAGGATTTCGGGATATTCCTCAGCCATATGGCGAGAGGAGAACTTTTTGGGCACAAAGCAGTCGGTGATGCCCCTTTTCTCCAAAGCCGCCCTGGTCTTTTCGCCTATGGCGGCAAAATGGACATTAGAGAGCCATCTTATGTCTATCTTGCGGTGTATCAGCTCGTCAAAGAAGAGCTCCACCCCTGTCTGACTTGTAAACACCATGTGGGAAAACTCGGTGAGATGGGAGAATATGTCCCTCTCGCCCTTTCTCACCTTGACTGTCTTTATAAGGGAGAGCCTTACGGCTTCGCCCCCCAAAAGCTCTATTTTGTCGCCTATCTCGTTGGTCAGCTCCTTTGACGCCGTTATCAGCACCGAGCGACCCGAAAGGGGAAGTTTTTTCTTATTCGAAAAGTCAAACCTTGTCACATCGCCCAAAAGCCATATGGCAGGGGTCTCAATGCCCTCCTGCTCTGCCCTGTCTTTTAATGTAGACAATGTGGCGCGGACTGTTTTCTGCCCTGCTCTGCCCCCCTTTGACACGGCGGCGGCAGGGGTATTTTCGTCCATGCCGCACTCTATGAGCTTTCGGCATATGTCCCCCATGTTTTTAAGACCCATGAGGAAAATAAGAGTGCCGGGGAGCTTGGCGATAGCTTCATAGTCGAGTTTTCCGCCCTCTTTGTCTTCGGCTTCGTGGCCCGTTATCACATGGAAAGAGGGTGCGCTGCCCCTGTGGGTGACAGGTATTCCCGCCTTTGCGGGCACGGCCACCGCCGAGGTAACTCCGCTTATGACTTCATACTCTATGCCGTTTTCGTCAAGGCTTATGCACTCCTCGCCCCCTCTGCCGAATACAAAGGGATCTCCGCCCTTAAGACGGGCGACTGTGCCTTTTTCAAAGGCCTTTAAGGTCAGCACATCGTTTATCTCCTGCTGCGCAGCGCTGTGCTTGCCCCGCCTTTTGCCCACATATATGAGCTCGGCGTCCTCACGGCACTCGTTGAGGGCCGACAGAGAGGAGAGGTCGTCATAGACGATGACATCGGCATTTCGTATTATCTCCATGGCTTTTACAGTCATCATGCCGTCAAAGGGTCCGCCGCCGATAAGATATACCTTGCCTTTCTTAAAGCCGTTTTTGGCGGCTTTTCCTATGGCAAGACCTAATTTTTCGCCGTTTTCTCTCAAAACTGTGGCTTTGCATTTGTATATCTCCTCACGGGCAAACATGGCGTAAAGGGTCAGCCTGCCGTTTTCCACATAGGAATATGCGGCGGCAGGGGCGTTGCAGCCTGCCTCGGCTCCCATGAGAAAACCGCGCTCTGCAAGGAGCATATGCCACGAATCGGTATCGTTAAGACCTTCAAAAATCTCGGGAATCTCGTCATATGTACTGTCTGCCGTCTCGACAGCCAAAATGCCCTGACAGGGCGCAGGCATGAAAATCTCGGGAGAAAGCACCTCGGTTTTTATGCCGTCAAAGACTGCGTCAAGTCCCCATTCGTCCTTTACCCTCTGGGGCAGAGCCATAAGGCGGTCAAGCCCCGCCTTTGCAAGAATTATGCCGTCGTAGCCCCCCTCTTTGAGCTTATTTATCCTGGTCTGGACATTTCCCCTTATGGATTTTATCTGCACATGGGGGTTTATACCCTTTATCTGTATCTCACGGCGAAGGCTGCCCGTGCCGATGACCGAGCCATGGGGCATATCCTTGAGCTTAGTGCCTGTGAGTGTGACGAAAACCTCGGAAATATCCGCCCTCTCTACGGCGGCGGCAAGGCGGAGCCCTTCATCTAATCTCGTCGGCATATCCTTTGCGCTGTGGACAGCCATGGCTATTTCTTTAGAGAGCAGTCTGTCTTCAAGCTCACGGGTGAAAACACCCTTGCCGCCAAAGCTTTTAAGCTCTCTGTCCAGCCTTTCGTCTCCCTTTGTACTTATCTTTTCAAGCTCTACATGGGCGTTTTCAAAGAGCCCTTTTATCTTTTCCGCTGCAATCTCGGTCTGAGTCAGGGCAAGAAGGCTCTTCCTCGTGCCTATTTTTATCTCTGTCATAAAGACCTCCCGTCTTTTCCCCCGATTTGAGGGCGCAGTATATGTCATAGACCTTTTCAAAGGGCAGAGCCTTCAAGGTCTCTCTGTGCTTTTCCATAAAAGAGGATATCTCTCCGATGTTCTGGGGCAGGGTTTTTTCTATCTCCTGCCTCAGTATTTTAGTTAGCGAGGGCGAAGAGCCTCCCGCCGATATCCCTATTGATATTTTACCTCTTTTTACCGCCGATGGAAAGAGGAAATTTCCCCCTCTCGTCACCGACGACACAAAAATATTTCGCTTTTCGCACTCCGAAATGATTTTATCGTTGAAATCTCTGTCGCCCGTGGCGGCTACGGCTAAAAACCAGCCGCCGTCAAGGTCGAGCTTTTCTAATTTTTCCGCCCTTTTTTGCTCAAAAAGACCTTCAAAATAGGGGGAATATTCCTTTGAATATACATAGATATCACCGCCGTATTCCGAAAGGACTCGGCAGCGGCGCTCGGCAGTCTTGCCTGCCCCGATGACAAGGCATTTTCTGCCCGTTAAATCGACAAACAGGGGAAACATGCTATCTCTCCTTTTTGTATTCGTTTGAAAGCCTGACGCACTCCATAAAACCCTCAAAAGCCTCGGGCTTTGCGCTCTCCCTCACACGGAAAAAGAACTTTTCAAAGGCTTTTTCGGCGTTTTTCCTCTCGCAGTCCTTTAAAAATATCTCCTTTAAAGCCAGCATATCCCCCTCAAAACGGCGGAAAATCAGTCGGTTTTTGCACTCGTCCTGATATTTTTCCAAAATCATTCGGGCGCTCTCCGCCATTTCCAGCTTTTTGGCGTTGTTTTCCCGGGCAATTCTGCCGAAATCGTCGAGAGTGAACACGGCGCAGCCTTTAAGTGTGCCTATGCTCATTTCGATGTCGGCAGGGACGGCAAGGTCTACAAAGGCGCGCTTTTTGTCGGTTATGAGCCTTTTCTGCACCTCGCCCTTTGTCACCGTATAGTGAGGGCTTGCGGTGGCGCTTATGACGGCGTCACATTTATCGATATAGTCGTATCTCTCGTCGTATTTTACGGGAATTGTGCCCTCGGGTGCGTGGGAAAGGTCTCGCCCTACGGCGAAAACAGTGCTTTTTCCCGTATACACAAGGTTTTTCACAACAATAGAGCCTATTTTTCCCGTGGCGCCTATGACCATTATATTTTTGCCCTCAAGATCGCCGATGTGGTTTTCGGCGGCTTTCACCGCGATAGTGGCGGTGGAAACAGGGGTTTTTGAAAGGTCGGTGTCGGTCTTTACCCTTTTTGCCGCCGTCACGGCGTAGCGGAAAAGGGTGTTTAGGGTGTAGCCTGTGGCGCCAAACCCAAACGCCAGCTCATACCCCTCCTTGACCTGACCCAAAATCTGATCTTCGCCCACAATCAGCGAGTCGAGACCTGCCGCAACCTCAAAGAGATGGCTTATCACCCTGTCTCCGCTGTAAAAGCGGAAGATGCTGCCGCACTCACGGCCCTCCGCCTTTTGCTCCAAAAGCTTCTGCACGGTTTCAAAGCCCTTTCGCTCGGAAAGATTAGAATGTATATACACCTCGGTGCGGTTGCAGGTGGAAATGAGGACGCACTCCTCAATGCCGTTACTCTTAGCCGCCTTTAAAAACTCACGCTTTTCATCGTCCGTAAAGGAGAAAAGCCGGCGAAGCTCCAAAGACGCCGTCTTGTGGCTTATGCTTACAAGCTGAAGGCTCATTTTTCCGCCTTTCTGAACTCTGTCTCAAAATGTTTGTCATAAAGCTTGGAAAGGGAGTATTCGTCCCCCAAAAATCTGCCCACAAGGACGAGAGCCGTCTTGTTTATGCCCTTTTCCTTGACCTTTTGGGCAATATCGGAAAGTGTGCCTTTTACAATCAGCTCGTCTTTCCAGCTGGCCTTGTATACGACAGCCACGGGGCAGTCCTCGCCGTAATAGGGCGCAAGCTCCTCTTTGAGCCTTTCTATCATGTTTACAGAGAGGAAGATTATCATGGTTGCGCCGTGAGACGCCAAAAGACCTATCTTCTCCCTTTCGGGCACAGGGGTTCTGCCCTCCATTCGGGTGAGAATCACAGTCTGTGTCACATCGGGCAGGGTGTATTCCGCCTTGAGGGCGGCAGCCGCCGCCAAAAATGAGCTGACCCCCGGCACGCACTCAAATTCTATGCCCTCTTTTTTGAGAAAATCCATCTGCTCCCTTATGGCGCCGAATATGGAGGGGTCTCCTGTGTGGAGTCTCACCACCGTTTTGCCCTCTTTTTCCGCCCTTTTGTAGGCGTTGGACACATCATCTAATGTCATGTACGCGCTGTTGAGTATCTCGCAGCCCTCTTTGGCGTACTCCAAAAGCTCGGCGTTGACCAGCGACCCTGCGTAAATTATCATGTCGGCGTTTTCAAGCAGTCTCTTGCCCTTTACGGTTATGAGCTCCTTGTCGCCGGCGCCCGCTCCAACAAAATATACCATAAAATCCTCCTATCTCTTTACAAGCACGGTGGTGAAATAGCCAAACTCATCGGGTGCGTCGGCAAGACAGGCAAAAACTCTTTCGTCTTTCTGAGACGCCCTCTCCACCGCCGAGGCGTTCATGTCCTTAAAAGCCTCTTTTACCTCTTTAAATGCCTTGCCCGACTTCATAAGGACGAGATTTCCCGAAAGGGACATGAGCTCCTCGTTATTTTTAAATGTGGCGGGCACTATGTGGAGCATTTCGTCACGCTCGCAAAGGGTGGTTTTGAGTGCCGCCGCCACGGCGCAGAAAGACGGCACACCGGGCACCATATCGCAGTCAAAGCCCATATTTTGAAGCTTTTTAAAGACATACATGACCGTGCTGTAAACGGCAGGGTCTCCAATCGTCAGAAATACCGCCGACTTGCCGCTTTTAAGCTCCTTGGCTATGCTCTCTGCCGCCTCGGTGTGGCTCTTTTCCAAAAGCTCTTTATCCTTTGTCATGGGCATTTTTACAGAGAGACAGGGCTTGTCCCCTATAAAATCCTCGGCTATCTCAAATGCCATATTGCGGTCGGAGCCGCTTTCGGGCAGGACGATGATGTCCGCCTCTTTGATAACTCTCGCCGCCTTAAAGGTCAAAAGCTCCTTGTCTCCGGGGCCCACCCCAACTGCGTAAAATTTTCCTGTCATATTTCCTCTCCTATTTTATCTAAAAGCGCGTCTGCACCCTCTGTTTTCAGTATGTGTCTGCCGCAGAACATGAGAACTCCCCATTTTGCCCTGCCCTTTATGCGGTGATTCAAATAAAAGGCGGTGCGCTCGGCGGCGATTTTCAAGGTATTATTATAATAAGGTGTATCGTAAAGCAAATCAAAGGCCTGCTCTGCCGAAATGCAGCCCATTATGGAGTTCAAAAGCTCTGTGTCCGCTCCCGAAAGGGCGGCGAAAAGGGCAATCAGCTCCATTCGGCAGTCGGCGGTTTTGGAGTGGGTGTTGGTGATTCCCCCCGAAAGCTTTATCAGCTTGCCCATGTGTCCGATTATGAGGATATTTTCAAAACCCCTGTAAAGTCCGTAATCTATGGCGTCGCCTATAAAATTGGAGCATTTTATCGCCCTCTCCATGTCTATTTTGAGGACATTGCGGCAAAAATCCTCGCCGTATTCCCCGGGGGTTAAAAGCAGAACCTTTTTGCCATTTTGAAAATGGCTGTCGATGAGCATATGGGTGGTCTCCATGAGAGCCTCGTCGCTCATGGGGGTGACAATGCCCGTCGTACCCAAAACCGATATGCCACCCTCTATCCCCAGACGGGAATTGAAGGTGCTTTTGGCTATCTCCCTGCCTTCGGGGCAGAAAAGCTCGATTTTAATGCCCTTTATGCCGTGCTTTGCCATAAAGGCGGCGGCATTTCTCTCAATCATCTGACGGGGAACGGGGTTTATGGCGTATTCGCCCTTTTTTATCTTGAGACCGTCACGGGTGACGATGCCTATGCCCTCGCCCCCTGTGAGAGCTACCCCTTCGCCCTCCGCCGTCACTTTTGCAAACATGGCGGCGCCGTTTGTCACATCGGGGTCGTCTCCTGCGTCTTTTATCACAGAGCAGACGGCTCCGTTTTCCGTAAGCTCAAAGCTATTCGGATAAAGCCTTGCACTATCCCCCGAGGGAAGCTCTATATCTATAAAATCGGGGGCGGTTTTCCTGCAAAAACCCTCTATGGCAAGGCAGGCGGCGGCGGTGAACACCGTGCCTGTGGTGTAGCCGCACCTTAGAGCCTTGCCCCCAACTACTGCGAAATCTTTCATCTTGTCAAAAGCCTTTCTATGCTGAGTGCTCCCTCCGCCGCCGTCATGGCTCTTTCTGCCTGTATTCCTCTCTTTTCCAGCAGGGAGAAAAGCTCTACAATTTTCGGAGGGGCGAGGTTTGCCCTTTTCAAAAGGGGCTCGTTCCACAGTACCTCACGGCATGTTCCACGGGAAACAATTTCCCCTTTTTGCATCACATATATATAGTCGCACATATCGGGCAGGCTGTCAATGTCGTGAGTGGAAATTATTACGGTTTTTCCCTCTTTTTTTAATGTTTTTATAAGATTTAAAAGCTCCGATGCCCCTTTGGGGTCGAGACCTGCCGTCGGCTCGTCCAAAATAAGAAGACTGCACCCCATGGCAAGAACTCCCGCTATGGCAACCCTCTTTTTCTGTCCGTAGCTCAGAGCGTGGACAGGGCGGCTTAACAGCTCGGTTATACCTAATCTCTCGGCGGCGTCGAGGACGGCTTTTTCGGCTTCCTTTCCCTTTATTCCCTTGTTCAAAACGCCGAAGGCGATGTCGTCAAAGACCGACTCGCAGAAAAGCTGATCGTCGGGGTTCTGAAAGACAATGCCTATCTTAAAGACGGGGTTGTCTCGCCCCTTGCCCTTGAAGTCAAGGGGCTTGTCCTCAAAATATATCTCGCCGCGAGTTTTCTTTAAAACTCCGTTGAGACAGAGAAAAAGCGTCGATTTTCCCGCGCCGTTTTCCCCCAAAACCGCCGTCACCTGCCCCTTTTCAAAGGAGAGGGATATGTTTTTCAGCACCTCTCCTCCGCCGTAGTCAAAGGCGAGGTTTTCGCATCTCAAAAGCTCCATAAAAATCTCCTTTCCAAAATGAAAACAGCAAGGCTTATAAAAATCAGCAGGATTTCAAGGCAAAACAGGGGCACAGAAAAGGGATATTCCCTCTCGACGGCGGGAAAAACTCCGCAGTATCCCCTGGAAAGCAGAGAATTATATATCCTGTCGCACTTTTTGTAGCTCAGAATAAACAGATTTGACGCCAAAAGCCCCACAGAGCGCAGGGCGGTTTTGCCGTCTTTGTAACCCATGCGGCACTTCTGCGCCGTCTCTATCTTGACCGCCTCGTCTTTGAGCACAAATATAAACCGAAAGGTCATCTCAAAAAGCGCCACCACAAAATGGGGCAGCTTTAAGCGGCGCAAAACCCTCATAAGATATGGAAAACTCACCGTAAAGGCTATAAAGAGAGCCGATGCGGCGGCAGACACCGTGCGGAAAAAAACCTCCCCTCCGCTTTTCATTCCGTCACGGCTCATATGCAGAAAACCTGCGGAAAAAACGGCGTTTTCCGGTGAAAAGCTAAGAGAAAGGGCAAAAAATGTCACGAGGGCAAAGAAAACAGGGGCGGAAAACAGGGCAAAATAAACCCCTGCCCTCTCTTTTGAAAGCTTTACCGCCAAAAAGCTCATGAATACCGCTATAAACACCCTGGCAAGATACGAGGGCAAAACAAGGGACAATATAAGCGCAGAGCCCCCGAGCAAAAGCTTTTGCCCGGGGGATACGCTGTCTATGGTGTATTTTTGGGAAAACATTACTGTGCCTTCTTTGTCATGCGGCCGGTGATAAAACCGATGATTCCTGCGCCGATTGCCGCCTGAAGGGCAAAGAGCAGCGACTCTATCTCGCCGCTTTTTGGCTCAAATATGGGGGAAAACCACGGCTCATAGTCGGGGTTTATCTCGCTTATTGCATCACCCGCAAGTCCGTCAGCCCCTGCAAACTCGGCGTCCTTGGCGTAAAAAAGCGGAAAGGCGGCGAGAAGCACCACAAGGGCGATAAGTATCAGATTTTTCTGCCAAAGCTTCATATTAAGCCTCCAAAATTCTGAGCTCTCTGAGCTCCGATGTGCTGTATTTCTCCAAAACCGAGAATATTACCACGGTGAGCAGTCCCTCCGCCACGGCCAAAGGCAGCTGTGTCACGGCGAAAATGCCGAGGAATTTCGTAAGGGACGCCATAAAGCTGCCGTTTTCGGGGAAAGCCGCCGCCAGCTGGAGTGATGTCACCATATATGTGACAAGATCACCTAAAAACGCGGCGAAAAACACCGAAACCGAGGGGGAAAGCTTTGATTTTCTGCACACCTTATATACCGCCCACGATACAAAGGGCCCTGCGATGCCCATGGAAAAGGTGTTTGCGCCGATGGTTGTAAGTCCGCCGTGGGCGAGAAACAGAGCCTGGAACAAAAGCACGATGAGTGAAATGAGGGCCATGGCAAACGGGCCGAAGAGCACCGCGCCGAGGCCGACGCCCGTGGGGTGAGAGCAGCTGCCATTCACCGACGGTATTTTAAGCGCCGAAAGCACAAAGGCAAAGGCGCCCGAAAGGGCCAAAAGCACGATGAGCTTGGGGTTTTCCGTGAGTTTTTTCTTGATGGAAATTGCGGCAATCACCACAAAGGGCAGTGAAACGGCTATCCAAAACACCGCCCACATGGGGGAAAGCATTCCCTCGGCGATGTGCATTGCCTCTGCCCTGCCGCTCATAACGAGGGTCATAAAGGGCAAAAGCGAAAGGGCGAAAATTCTTTTTTCTCTTGTGTTCATACCAAATTACATCCTCCTGAAATGTAAAAAAAGCTCAGCCACATACATGACTGAGCTAAAAATCGGAAGACGCGTCCATTCCAATATCAACCAAAAGCCATGACCTGTGACCTTATTTGGTTAGATATCGGCATGTATTCCGACTGAGATTTCAGGCATTTTTCCCCGCCTTCCCGATTTTCATCAGTGGCATAGAGGGGAAAAACTAAATCATCACGGCAGCAGGACTGTTGGGGAATCGCACCCCATTCCATATTATCGCACGGCGAACCGACATCCGTATATTGTGATTATATCACCCGCAAGGGGGTATGTCAAGGATTGATTTTTATAAACTCCTTTTCGGTGTTCACCTCGTAGACATTGTAGCGCCCCTGCAAAAGACCGCCGGAAAGAGAACGGTGCTCGTCGGACAGACGCTCAAAGAGGGAGACAAAGCGGCAAAGCTCCAAAATCCCCTGCTTTTTGTGGTATATCATATCAAAAACCCCGTCGGCGTCACCGATATCGGTGATGCCGCCCTTGTCCATGCGGAAAAGGCGGAGATTTTTTACATAAAACAGACCGTTTTCAAAGGGGGCAAAGCAGTTTATGCCGTGGAGAATCTCCTCTCCGCCCTTTTTGGATATATTGATTTCTGAATAGATGTGGTTCATAGGGTCTGTGAAAGGATATTTTTTGCCGTTTTTCTCAAGGCAGACATCCATTCTGCCGTTTTTGACGAGGGATTTTTTGACATATCTCACATCGCAAATCTCGTCAAAGTCATAGAGAGTGGGAGGTACGCAGGGCAAAGACTGCTCCTGTTTGTCCTCTTCAAAGTCGGGAATTGTGAAAATCATAATTTTACTCCTCTTATCTCACGGCGTTTACAAATACGCTCTTGTATTCCACATTGTAGACATCGTAACAGGCTTCGTACATATAGCCGCACTCGTCGCGGTGCTCGTTCCAACCCACCTGCATGAGGGATTCAAAGCATCTTACCTCGATCTGATTGGTGTTTTCGTGGTATAAAAGCTCAAAAGCGTTGGGATAGCTGCCGATATAGCGTGTGTCGCTGTCATTTTTGTAGAAAAGACGACCGTTTTTGATGTAGTATATGCCGTTTTTGTCGAGGGCGTAGCAGGTTATGTAGTCGAGACCGCAGGCCACATCGCCCACATAGCGGTTTCCGCCGCAACAGACATCGCCGCTTTCACGGGGCAGCTTTTCGTGTATCGACATAATGCCGTAAATATGGTCTCTGGGGTTTCGGGATATGCCTGTGTCCTCACCGTTTCGCTCGGTGCATATCTCCATTTTGCCGTTTTTTATAAGGCATCTGTTGTCGGTTTTTACGATAAAGTTTTTGAGAAAGTTTTGGGAATTGGGGCGGAGAGATGATTTTTTCTCCTCCTGCGGCTGTTCGGCCGACTTGGGCTCGTCGTCAAAATTGTTGAGATCATCGGCGATTTTGTCCCAGTCTATGTCGGAAAGATCGGTCTTTTCAACAGCAGGGGCAGAAACAGGCTCTTCGAACTTCCTGTCAAAAAGTCTTTCGGTCTGTTCAGCCTTTTTCGCGGGCTCAAAATCGGATGTCTTGCCCTCGGGAACAGATTGATTTTTTATCTTTTCAAAATCTATGCCGCCGAAATCGGGACGCATTTCGTGGGGAAAAGAGTTCATCTCATCCTCCAGCTTTGCGCCGCAGTGCATACAGAATTTCCAGTTTGGTTTTATCTCCTTGCCGCATTGGTAACAAAACATAGTATTAAACCTCTTTTTATATATTATGATATGATTATATCACCGAAAACAAAAAACTGTCAACAAATAACAGTCCCATAAATCGGACATTTTGAGCTGTTGTTTTACCCCATTGTTCAGGCACAATGGGGACCCCATGTCATTTGATACTCACGCCCCGAATGAATCGGCGCGTTCGGTACGGCGGCACTCGCCG
>CAJKFC010000012.1 GCA_905199135.1 uncultured Eubacteriales bacterium
CTCCAAAAGGGTTCCGCCAAGGGAAATGCTCATGCAAAACACCTCCTTTATATGTTTGACAATATTATACGATATATAATATTGAATGTCAATAGATATTGTAAAAAATATTTTTTTATATTTTCCGCAGAGCGGTTATTTGGAAAAAATATGAACACAATATATTGTAAAAGGCACAGAGGTGACAAGGTGGAAAATATAAGCAAAAACTTAGATGAAAACATAAAACACATGAAAGATGTGTTTAAAAATGACAATACATTTATTTCAAGACCACTGGAGACAGGGGGCGGACTTAGGTGCTGCGCGTTTTTCTGCGACGGCATGGTGTCAACTCCCGTAGTCAACGAGGCTGTGATAAAGCCTCTGGTGCTGTGGGACGATAAAATTCCCGAAGGGCAGGAGATTTCATTTTTAAAAACGCGAATTCTTCAGGCCAACGACATCAAGATAGCCAAGACCTTTGAGGACATATATCTCGGCATACTCTACGGCGATACGGCGGTGCTTTGCGAGGGGGCTGACATGGCCCTCGTCATAAATACAAAGGGCTTCGCCCTGAGAAGCATCAGTGAACCGGGCAGCGAAAAGATAGTGACAGGCCCCAAAGAGGGATTTACTGAGGGCATAATGCAGAACATATCTCTGGTCAGGAGAAAACTCAAGACGCCGAAACTAAAGTTCTCCTTTATGAGTCTCGGAGATGTGTCCAACACCATATGCTGTGTCTGCTATATAGACGGCATTGCCGACGAAAATGTGCTGCAAAAGGTAAAGCACAGGCTGTCCCAGGTCAAGATAGACGGAATAATGAGCTCCAGCTATATAGAGGAGATGATAGCCGACAAGAGACTGCCGCTATTTGACCTCATGGGCAAGACCGAAAGGCCCGATGTGCTGGCGGCAAAGCTTTTGGAGGGAAGAGTGGCGGTTATGGTGGACGGTACGCCCGTGGCACTTACCGCCCCATGCATAATCGCCGAGCAGTTTCAGTCCCCCGAGGACTATTATGTCAATCCTTTTTACGCCTCTTTTTCACGAATTGTCAGAATGATAAGCCTGTTTATATCTCTTTCGGCTCTGCCTGTGTATGTGGCCCTCATCACCTATCACATGGAGATGCTGCCCTCCGCTCTGCTTTTCAGCATAGCCGAGGCAAGGGACAATGTACCCTTTCCCACATTTTTGGAGGCGCTGTTTTTGCTGTTTGCCTTCGATGTGCTGAGAGAGGCGGCAAAGAGGACTCCCGATGTAATAGGTCAAACCATGGGCATAGTGGGCGCGCTGATTTTGGGTCAGGCGGCTGTCGAGGCGAGATTTGTGTCGGCCCCCATGATAATCGTGGTGGCGCTGTCGGGAATAACGGGACTTATGGTGTCAAATTTCAGAAGCCTTGTGACGGTGATGAGGATAATTCTCATATGTCTGGCCTCTGTCATGGGACTTTACGGATATATAATAGGTATGCTGTGGCTTTTGGCGTGGATGGCTTCCACTTATTCCTTCGGCGTGTCGATACTGAGCAATATAACCAGTTATCGCTCGGCGGGCAAGGAGGACACATTTGTAAGGACGGCGTGGAGCAGAATGAAACCGAGCGGCAGATTTTTGGGGAGAAAAAAATGAGAACAGTCAAAATAATATTTACTCTCGTCCTTATTCTGACTCTCGGAGGCTGCTACGACTACAAAGAGACGGGCGATATCGCCATAGTCACGGGAATGCTTTTAAAAAAAGGCGAGAACGGAGAGAAGTACAACACGATAATAGAGATAGCCGATGTTCAGTCGGGGGAGGGCACATCTCCCGTGTCAAAGGCGGTCAGCCGTGAGGGCGACACCATCACCGAGGCGGTGGAAAAATCTACCGCAGCGGCGGGGAGAAAGCTCTATTTCGGCCATATGCAGGTGCTAATGATAGACAGGGAACTGGCCGAAGATGGTATAAACGACGCCATAGATTATTTTATAAGACACAATGACATAAGACTTTCCATGCAGGTTATGATTACCGAAAAGGCAGGCGAGGAGCTTTTTGAGGGAAACGGGGACAAGCCGAAGGCAGTCGTGTCCTTTGAAAACGCCGAGCTTTTGAAGTCGGCGGCGGAAAAATGTGTAGCCCCCGCCGTAGAGCTTTACAAATTCAAATCTCTTTTGATGGAGAGGGGCATGGACGCCTATCTGCCGGTAGTTTCCTTTGAAAATCTCGAAGATCCCAAATCGGTGGGCACAGCCGTGTTCAAGGGAGGTAAACTTGAAGGTGTAATAGACGAAAAGGACACGAGAAACTTTATGCTCATGTCGGGAGACGGCAGCACGGGCGGCACCGTCACCGTAAAGGACGGAAATGACATGGTGGCCTTTGAAATAAAAGACAGAGCCTGTTCGATAAAACCCGAGTACAGTGACGGAAAACTTACGGTAAAGGTGAAGTTCACGGGCAAATACAGCCTGACCGAAAGGGAGAACAAAAAGGAGGACTTTTCCGACAAAGAAGAAGAAAAGCTTCTCACGGCTCACATGGAAAAGGAGCTGAAAGAAACTCTGGAGAGACTTTCGGCGGAGTACAAGAGCGATGTCTTGGGAATTATGCAGAAGGTTACGGCGGGATATTCCGAGACGGCCGACCTCAAGGACGCAGATCTTGACAGAATATATCAGGGCGCAGAGTTTGAGGTCAAGGCGGAAAGCGCAGTAATAGACAACGGCAGAGAGATGAAGAGCTGAGGTGAGAGATGAAAATACTTTCGGTCATATTGATTTATTCGCTGGGTTTTCTCATAGAAAACAGAGAGGGAACAAAAATGAAAAAGGCCGAGCTGATAATAGCTCTCGCCATGCTGATTTTGAGCGCCTTTGTGGCTGTCGGAGAGAATATACCCACACCACCCATTGATGGTATCATTTCGGCTTTCAGGGAGGTAAAATGAAAAACAAAATAGGCACATATCAGAGCTTT
Source organism: uncultured Eubacteriales bacterium (assembly GCA_905199135.1). Taxonomy (GTDB): domain Bacteria; phylum Bacillota; class Clostridia; order Oscillospirales; family Butyricicoccaceae; genus SIG471. Next base: position 2,959 of record CAJKFC010000012.1, read on the forward strand.
GCCCTCTATACAATATATATATTCGGAAGCATCGCCACCATAGGAGGGCAAAACGAGGCGGGAAAAGACGCTTATTTGGCTTTTTTGGCGGGAGGTCTCGCCTCTCTTCCAATTTATAAATTGTATATGAGCAATACGCTGAAGAACGGATGCGGAGCAAAATACGAAAAGACTCTCATGCTCATTTTGGAAATATTTTCAATATTTGTGGCGTCGGTGTCTCAGGCGGTGCTGATACTTTTCATATCTCAGATGAATCTGGTGCTCACTCCTCATATAATAATAGCCGCATTTATCGCAGCCAGCGTCATGTATATAGGCATAAAAGGCGTGACGGTTTTGGCAAGATGCGCCGAGATACTTTTTCCGCTGACGGCGGCAATGATGATTTTCGCCGCCCTTTCGTCGGTGCATCAGGCAGATTTCACACTGCTTTTGCCAATATTCCAAAAGGGAATACTGAACTTTTTAAACGGAGCCTTTACTTCATTCATGTTCCCCTTTGCCGAGGGATTTTTCGCGGTATTTATGATAAACAGGTGCACCGAGGGCCAAAAAGGGCAAAACGGGGTTAGAGCCTCGGTCATATTCTGTTCGGTGTTTCTCGCCGTGTTTTTCGCCAACAATATGGCGGTGCTGGGAGTTCCCTTTGCGTCGCAGCTCTATTTCCCCTCCTATGCCGTGGTCAGCCTCGTGACCCTTTCAAGCTTTTTTCAAAGGCTGGAGATATTCATGGCGGTGGTATTCATGGTGTGTCAGCTCTTTAAAATATGTATGCTGACCATATTCGCAAGGGAGGCGGTGGAGGAGGTCAGAGGTCATAAAATGGCCTTTTTTCCCATCGTGGCCATAGTTTTTAATGTATCGCTTTTGATGTTCAAGGGCATAACTGCCGCCTTTGAATTCCTTTTGGTTTACAGATATATAATGACAGTCGGAGTGCTCGTATGTCCCGTCCTGCTTTTTCTTGCGAGAAAGGCCAAAAGAGACAGGGAAGAGGCAAAAAAAGAACAAGCGGAAACCTGATAGGTTCCGCTTGTTTTCTTATTCTTTGAAAAACTTTATTACTCCCAGTTCCTGAAGCTTGCACAGCAGAATTACCGTGAAGGGCACTAAAAACATTCCGCCGAAGCCTGCGAGACGATATCCGAAATAGATACACAGCAGGGTGACAAAGGGGTGAAGGCCAATTTGAACGCTCAGTATCTTTGGCTCTATGGAGTTTCTAACTATGAGAACCACGGCGTACATCAGACACAGCGGGGCGCCGGTTAAAACATCGCCCGTGAAAATACATATCACCGCCCACGGAATGAGCACCGTTCCGACGCCGAGAATTGGCAGGGCGTCGATTATGGCTATTATTATGGCGAGCAGAAAGGCGTAGGGGATTTTCATAAGTGTGAATCCCACCATCAGCTCAAAAGAGGTTATGCAGATGAGTATGAGCTGAGCCTTTATCCAGCCGAAAACCGAGGAATACATAAATGTTCTCAGTTCCTCGAGGACTTCTTTGACCCTCGGCGAGAGCTGCTTTGCCATAAATGCCGTTATGGTCTTTCTCTCGCTTGTGAGAAAATATGTGGAAACAAATACAAATACAACCGATATGAGTATGGTCGGCAGGGAGACCGCCGCCTTGAACACGGGATTTATAATGTATGACGCCTTGAAGTCGGGCAGCTTTATTCCCGAAAGCAGACTGTCGAGGCTGGAAATATCTATGCCCAGCTTGTGGAGAGGCAGACCGGAAAGGGTTTTCTCAAGATTTGCGAGAATTATCTCCAGTTTGTCCATCAGCGATTCGGCAAGACCGGGCAGCTCAAGCGCCAGTATTTTCACCTGAGAGACCGTCACCGACACTATAAAATAACACAGTGTTCCGAAAAGTGTCAGGTAAAAAAGGGTGCATACAGCCGAGGCGATTTTTCGCGGAACCTTTCTTTTTTCAAGGTGTTTCACGGGTTTTTCTATGACAGCCGACATTATAACCGAGATTATAAGAGGGATTGTCCACGGAAAAACCACGCTGAAAAACAGCTTCGCGGCGAAAAAAGCCAATACGATATATGCTAAAAGAATGAAAAAACTTATATGTTTATTTTCGTGAAAGGCCATATTTTCCTCCTTTTGGCAGAGAAATTACAATATTATTTTATCACAAATGTAAATATATAATCAAGTGTTTAAAATAAAGAGAAAGATATTTGAAAGAAAAAATGACAAAAATACAAAAAAATAACAGCTGCCGCTATTGATTTTGTCACATATGTGTTGTATAATCGAAGAAAGACTGTATGATAAAAGTATAACGAAAAATACTGTGGAGGGAAGAATGAATAAGCTTGATTTTTCTGTGATTGACAAAATCCTTGAAAAGAACGATTATTCTCAGACGAGAACTATCGCAATACTTCAGGATATTCAGGAAAAGTATCACTATCTGCCCAAAGAAATTTTCTCGTATGTGTCGGAAAAACTCGGGATAAGCCGCGCTAAGCTCTATTCCGTTGCGACATTTTACGAGAATTTTTCACTTGAGCCAAAAGGTGAGTATGTCATCAAAATCTGCGACGGAACTGCCTGCCATGTCAGAAAATCCGTGCCGATTCTCGAGTATGTGAGAAAAGAGCTGGGTCTTTCGGCCGAAAAACACACTACCGACGACCTGATGTTCACCGTGGAAACCGTTTCGTGTCTCGGTGCCTGCGGTCTCGCACCTGTCATGGTCATAAACGACCATGTATATCCTTCGATGACACCGGAAAAAGCAGAGACAATTCTCAAAGAGCTCAGGGAGGTAAAAAATGCTTAAGAGCAGACAGGATCTCATAGATATAAGAGAGGTTTACAAAAAAGCCGCCGACCAGAGAAAAATTCTCGTTTGCTGCGGCACGGGCTGCGTAGCCGGCGGCTCCCTTAAGATACACGCCGAACTCAAGAGAATTATGGAAGAGAACGGCATAAAGTGCTCGGTGGTTTTGGAAAAAGATCCCCACGGCGACGAAATCGGCCTTAAAAAGAGCGGATGCCACGGTTTCTGCGAAATGGGTCCCCTTGTCAGAATCGAGCCTCAGGGCTGGCTCTATGTCAAGGTAAAAGCCGAGGACTGTGAGGAGATAGTCCAAAAGACAATTCTAGGCGGCGAATACATAGAGAGACTTGGATACAAGCAGAACGGCAAGCTCTACAAGGAGCAGGAGGAGATACCCTTCTATAAAAAGCAGACGAGACTTGCCCTTGCTAACTGCGGACATATAGACGCAACATCCATAAATGAGTATTTCGCCATAGGCGGATATTCCGCACTGGAAAAGGCTCTTTTTGATATGACTCCCGATGAGATCATAACAGAGATAGACAGCTCCAACCTCCGCGGAAGAGGAGGCGGAGGATTCCCCACAGGCAAAAAGTGGAGCCAGGTCAGAAGACAGAGAGAGCCGGAAAAATACATAGTCTGTAACGGCGACGAAGGCGACCCCGGAGCATTTATGGATCGTTCCATCATGGAGGGCGACCCCCACAAGATGCTGGAGGGCATGATAATCGCAGGTATCGCCTGCGGCGCCCACAACGGTTATATATATGTAAGAGCCGAGTATCCTCTGGCCATTGAAAGACTTCAGAACGCCATAGACCAGATGTACGAGTGCGGAATACTGGGTAAAAATATTCTCGGTTCGGGCTTTGACTTTGATATGCATATAAACAGAGGCGCAGGCGCCTTCGTCTGCGGCGAGGGCTCGGCCCTCACGGCCTCCATCGAGGGCAACAGAGGTATGCCGAGAGTTAAGCCTCCGAGAACGGTCGAGCAGGGTCTTTTTGCAAAGCCCACCGTTCTCAACAATGTCGAGACCTTCGCCAATGTGGCTCCCATCATTGTAAACGGAGCCGACTGGTACCGTTCCATAGGCCCTGAAAAGAGCCCGGGAACTAAGGCTTTCGCCCTTACCGGAAATGTCGTCAACACAGGTCTTATCGAGATACCCATGGGCACAAAGCTCAGAGAGGTCATCTATGACATAGGCGGCGGCATAAGAGACGGCAAAAGCTTCAAGGCCGTTCAGATAGGCGGTCCCTCGGGCGGATGCCTCATAGAGACAAACCTCGAGCTGTCCCTCGACTTCGACAGCCTCAAAAAGGTCGGAGCCATGATAGGCTCGGGCGGTCTCGTCGTCATGGACGAAAACACCTGTATGGTGGAAGTCGCCCGTTTCTTCATGAACTTCACTCAGAACGAAAGCTGCGGCAAGTGCGTGCCCTGCCGTGAGGGTACAAAGCGCATGCTTGAGATACTCGAGAGAATAGTCGCGGGCAAGGGCAAGCTTGAAGACCTCGACCTGCTTTTGGAGCTGGCCGACACAATTTCTTCGACAGCCCTGTGCGGTCTCGGCAAGACGGCCGCCTTCCCCGTAGTCAGCACCATAAAGAACTTCAGGGACGAGTATGTCAGACACATAGTTGATAAGGTATGCGATACAAAGACATGTACCGCTTTAAAGAAGATCTACATCGACAAGGATCTCTGCAAAGGCTGCTCCAAGTGCGCAAGAAACTGTCCGGTGGGAGCTATAAGCGGAGAGATAAAATCTCCCTTCACCATCGACCAGAACAAGTGTATCAAGTGCGGTGCATGCATGGAAGGCTGCCCGTTCAAAGCTATAAAGGAGGCCTAATAAGATGAGTATCAAACCGAGAACCATGATGATCGACGGCATGCCCGTTCTCATAGAAAATGAAAAGAATATTCTGGAGGTCATAAGAAAGGCCGGCATAGACCTGCCAACCTTCTGCTACCACTCGGAGCTTTCGACTTACGGCGCCTGCCGCATGTGCGTCGTCGAAAACAAGTGGGGAGACATTGAGGCCTCCTGCTCCTCGGTGCCGAGAGACGGCATGGAGATATACACCAACACTCCCAAGGTCAGAAAATACAGAAAAATGATACTGGAGCTCCTGCTCTCTTCCCACTGCCGCGACTGCACCACCTGCAATCAGAACGGCACATGTAAGCTCCAGGAGCTGGCCCGCCGCTACGGCGTAGGCCATGTCAGATTTGAAAACTCCAAGACAGAGCCGGAGATCGACGATTCCTCGGCATCTATCACAAGAGATCTGAGCAAATGCATTCTCTGCGGCGACTGTGTTCGCGTCTGCGATGAGGTTATGAATGTGGGCGCCATAGACTTTGCGCGCCGCGGATCTAAAATGAAGGTCATGCCCGCTTTCGGCGAGCCGATAGCCACAACCAGCTGCGTAGGCTGCGGACAGTGCGCAGCCGTCTGCCCCACAGGCGCAATAACCATCAAAAACGATGTTACAGCCGTATGGGAGGCTCTGTCCGACAACAAGAATAAGGTAATAGTCCAGGTTGCTCCCGCCGTCCGCGTCGGCATAGGCCAGATGTTCGGAATGAAGCCGGGAGAAGATGTCATGGGCAAGGTAGTTGCAGCTCTTCGCCGCCTCGGCTTTGACGAGGTGTACGACACAATAACCGGTGCCGACCTCACTGTAATGGAGGAGACGGGCGAGTTCCTTACAAGGCTCGAAAACCCCGAGACTCTGCCTCTCTTTACATCCTGCTGCCCCGCATGGGTAAAGTATGCCGAGGAAAAGCACCCCGAGCTTTTGAATAATCTCTCCACCTGCCGTTCACCTATGCAGATGTTCGGCGCAGTCCTCAAAGAACACCATAAAAACGACAAGCAGAATATAGTAACCGTCGCCGTAATGCCCTGCACAGCCAAAAAGAGCGAGGCCAAGCGCCAGGAGTTCATCGGAGAAAACGGGGCTCCCACAGATTTTGTCATCACCACTCAGGAGCTGGGTCAGATGATAAAGGAGGCAGGCATAGTGTTCTCCGAGCTGGATTCCCAGGTTGTCGACCAGCCCTTCGGCATAGGCTCGGGCGCAGGCGTAATCTTCGGCGTAACAGGCGGTGTCACCGAGGCTGTCATCAGAAGAGTCTCCGAGGACAAGTCGAGCGCCGCTCTCAAGATGCTTGAGTTCAAGGGCGTAAGAGGCTTTGAAGGCGTAAAGGAGCTGGAGCTTGAGGTGGGTGAAAGCGTCATCAAGATAGCTGTTGTTTCAGGCCTTGCCAATGCCGAGCGCCTTATCAAGGATATGCAGGAGGGCAAGCGCAGCTATCACTTTGTCGAGGTCATGGCATGCCCCGGCGGATGTGTTTCGGGCGCAGGTCAGCCCGTCGGCACAAAGGCCATGAAGCAGAAGCGCGGAGCGGGCCTTTACGAGGCCGACAGAATGAGCATCATAAAGCATTCCGAGGAAAACCCCATAATGTCCTCTCTTTACAGCGGACTTCTCAAGGGCAAGACCCACGAGCTGCTGCACACGGTTTACACCGACAGAAGAGCTTTGAGAAAATAAAATACAGACACATAAAAGGCGGAGTTTTCCGCCTTTTATTTTTGTAAAACTTTGAGATTTATTGACTAAACACCGTTTGTATGATAGGATATTTATGTAAACAAAGGAGGTGGACGATGTGAAAAGGATCGCGGCGGCGGTTTTTGCCGCGCTTATCATTCTCACGGGCTGCACAAGGGTGGAGCCTATGTCCTCCTTTACCGATGTGGAAGCGGTGATATTTTCTGAAGAGCTTTCGGGAGAGATGAGCGACGGTTCGGTTTTGGAGCTCATGAGCTCCGACCGCAGGTTCAAAGACGCAGTTGTCAACGAATTTGAAAAAAGCGGTGAAAAAGCCATCGACGCAGCGGGAAGAATATTGTGGCAGGGATTTGACCTCAATTCGGGCAGCACAAAGGCCCTCTGCATGATGGAGCAGGGTTGGAAAGCCATGGCCGAAGGACAGAATCCCGATGATATATACAGGCTGTGGAGCAGTTCGGAAAGTGTGGATTTTTCCCTTTTCTGGCAGGGCTTTGAGAGCTCAGAGGCCTCTGAAAAGCTGAGCGGCATTTTAGATGAGGATTTTTTTAAGGGCAGAGAGGGAGTGAGAGGTCTTCTTGCGGCCCTCCACCCGGGATTTTCCGCCTTTGACGGCTCGGTTTACCATGAGATAAAGACGGCCGACGGACAGTATGCCGATGTGTATTTCAAAACCGAGAGCGAAGGCGATATCATAACATTTACCCGCACGGTAGTCGGCAAAAACGGCAGCAGCAAGGCGGAATTTGTCTATCAGATAACCGACCATTCGGCATCGCCCTTGAGACAGGACTGTACCTATGACGAGTACGGTGACATATATGTGCCGTCGGTGCTTTTGAAATGGAACGACGGCTCGCTGATTTTTTGCGGCGAAGCCTTGGGATGCAGAATATATGCGGGTGAAATGGTGATAGACGCCCCCGAGTGGCCGGGCGAAAACCCTAAAATAGTATATAAAAATGAAAACGAGACCTATATCGGCTTCGGACAGAGCCCAAACGGATTTACATCGGTGGGGCTTATCAAAAATGACGGGAACGGATACTATACCGCCTATTTCTGCGATTTCAACGACGGCAGATTTGAGGAAGGCTTTTTCCCAAAGCTCGAGACGATATACGACGAGAAAAACGGACTTATAATTCTCAAGCCCAAGGACAGCCGCGACATATGGGCGTCCTGCGAGGTGGGTCTCGGCAGAGAGCCCAAGGAGTGCTACTATGTCAACGCAGGAGGATTTTTCGGCGGAAAGATGGACATAGACGGGAACATATGCTTTTCATTTCCGCTTGAGTATAAATACGAGAATGCCGACGGGCAGACTGTAAAGGTCAGCACGGGCATCGCCGCCGAAACCGCCATATATTTTGACGGTTCGGACTTTGTTTTCGGATACAAAAACGACGATCAACCCATAAGGATATGCAACATAGATTTGCAGTGAGGAGGAACAATGAAAATACTTATAGCATCGGATATACACGGCTCGGAAGTCTACTGCCGTCAGCTTCTGGAGAGATACAAAGAGGAAAAGTGTGACAGAATGCTGTTTTTGGGAGATATTCTCTACCACGGCCCGAGAAACGGTCTCACCGATTTTTACGACCCCAAAAAGGTCATAGACATGCTCAACGAGTATAAGGACAGCATCACATCGGTACGCGGCAACTGCGACGCCGAGGTAGATCAGGTTGTGCTGCAATTCCCCATAATGGCTGATTATACCATACTCTACCACGGAAAACACATGATATACGCCACCCACGGCCACATTTACGGCGAGCAGAATCCCCCGCCAACCCTCAGAAGGGGAGATGTGCTGCTGTGCGGCCACACACATGTGCCCGCCTGCAATGAGTATGACGACTTCACCTATATCAATCCCGGCAGCGTGACATTGCCTAAAGGCGGCAGCGAGAGAAGCTACATTGTGTTCGAGGACGGAAAGTTCACCTTCAAAACCCTCGAAGGCAAGACATACAAGGAGTTTGGGCTGGCAGAATGAAGCTGATATCTTGGAATGTAAACGGAATAAGGGCCTGTTTGGACAAGGGATTTCTCGACTTTTTCAAGGCTGAAGACGCCGATGTTTTCTGCCTTCAGGAGACAAAGATGCAGAAGGGTCAGGCCGAGATAGACACCCCCGGCTACCATCAGTACTGGAACAGCGCCGTTAAAAAGGGCTATTCGGGCACCGCTGTTTTTACCAAAGAAGAGCCCATCGATGTGAAATACGGCATTGAAGGTCTCCACGACGACGAGGGCAGAGTCATAACTTTGGAATTTGAGAAATATTTCCTCGTGTGCTGCTACACCCCCAACGCCCAGGAGGGTCTCAAAAGACTGGGTTACAGATGTGAATTTGAGGACGATATGAGGGAGTATCTCTCCCGTCTCAGGGACAAAAAGCCCGTGGTATACTGCGGCGACCTCAATGTGGCCCACAAGGAGATAGACCTTAAAAACCCCAAGACCAACAGACAGAACCCCGGTTTTTCCGACGAGGAGAGGGAAAAGTTTACCCTTTTGTTATCTGCGGGATTTACCGACAGCTTCAGGCATCTCTACCCCGATCTGGAGGGGGCTTACAGTTGGTGGTCTTACAGATTCAAGGCCAGAGAGAAGAATGTCGGTTGGCGTATAGACTATTTTGTCGTGTCGGACGACATCAAAAATAAGATAAAGGAAAGCTCCATAAGGTCAGACATAATGGGCAGCGACCACTGTCCCGTCTGCCTTGAAATAGAGCTGTAAGATAAAAATATGTCGTTACTTTGTGAAATCGGATATATAAAGGATCTTCTCCGCCGCCACGGCTTCGGGTTTTCCAAGGCTTTGGGGCAGAATTTCCTGTGCGCTCCCCATGTTCCCGTAAAAATTGCGGAAAACGCAAACATAGACGAGAACACCTGCGTCATAGAGGTGGGACCGGGCATCGGCACCCTGTCTTTTGAGCTGTGTCAGAGGGCAAAGCAGGTTGTGGCCATAGAGCTGGACAAGCGCCTGCCCGACATTTTGAAGGAGACAATGGTGCTTCATAAAAACTTCAGCGTGGTGCAGGGCGATGTCCTCAAGGTGGACATTCCGCAGATAGTGGAGGAAAACTTCCACGGGGCGAAAACTGTGGCCTGCGCCAACCTGCCCTATTATATAACCACCCCCGCCATAGCCGCCCTCATCGAGGCAAAGTGCTTTGAGAGCATCACGGTAATGGTGCAGAAAGAGGTGGCGAAGAGGATATGCGCCAAGGAAAATACCGCCGATTACGGCGCTTTTACCGTCTTTGTGCAGTATTACACCAAGCCGGAGATAATCCTCGATGTGCCGGCAGGCTGTTTTATTCCCGCCCCAAAGGTGGACAGCGCCGTGGTCAGGCTCGATGTGAGAAAGGAGCCTAAAGTAAAGGTAAAGGACGAAAAGCTGTTTTTCAAGGTGATAAAAGCCGCCTTTGCTCAGAGGAGAAAGACGCTGGTCAACTGCATAAACACAGCTTTTCCCCAAATTCCCAAAGAGATGTGCGGCAAAATGCTGACAGACATCGGAGTTTCGGAAAAGATAAGGGGAGAGGCCCTTTCGATAGAACAGCTTGCAGCACTTTCGGATAAAATCGGTGAAATAAATGGATAAAACTCTCGTATATCTCGCCGTGGTAAATGTCTTCGCCTTCGTGCTTTACGGCGCCGACAAATATTTCGCCGTAAGAGGAAAGTGGAGGATATCCGAGAGAAATCTCCTGCTCATAGCGGCGGTGGGGGGCTCTTTGGGAGCATATCTCGCCATGAATCTTTTCAGACACAAGACAAAGCACAAGAAGTTTACCTTAGGAGTGCCGCTGATATTTTTGCTCCAGGTTTTTCTGGCGGCGTTTTTGATGACAAGATAAAAAGACTGCGAAAGCAGTCTTTTTGCAACAAAATAAAAAGACGGCAAAAGCCGTCTTATGTGCGGTATAAAAACCCCGCGAATACCGTCAGTGCAATCTTAAACCCGCTTTTTAGCAGGTGGGCAAGCTGTCACGCGCATTACTGCTTCCAACTTCCAATGACAAGCATCGGGAGGCCTGCAAACCGCTTGTGAACCCGCAATCCCGTTTCAGAACTTTGTGGATTTAAATTATGCACTATTGACGCATACCGCAGGGCTTTATGCTGTATGTTATTCTCCGTCTTCGGAGCTTGTAAAGCTGTCCTCGAGACGGTCGGAGAAGATGTCGAAAAGCTCCTGTTCCTCTTCATCGTCCTCAAGGGATACGAGAAACTCATCGCCGGTGGTCTCGTCATATTCCACCTTGAGAATAGTTATGTCATAGGAATCGAGATCGTCGGCGTTTTCGGGAAGAAAAGCCATATAGGTTATGCCGTTCATCTCGTAGGTGTCTATATGCTCAAAGGTGACTTCGACGCCTTCCTCGTCCACAAGGGTGACAAGGTCATTGCCGAAATCAGAGTTGTTGTTTTTATCCATAGTGTTCTCCAAAAATCAAATTTTCTTTATGGATATATTATATCACATTGTATCGAAAAAATAAAGGGTAATTTTTGAAAAAAAACTATTGACTTTAAGAATGAGAGGTGATATAATACTTAAGACAAGAAAGTAGAAGTAACCGCTTCTCACCCTAATTTAAGTAAGAAAGGGTTTACATTGCTGACCGATATTTTTATTGGTTTTGTTTTGTTGTGCGAGCGGTTTCCGCTCGCTTTTTAATTTTTCGGGAGGTGCCAAACCATTAGTACAAAAGATCAATCCAAAGAATACCTGATCAATGACGATATCAGAGCCAAAGAGGTTCGTCTCATTGATGAAACGGGCAACCAGGTGGGTGTTATGCCCATAGCCAGAGCCCTTGAAATGTCCGACAGAGCAGGCCTCGATCTCATTCTGATCGCTCCTAAGGCCGAGCCGCCCGTGTGCCGCATAGCCGACTACGGAAAGTTCCGCTTTGATCAGATGAAGAAGGAAAAGGAAGCCAAGAAAAACCAGAAGGTAGTCGAAATAAAGGAAATTCGTTTTTCGCCTAAAATCGATGTCAACGATTTCAACACAAAGCTCAAGGCGGCTCAGAAGTTCCTGACAAGCGGCAACAAGGTAAAGGTTTCCGTCAGATTCAGAGGCAGAGAGATGGCTCACACAGATATAGGTCTCAATCTTCTCGTCAAGTTTGCCGAAGGTGCAAAAGAGTTCGGCGTGCTGGAAAAAGAGCCCAAGCTGGAAGGCCGTCAGATGATCATGTTTTTGGCACCCGATAAGAAAAAATAAGATTTCGTACACAATAAAGGGAGGACAGGTACTATGCCTAAAATCAAAACTCATAGTGGCGCTAAGAAGAGATTCAAGGTCACTAAAACAGGAAAAATCAAGATGTTCAGCACAAACCGCCGTCACGATATAAAGGGCTGCAAGACTGCTAAGCGCAAGAGACAGCTCCGTAAGGCAACATACTTGGGCAGCGCTACAACAGCTCAGGTAAAGCGTCTCATTCCCTACAAATAATCGGTTCGAGTTTAAGCTTATAGAAGGAGTAATATAGATATGGCAAGAGTAAAAGGCGCAATGATGACGCGCAAAAGAAGAAAGAAGATAATCAAGCTGGCCAAGGGCTACTGGGGCGCAAAGAAGAGCCACTTTAAGGTTGCCAACCAGCAGGTAATGAAATCCCTCAAGTACGCTTATGTCGGAAGAAAGAACAAAAAGCGTGACTTCAGAAGACTTTGGATCACTCGTATCACAGCTGCCTGCAAGATGAACGACATCAATTACAGCCGCTTCATCAACGGTCTCAAGAAGGCAGACATCGCTCTCAACCGCAAGATGCTCGCCGAGATCGCAGTCAACGACGCAGCAGCTTTCACAGCTCTCGTTGAGAAGGCAAAGGCCGCTTTGTAATACTTAAAAATATAAAGCCTCCCTTTTGGGAGGCTTTTTTGTACAAATTTTGAGGTCAAATATTATAGGTAATATACAAAATATATCTGTCATATTGTAAAAGACATACCTGTGTGGTATAATTTTCGTGAAGAAAATAACTATCCGAAAGGAGAAAAACATGAAAAACTTTGTGTATGACATAGGAACTAAAGTCTTTTTCGGCAAGGGCTCTGCCGAAAATATCGGCAGAGAGATAAAGAAAAAGGCCGATAAAATACTTCTGTGCTACGGCGGTGGCTCGATAAAAAAGCTGGGCATATATGACGATGTGACGAAAAGTCTTAAAGAAAACGGCGTCGAGTGGGTCGAGCTTTCGGGCATAGAGCCAAATCCCAGGGTGGAAAGCGTAAGAAAGGGCGTCGAGCTGTGCAGAGAGCACGGTCTCAAGGCTGTTTTGGCGGTGGGCGGCGGCTCTTCCATCGACTGCGGCAAAGTTATTGCGGCGTCGGTGTCCTATGAGGGAGACCCCTGGGATATAGTGGTCAAGAAGGCTCAGATAAAATCCGTACTGCCGGTCTTTTCGGTGCTTACACTTTCGGCCACAGGCTCCGAGATGGACAGGGCGGCTGTCATTTCCAACATGACCACCAACGACAAAATCGGCGTAAAGCATGAGGACATGCGCCCCGTGGCATCTGTCCTTGACCCGACATATACATACAGCGTGTCCAAATATCAGACGGCGGCAGGTACAGCCGACATGATGTCTCACATATTTGAAATCTATTTCAGCACAGTCAAGACGGCCTATCTCGCCGACAGAATGGCCGAGGCTCTGCTCAAAACCTGTATAAAATACGGCACAATCGCTGTAAACGATCCCGAAAATTATGAGGCCAGAGCAAACCTCATGTGGACATCGAGCCTTGCCATAAACGACCTTCTTGCCTACGGAAAGGACACTCCGTGGACTGTCCACAGCATCGAGCATCAGCTGAGCGCCTACTACGATATAACCCACGGCATAGGTCTCGCCATACTTACACCTGCATGGATGAGATATATCCTGAGCGACGACACGGTGGATAAGTTCGTCGAATACGCCGTCAATGTGTGGGATGTATCCCAGACGGGCGACAAATACGACATAGCAAAAAGCGGTATCGACAAAACCGAGGAGTATTTCGTCGCCATGGGTATTCCGAAAACTCTCCGTGAGGTGGGAATAACAGACGACAGCAAGTTTGAGGAGATGGCAGAAAAGGCGGCCGCAAACCTCAAAAATGTCTTTGTTCCCCTGACAAAGGAAGATGTTGTAAATATCTATAAGGCTTGCTTCTAATGACTGCGGGGGAGATAAAGGGAATTTCCGGCATAGTCATCGACTGCCGTGACGAAAACGCCCTGTGCGATTTTTATCAGAAACTTTTGGAATGGCCGAGAGAAAAGGCAGGGGAGGGCTGGGCGGCTCTTAAATCACCTGCGGGATTTACTTTGGCATTTCAGAGACAGCCCCTGTATGAAAAGCCTGTATGGCCCTATGAAAAGGGCAGACAGGGACAGATGATTCACCTGGATTTCAAGGTGGACAATCTGGAAAAGGCAGTGGAGCGCGCCCTGTCTTTGGGGGCAGAGCTGTGCAAAACTCAGTATTTTGAAAGCTCCAAAACCATGAAGGACATAGAGGGGCACACATTTTGCTTAGATTTGGGATAGAAAAAAGGTCTGCGAAAGCAGACCTTTTATTTTTAGGAAAGGGGTTTTTGACTGAAAAGAATTGTGACGGCCATCACCTTGTCATAGCCGTGGGAAATGAGCTCTTCGGGATTGTAAAAACTGTCCACAGACGCCGCCGATATTCCGCCCGAGCTTACGATCTGAAGGACGAGGGGTATCTCTTTTTCGTAGACTATCTCGGTTTTTTCCTCCAGCACATCGGTGAAGATACCTGTGCTTTCGGTGGGAAGTCCTTCTCTTTTTACCTCGTTGCGGGTGACGCCCGAATTTCCCTGAAGGGATATGGTGTAGTCGCCGTCTATTCGGTCAAAGTCGAGAAGAACACGGCCTTCGGAATCATCTGTGGCAGTGCGGCTGCTCATGCCGACGGTGTCTTTTTGCCACTGCCCGTCTTTCAGAAGATGGGCCGATATGTGTACGCTCTGCACCGTGTCGTCCACCTGAAAATCAAAGACTCGGTCGGAGATTTCTCTGTTTATAAGCTCCAGAATGTCAAGCTCCTCGGCGGTGAGGACGGCGGGCGCTATGTACATTTCGGTTTCTTCATCGGAAGCGGTGGTAGTTGGCGCAGCCGAGGTGGCTGCGGTGGTGCTTTGGCTGATATTGGGAGTTTCGGCAGAGCAGCCCCAAAGGGCAAGAATCAGGGAAGAAAGCGCGAGATAAAGGGTCAGCTTTTTCATGGCGACGCTTCTTTCGAGATCTTTTGACACATATTATATTTTTAATATATCATGAATGTTTTGCTCTGTCAACTTAAAAAACTTTTATTTGCCCTCTTCGTCGGCTCGGCGGTAGTATTCATCGAGCTCTTCGTCGGCTTTTTGAAGTCTTTCGGCAAGTCCGTCCTCATATATATCGCTCCTCAAAAAGCATTCGATATTGAAAAGGTTGTCACGGGACTGCCCCTCGATTCTGGGCGATCTGATTACAAAGTCGACGGCATAAAAATATATTCCGCGGCTCTCGAGATGTTCGGTGATTTTGAGAAGCATTTCGGCGGCATTTTCCGCGCTGCCGTCATTCGATACGGCGTATGCAGTCAGCCTGCCTGCCTTTTTGCCGGTCTCTTTCGTGTCGTATGTGCCGTCCATTATGAGCTCGTCCAAAGAATATCCGAAAGGCTCGTGCCTCGGCTCGCCGTCAAAACCTGTTTCCACATAGTCGCGGCATTCGATATCGCCGAAAAAGATATCGCACTCAACGGGCAGAGTGTCCTCGGCGCTGTTTACGGCTTTGAAATAGTCATCGTTAATTCTTCCAAAGGTGTTGTTTTTTGTAAGCACATCATTTTCATAGGAATCGTACTCAAGTCTGCCCCATATGTCGTAGGACAGATTGAAATGGGTGTCGACGCTGCTTTCCGAACGGACATATACGCTGTATCCGCCGGTTTTAAAGCTGTAAAAAGGCGAATCGGCGACTAAATCCAGGTCTGAATAATTTTTTTCAATGTAATTTTTCGAATTTATCGATACGATGAGCTTTGAAAGGGGATTGCCCATAAATGCCGAGGCGAAAACCAGCACAAAGCCAATAAGGGCAAAGGCCAGAAGGGCGGCGCAGATTTTTAAAGTTTTCTTTTTCATTGTCTGTCTCCTTTCTTAAAGGCGAAATGCAGGAGAAATGCAATCAGCGTGCCGACGGCGCAGAAAAGGGCGTATATGCACGACCAGAATATGGGAATGGCCAAAAGGTCGGGCAGAGTGTAGGCGTCTTCGGCTCTGAACATACCGGGGAGGTATTTTATAAAATGCCATACATATACGGCGCCAAACATGCCGACAGGCACCAAAAAGGATTTTTTAGGCATGGCTGCGTAGCCGAGGGCGCCTATGGCGGGCATTATGAGAATGTTGAGAAACATTCCCGAGCTTTCCGAAAGGCCGAGACCTATGAGAGTGCCTACGAAAATTATCATCATGGACAGCATGAAAAATTCCCGCTTTATATTGCCTACAATTTTCTTTTCGTCCATGGGGTCGGGTACAGGCGCACCCTCATCGAAAACCGAGCGGCAGGAGGGGCAGGTCTCTATGTGCTCCAAAACCGCATTTACACTTTCCTCCGACGCAACTCCGTCCTTGACAAGAGGAATTAGATCCAAACATATGCCGCAGTCTATTTTATTCATCTGTCCAACCCTCCTTTATGAGCTGTTTTTTGATTTTTTGCCTGGTTCTGTGGTCGATGACCCTTGCGGAGCTTTCCGATATGCGGTGCTTTTTGGCAATTTCCGAAAAGGAATGGCCGTTTACCCTCATGATGACGATATCTTTTGCCGTCTCCTTTTCCTTTGACAGAATGTCCATTATCTTTTGGGCTGTCATACTGCCGAAAGCCTTTTCCTCCACATCGGCGCCCTCTGCAAGGTATATGCACGCCAGCTGTTCAAAGGAACTCTCGTGTCTGTCCTTTTTCAGATGGTCGAGCCATTTGTTTCGTGCGATGGCGAAAAGCCATGTCTTTATGCTCGACTGATTTTTGAAAGAGGGAAATGCCTTTAAAGCCCCCAAAAAGGTCTCCGAGGTGAGGTCTTCCGAAAGGGAGGAATTATGAGTCAGGCTCAAAAGATAGTAAAATACATCCTGTTTGTACATGTCGTACACAGTTTTGAATGTAAACATAATTTCCTCCTTTCGCCCTATTAGTAGAAAAAGAGAGCTTTTTGTTACAGATAAAAATAAAAGACACAAAAGCTGTGTCTTTATTTTATGATGGGAAAGCCGTCGGTATATGTGAGAGTGCCGTCACTTTTTATCCACATGACCTCGGCGCCGTAGAGCTCGGCTGTTTTTCTTCCGGTCTCCTCGTCCATGAGAAACAGGGCTGTCGAGAGGAAATCCGCCGTGAGAGAGCTTTGGTGCATGACGGTGACCGATGAAAACTCTCCGCCGGGATAGCCTGTGTCTGGGTCGATTATATGGTGATATGTCTTTCCGTCAACGGTGTAGGTGCGCTGATAGTCGCCGCTTGTGACAAGGGACATATCCTTAACCTTTGCAGTGGCAGCGAGACCGTTTCCGTCGGGGTTTTGAATACCTACGGTGAAATATTCCTTGTCCTTTAAGGAGCTGAAGCACAGGACATTTCCGCCCAGGTCGATGACGCCCGCCTCGGCGCCCGCCTGCTTCATACTTTGAGCTAAAGCGTCGGCTGCCGCTCCCTTTGTCACAGCCCCGCAGTCTACGGACATCTTATCGTCTGAAAAGCTCATGGATTCGAGGTCAAAACAGCCGGGATCTGTGTGTTTTACAGCCTCGTCTATCTGACTTTGAGAGGGGATATATCCGCCGTCCTCTCGGGCGTCGTGCCACAGGGAGAGCAGAGCTCCCGCGAATACATTGGTCTTGCCTTTTACATTTTCATAGTTTTCAAGACAGAAATCCAAAACCTCTTTTACCATGGGGTCTAAACTGTGGGGAGAGGTGGGAGCCTCGTTAAGAGAGGCGAGGTTTTCGCCGTTTTCATAGGTATTGTATATGTCAAAAGCCTCGTGATAGCTCTTCAGAGTGTCCTCGGCGGCGTTTTGTATGGCCTTTGCGGTCTCCTCGTCTCCAGAATGGTAGAAGGTTATCTGGGTTATCGTGTCAAAATAGGTATAGTAGCTGAGGGTTTCTTTTTGGATGCGGCTGCACCCCGAAAGGAGAAGGAGGCCAGCCGCAAATATGGTGAGTATTGCTTTTTTCATCAGATGGCGTAAATCTTGTCTCTTCCGGGGAACATGTAGCGCAGAACGCCGCTTTCGGTAAAGGCGACGCTCTCCTCGGCGCTGAAGCGCACCGTCTGTCCGCCCCATTCGGCTATCTCGCTTTCGGTGTTGAGCTCCAAAGCGTAGCAGGTGTTGACATGGAGGGGGAACTCACCTTTGAGACCTATGCCGCCCTGCATATCCCAAAGACCCACAACAGTGCCTGCGCTGTGGCCGAAGAATCCTATGGGGTGGTTGTAGAGCATGGCCTTGATTCCCTCTTCTTTTGCTCTTTCGAGGGATATTTTAAGTATTTCATTGCCTGTACGGCCGACGATATGTTCCTCAGCCACTATGTCCTGGAAGCGGGAGGTCTTTGCAAAGGCGTCTGTCAGATATTTCGGAACCTCGGTCTCGCCCTCTTTGAGAACATAGCCGAGACGCTGGCTGTCGGTGCAGAGACCGAAATATTTTATGCCCACATCATAGTGGAGCAGGTCGCCGTGTCTTATGACAAGGTCGGTGTGAGCCGTGCCCTCAAGGCCCTGACGCTGAACATCGACATGGGGGCTGAACCAGAATGTAAGACCCAAAGAGTTTATCTCCTGGGCTATCCATTCCTCAACCTCGGTAGTGGTGGTTACGCCGGGAGTGATGACCTTTCTCGAAAAGGCCTCTTCGCATATGTCCATGGCCAGAGCATATACGCTGTAATATCTCGCCAGTTCGTCCTCGGTGCGGGTCTCAATCCACCTTGTGGAAAGGTCGTAGGCCGAGGCAAGCTTTGAAATCTGATCGTCTGTCAGCACGGAGCAAAGGTCGTCGTAGAGCTGCTTGGAAAGGCCGTCACCCATACCCGAGACGAGAGAGGTGTTGATGCCTATCTTTTTGGGATCTCTCTCGGTGATGAACTTTGCCAAAGCCTCCAGCTGGGATATGCTCTTATCGGTGTAGCCCTGCTTGTAGAGCTTGTTGATTCTGCCGTCTGCTCGTCCGAAATTCCAAGCCTCGAAAACTCCGTCCTTTAAGGTAAAGACCAGGCAGGAAAGTCTTCTGGCTGTCAGGCAAAGACAGGGGATCATGGTGGTGTATATGGGGTCCTCGCAGTATTCGCGGCAAAGGACTATCCACATGTCAAAGCCGTACTCACACATTGTGGAGGGAATGATGGTGTTCATTCTCTCTTTGAGAGAATTGTCGATGATCTCGTATTGCTTTTTGAGCGGTACTACCTTTCGCATAGCGTCCTCCTTGAAGTAATTTATACCCCGATTATATCACTTTGCAAAAGATATTACAATATGAATTGACAAACGGGGTAAAAAATTATAAAATAAAAACAGCCCGAAGGCTGTTATGCTTTTAATATGCCGAGCTTTTTGAGAAGGCATACAAGAGGTATACCGAGCCCGAAACAGGCCACGAGCTGACCGAGACCGACCTGAGCGCCTGACTGATGCCGGCGAGGTAGAGCTTGTCCGCCTGTTGCAACCGTCCTTCGTACACATCGGCGAGTCCGTCGACGATCTTGTAGATGTAGATGCCGATGGAGAGCATGAGCATGGTGGCATCGTATCCACGAACGGTGCAGTACAACAGGCCCGCCGCAAGCGCCAGCAGGGAGGTGAGCCAGCGTTGCGCCTGATATGAGGCGAACGAGCACTTCTCGTCGATATCGGATACCTGATAGGTGCGCACGCCGAAGTTCGAGAGGAACATCAAGAGGGTTCCCGCGGCGAACGCCATGGAGAACATGCCCGCCTGTTTGATGCCTGCGAGCTGGGTTGCCACGACGGTCAGCACCGGGAAGACCATGCCCCATGCGCCGGTGCCCACGGTGTTCCACAGGTAATCGCGTGCGGTCTCCCCGCTGCCGTACTCGGCTTCCTGCACGGCAAGGCCGCCGTCGTAAACGGCGTCGATCAGTCGTGTCCACCATGCGTCGACCAGCCGCGCGATCGGGCCGGGCTCGTGTTTGGAGGGGCCGTCGGCGGCTTTCCCCGCCTGCGCGGCCGTGCTCGCGTGCGGGTTTCCGAATAACGTCACGCTGCGCTTGCGTTCGTGCCGCTCGTGGAGCGAGCGGACCTTGTCGCGCAGGTTGTCGAGAGGGTGCAGGGGCACGGTTCCTCCAATCGGTCGTCTCGGCGCGGGGTGGGCCTTCGCGGCGGGGCTGGGTTGCAAGCAGGATGCGGGGTTGAAAATGTCAATGCCGAGCCTGCTGAATGGTACGATGTTTCAGCGTGAGCGGCGACGGGGGAAGTCGCCGTGAGCGTCGCGCGGCATTACCGCCGCCCGTGAGATCGGACATAGTACATCGGAGATCGTTAGGAGTCGCCGTGTCAATCGCTGCCCTCGCTGTTCCATTCGTATTGGCATTGTTACCCATTATCTGGTTGGTCGTTGCGCTCATCGCGCTGCACCTGCCTGCGTGGAAGGCCGCCATCGGGTCCTTCGTCATCGCTTGCGGATTGGCGCTCACTTGGTGGGGCATGCCCGCCATCGAGGTCGCTACCGCGAGCCTCGAGGGTTTCGTCATGGCACTGTGGCCTATCGTCCTCGTCATCATCGCTGCGGTGTTCACATACAACCTGTGCGTGCGCACGGGGGCCATGGACGTGATCGGCTCCATGATCACCTCGCTTTCTCGTGACCGTCGCGTGCTCGCGCTGCTTGTGGCCTGGTGCTTCGGTGGCTTCATGGAGGGCATGAGCGGCTTTGGCACCGCGGTCGCCATTCCCGCCGGCATGCTCGCCGCCCTTGGCTTCCCGCCGCTGCAGGCCGTTCTCGTCTGCCTGGTCGCCAACGGCGTCCCGACCTGCTTCGGCTCCGTCGGCGTTCCCACGGTGTCCCTCGCGGGTCTCACGGGTCTCGATCCCATTCAGCTCGCGTTCACCGAGATGCTGCAGATCGCCCCCTTCTTCGTCATCGTGCCTTTCATCATCGTCATGATCGCGGCGGAGCCTGCGAACGATGCCTCGGCAAAGCTTGGCCTGGCCGCCCGTCTGCGCGGTGCGGGTATGATCGCGCTGGCTTCGGGCGTGGCGTATGCGCTGCCGTCGCTGGCGGTCGCCGCCTTTGTCGGCCCCGAGCTCACGGTCGTGGTCGGTTCGCTGTGCTCCCTGCTCGTCACCGCCATGCTCGCCCGTCGTCAAAAGACGGTCGCGCCCGAGTTTGAGATGCACGTGGACGCCGCCGAGCACGTCACGGCCCGCCGCGCCCTGCGTGCCTGGTCCTGCTTCATCTTGATCTTCGTGCTGCTGCTGTCGACGTCCAAGCTCGTGCCCGCGGTCAACGCCTGGCTCGCTCAGTTCTCGAGCGCCGTCACGATTTTTAGCGGCGCCGACCCCTCGGCTGTCACGTTCATGTGGGTGAACACGCCGGGTGTGTGGATCTTCATCGCCGCGTTCGTGGGCGGGCTCATCCAAGGCGCGACGCCGCGCGTGATGGGCGAGGTGCTTGTGACCACGGTCAAGCAGATGATGCCCACGGTCATCACGATGCTCGCCGTCCTCGGATGCGCCAAGGTCATGGGCTACGCCGGGATGATCGGCGCGGTCTCCTCCTTCTGTATCGCCGTCACCGGCTCACTGTTCCCGCTCATGGCTCCGGTCATCGGCGCGGTCGGTGCGTTCGTCACGGGCTCCGGTACGAGCTCGGGGCTGCTGTTCGGATCGGTGCAGCTGCAGGCCGCCGAGGCCCTGGGCATGGACCCGTATTGGATCGTGGCCTTGAACTCCCTCGGTGTCGGCGCGGGCAAGATGATTTCGCCCCAGTCGCTCGCCATCGGAATGGCCGCCGTCCAGGTCACCGGTGCCGAGGGCAAGCTGCTTTCCCGCGTGCTGCCCATCGCGGTCGTGTTCGTGGTGCTGATGGCCGCACTTGGTCTGGGTGGTGCTGTGCTCTAGCGCCCGTCTGCCATCCAGTCGCCCAGGCCCTTGCGCATAATCCCTTCGACCGTGGTTCCGCTTCGCTTCACAGAAACGGTCTGCAGGAATATGCTCCAGGGCCTGGGCTACGGCAGCGCAGCCGGAAGGCGCCGGAGGGTTTCCCCGCAGCGCGTTTTTGTGGAGCGCAGCGGAACCACGCGCGAAGGGGAAATTCCGCAGGGGCCTTCCGCGGTGGGGATAGATGTATGAAAAAGGAGCCCCGTGCAGGTGGATGCACGGGGCTCCATTGCGTTGGCTTTACGCGGGCACTAGGCGCGCGGGCCGGCGTTTTTCACGTTCTCGGGCAGGTGGGCGTACTTCTTCTCGAAGTTCTCCTGGAACATGCCGGCGAGCTTCTTGGCCGTGGCGTCGTACTCCTCCTTGCTGGACCAGCACTTCCATGGGACCATGACCTCATCGGGAACACCGGGGCAGCTGGTGGGGATGTCCAGGTTGAAGACGTCGTCGTGAATGAACTCGGCCTGCTCGAGCGTGCCGTCGAGCGCTGCGTTGACGTTGATGCGGTTGTAGTCGAGCGGGATGCGGTGGCCAACGCCGTAGGAGCCCTCGACCCAACCGGTGTTCACCAGGTAGACGCGGGTCTTGCCGGAGGCGATGCGCTCACCGAGCATGTCAGCGTAGACCATGGGGTCGAGCGGCATGAACGGTTCGCCGAACAGGGCCGAGAAGGTGGGGACGGGCTCTTTGATGCCCAGCTCGGTGCCGGCGACCTTGGAGGTGAAGCCACTCACGAAGTGGTACATGGCAGCGTCTGCGGACAGGCGGGAGATGGGGGGCAGCACGCCGAAGGCGTCGCAGGTGAGGAAGATGACCGCGGTGGGCTCGCCACCCGCGCCCTCGAGGCAGCTGTTGGGGATGTGCTCGACGGGGTAGCCGACGCGCGTGTTCTGCGTGAGGGAGACGTCCGCATAATCGGGCTCGCGGTGCTCGTTCAAGATCACGTTCTCGCACAGGGCGCCGAACTTCACGGTGCGGAAGATCTCGGGCTCGCGCTCCTCGGTGAGGCCGTCGCACTTGGCGTAGCAGCCGCCCTCGAGGTTGAAGATGCCCTCGCCCATGGCCCAGCCGTGCTCGTCGTCGCCGATGAGCAGGCGCTTGGGATCGGTGGACAGGGTGGTCTTGCCGGTGCCGGACAGGCCGAAGAACAGGGCGGTGTTCTCGCCGTTCATGTCGGTGTTGGCGGAGCAGTGCATGGAGGCCATGCCCTTCAGGGGCAGGTAGTAGTTCATCATGGAGAACATGCCCTTCTTCATCTCGCCGCCGTACCAGGTGTTCAGGATGACCTGCTCCCGGGAGGTGAGGTTGAAGATGGCGGCGGTCTCGGAATTCAGGCCCAGCTCCTTGTAGTTCTCCACCTTGGCCTTGGCGGCGTTGTAGGAGATGAAGTCGGGCTCGAAGTTCTCCAGCTCCTCGGCGGTGGGCTGGATGAACATATTCTTGACGAAGTGAGCCTGCCATGCCACCTCCATGATGAAGCGGATGGCCATGCGGGAGTCATGGTTGGCGCCGCAGAACACGTCCATCACGAACAGGCGCTTGTTGGACAGCTGCTCCTGCGCCAGCTTCTTGCAGGCGTCCCAAGCCTCCTGAGAGGCGGGCTTGTTGTCGTTTTTGAACTCGTCAGAGGTCCACCACACGGTATCCCGGGAGGTATCGTCCATTACGATAAACTTGTCCTTGGGGGAACGGCCGGTGTAGATGCCGGTCATGACGTTGACGGCGCCCAGGTCGGTGACCTGTCCCTTGTCATAGCCCTCCAGGCCGGCCTTGGTCTCCTCCTCAAACAGGAACTCATAGGAGGGATTGCGGATAATCTCCGTGGTACCAGTAATACCATACTTGCTCAGATCAATGGTTGCCATTTGAATGACCTCTTTTCTGAATGATCTTCCAGCCGGCGCGGCGGAGGGGCATTTTTCGTATCAATATCATACACGGTGCGGGAGATAAAGTCAATCTCCATCCGCCTCCCGCCCCAGCGCGGCGGAGAGGGCCGCGAAGTCCTCAAGCGTCAGCTGTTCCCCCCGGACGGCGGCAGGCAGGCCCATATCGGCGATGGCCTGTTGGATGGATTCCTTGGGAATCCCCGGCAGGGCGGCGGAGAGGCTGTTGGCCAGGGTCTTGCGCCGCAGCAGGAAGCCGCCCCGCATCACTTTGAAGAAAAAGCCCTCGTCCGCTACATCCACGGCGGGCCGCTCCCGCCGGACGCAGCGGATCACGGCGGAGGTCACCTTGGGAGCGGGGAGAAACTTCTCCGGCGGCACGTCGAACAGCAGCTCCGGCTTCATGTAGTACTGGAGGAACAGGGAGAAGGAGCCGCCCTCAGAGGAGCCCTGTGGGGCGCACAGCCGCCGGGCCACCTCCCGCTGGATCATCACCGTGAAGGAGGGGAAGCAGGGGGTCTCCACCAGCTTTTCCAGAATGGGAGAGGTGACGTTGTAGGGCAGGTTGGCGCAGACTATAGGCGTGAGGCCCTGGAACTTCTCTGCCGCGATGGCCGTGAGGTCCAGTTTCAGCACGTCCCCCGGCACGACCTCCACATTCGGATAGGGGGCCATGGTCTCCGCCAGGACCGGCAGCAGGGAGGAGTCCAGCTCCACGGAGACCACTTTGCCCGCCCGCTGGGCAAGCTGGGCGGTCAGGGGGCCGATGCCCGGGCCGATCTCCAGCACGGGGCCTCCGTCCGGACAGGCCGCCGCCGCGATGGCTTCCGCCTTCTCCCTGTCCGCCAAAAAGTTTTGCCCCAGCCCCCGGTTGGGGCTGAGGCCAAACCTGGCCAGCAGGGCCTTGACTTGCTGGACGTCCTGCATCATTTGCGCACCAGGATCGTCACGTCGTATTTGGTGCCCCAGCGCATGGCTTCCGAACGGGTGTTCAGCCAAATATCCAGCTGGTTCATAGGTTCCCCCTCGTCGTTGACATAGTTCCGAAAGGCGCCGGTATCCTGGGCGGTGCCGTAGCCATAGCCCTTGATATAGATTTCGCTGCCATAGGGGATGTAGTAGGTATTCACCGCAATGGTCCCCAGCTTGGGGGTGGTGCCTGTGGCGGTGCGGGTGCCGGTGCAGTAGGCGGTGATCTTGTCCACCGTCATTTCCACCCAGCCGTTTTCCCCGGCCACCGGCGCTTCCTTCCAGCGGCGGAATTCGCCTTCGAAATTGGTTTGGTATTTGATCTTGGTGCCGATGCGCACCACCTCGTCTACCGCCGGGGAGATCACCACCTGATCCGCCACCTCCCGGGATACCTCTATCCCGTCCTTGACGGTGATCCGCTGGGTCACCTGCTTTTTCCCGTTGACCCCTTCCACCTCTACCTTTTTGTAGTCTTCGTATTCGCCATCGTCCTTGATGACCACCTCGTCGTATTCCAGGGTTTTGTAGCTGACCTCATAGGAAATATCCACCGCCGTGTGGGTGATGCGCATCCCCGGCTCCACATCCGCAAAGGGCAGCTGGGAAAGCTCGTCCCCGGAGGCGTAGGAGACCTTGGCCTTGCTCAGGGCCTCTCCCACGGTGCCTTCGCTCATATGCAGCACCTGCACCTGGCCCCCGGACTGAACCGCCACCGGATATGCCCGGGTCACCTCTACCCGCATGTCGGGCTCCAGGACCGCGTCCAAATCGGGGGATACGGAATCCCCTGTGCGCAGGGTCACGCCGGCGGCGTCCAGCAGAGCCTGTACCGTTTCCCCCTGGAGGGAGAAGTCCGTCTCCACCCCGTCTACCAGCAGGGTTACCTGGACGCGGGGGTCCGGCCGGGTGGCGGCAAAGCAGAAAAACCCCGCCGCCAGCACCCCGGCGCAGGCTGCC
Source organism: uncultured Eubacteriales bacterium (assembly GCA_905199135.1). Taxonomy (GTDB): domain Bacteria; phylum Bacillota; class Clostridia; order Oscillospirales; family Butyricicoccaceae; genus SIG471. The sequence goes on from CAJKFC010000012.1 coordinate 28,422, forward strand.
GCCGCCTGGGGCAGCCCCGGGGTCACCGCAAGCAGAGCCTTCCGCACCACCTCCACAACGCCATTCAG
>CAJKFC010000013.1 GCA_905199135.1 uncultured Eubacteriales bacterium
AATCCCGCCGCAAGGGCTATTACAGCCACTATGCCTATTTTATCTCCCAGATAAGCCGTTATGGGATTTACCGTAAAGTATGCGAAGGCTCCCATTGCCGCCGATGCAAAGAAAGGCTTGAAGAATATGCCTAAAATTGACAGCTTTTCCACATTGGCCTTTATCACCATTAGATTCAAAATCGCTATCGTACCGTAACAGCACACAGTTCCTATGGGTGCTCCCTTTATATTTAGGGCGGGCATTGCCACAAGGAAAAAGTTGGCTATAATCTTTATCACGCCGCCGATGAACATGGTGACCACAGGGACTTTTATTCGGTTTATCGACTGCAAAATCGAGTTTGTCAGCGACACCAGCGCCACAAAAATAACGGCAAAACCGAGAAATCTCAAAAGCGGTACGGCATACACCACATCTTCCGGCTTTTTATAGTAGAGCAGATTGAGAATATTTTCCGAAAGAACGAAGAAGCCTATTCCCGCAGGCATAGCTATCATGGAAGTTATTCTGAGGGCCGACTCTATGGTGCTTCTCGCCTTTTGCAGATTGTTTCGAGCCATACAGGCTGCGATTACCGGAATTACACTGACCGATATCGCGACAATTATCGTCTGGGGCAGATTGTATATCGACACCGACATGGTGTAAGCTCCGTAAAGTTTGTTGGCCATGGCTTCGCTGAAGCCGCCCGGCCACTGAAGCCTGTTCATTACCATGAACATATCTATGAGATTGGTAAGGCTCAAAACAGCCGCCCCAACCGTCACGGGGACTGCTGTGCCCACTATATCTCTGAAAGTCTCGCCAAAAGAACCCTGGGACTTTATTTTCCTTATGTTTTGTGTGTAAACTTTGCACCTTATCAGGAGAAATACCGCAGCTATAACGGTTCCTGCCGTAACTCCCAGCATGGCTCCCGCCGCCGCAAACTCAGTGCTCATTCCCCTGTCTATCGCCACTTTGGCAAAAAGCAGACCGAAAACCAGTTTTCCGAGGGCTTCGAGTATCTGAGAAACTGCCGTGGGCATCATGTTGGAAAGCCCTTGGAAATATCCCCTTATTATAGATATAACCGACACAAAAAAGAGGGACGGCGCCACAGCCAATATGGAATAATAGGCCATGGAATTGCCCACGAGTTCGGTAAGCTGACGGGCAAATACAAATGTTATAAGGCTTGCCGCTATTCCGATAAGTGAAAATGTAGAAAGAGCGGTGCGCAGTATTTTTTTGCTTCTGCCGCTGTTGCCGGCAGCTTCGGGCCCCGCCACCATTTTAGATAGGGCGGCAGGCAGCCCCGCCGTGGAAATTACAAAAAGTGTCGAATAGACCGTATAGGCCACCGAGAACATTCCTATTCCGTCGGCGCCGATAAGATTTGTGAGAGGGATTTTGAATATGGCGCCAACCACCTTGGTTATGATGGCCGATGCCATGAGTATTATCGCTCCCATCGCAAAGCTGTTATTTTTCTTCAAATCTATTTCCTTTCGCTAAAAAATAAGTATCAGCGGAGCCTGGGAATCAAAGCTTTTATCAGGGCTGTAAAGCTGTCCTTGGCTTTTTCGGCCTCGGCTATAACCTCGTCGCCGTCGAGCTTCTTATCCTCTATGCCTGCCGCCATATTGGTCACAAGGGACAGTCCGAGAGTTTTTATGCCGCAGTGACGGGCGGCTGTCACCTCGGGTACGGTGGACATTCCGCAAACATCGGCTCCGAGAATGCCCATGGCCCTTATTTCGGCGGGAGTCTCATACTGAGGGCCTGCACTATAAAAATATACTCCCCTTCTGAGCTTTATACCTAATTTTTCAGCCTCTTCTTCGGCGGCGGATATGTACTCACGGCTGTAACACTCACCCATATCGAAAAATCTCGGACCGAACTCGTCGAGGTTTTTTCCCGTGTTAGGACTCTTGCCCGTAAGGTTTATGTGATCCCGAAGTGCTACTATGTCGCCCACATTAAAGCTCTTGTTTATCGCTCCGCAGGCGTTTGTCACTATCATCTTGTCGGCTCCCAAAACCTTCGCCGTCCTTACGGGATAGGCTATCTCCTCAAAGGAAAAGCCCTCATAGGCGTGAAATCTCCCCTGCATTGCCATGACATTTTTCCCCTTCAGCTCACCCAAAACAAGTCTGCCCATGTGTCCGGGCGCGCTCGAAGATTTAAACCCCGGAATCATTTCATAGGGTATTGACGCGCGTTTTTCCATACAGTCGGCAAGGCCATTGAGACCCGACCCGAGAATTATCAGTATTTCAGGGCAGAAACCTTTTGAAAAATCGTCTATAAACCCCGCCGTTTTCAGATAGTCGTCATATGTATACATATTTAATACCTGCCTTTAACCGTCAAAAAGGCAAGAATAATCTTGCCTTTTGTTTTATTGCTGTTTGAGTTCAAATCCGCAGGCCGAGCAGAAAATATCGGTCTTATTGCAGTCCTTTCCGCAGTTGGGACACTTGACGCAGGGCTTTTTCCCCGCAAGCTCGTTTTTAATAGCCTGAATATCGGCGTATTTCTGATCTATGAGCTCCAGCTTCATATCTATCTCGTCGGTGTCGACCTCGACTCCCGTGTGGGTGAGATAAACGCTTCTTCCTATCTCCTTGAGTAGAAGATCTATCTCGCCGTTGAGATCATAAATCTTTACATTGAGCTTTGTATTCTCCATGAGTTCGCTGGCCTTCTTGCCTGCCGCATCGGCAACTTTTCCTGCTGCCTCGGCCGCCTGGGAAGCTGTGACCTTAACCTTGTCCAAAAAATCTTTTATGTTTTTGTCCATAGCTGCATCTCCTTTTCAGTTTTTGTTATATTATACCGCATAAATATTTACAGTACAAGTTCTCTCTTCTTTTTTATTATGGATTCGATGGTCTCGATATATTCTTTCGGATACTTGGGATTTGCTATTCTTTCAAGCTTGCGTCCGTGGCTGTCGGTTATCTTGCTGACACCGCCCGCTCCTATGGCGATGACTGTGCAAAGTTCCTCCATCATGGCAACATTGTAAAAGCTTATGTCCCCATTTTTGGCAAAACCCGTATTTTCAAGGCCGCCCGCTATGTATTTCTGCCTGTAAATATAGTAAGGCTTATAGCCTTTACTGTATATGTATTTATGGGCATTATTAAGGACATTTACATCAAGGCCGTAGTGGTTGTCGTAAATTACGGCCGCACCTTTTTTTCTCGCTAAAGAGTGAACCGTTATGTTGTCGGGATCGAGGACGCACACCGCCTTTACGCTCTTCATGAGACCCTCTTTGGTGTCTCCCGGAAGTCCCACGATCAAGTCCATATTGATTGAAAAATCTCCCACTTCACGGGCGAGCCTGTATTTTTCCTCTATGTCTGCCGCCGTGTGGTTTCTTCCCACACCTCTCAGAACACTGTCTATCATGGACTGGGGATTTATGCTTATTCGGCTCACCGAAATGTCTCTCATGAGCTCAAGCTTTTTGCGGTTTATTGTCTCGGGGCGTCCAGCCTCCACCGAATATTCACGGAGCTTTTCGTGGTACAGTCTTTCGTCCACCTTTTTCAGAAGACGCTCAAACTGCTCGTCATTTAAAACGGTGGGGGTACCTCCGCCTATGTATATGCTGCCTATCGTCAATCCGTTTTTCTCCACCATATCGGCCACGGCATCGATTTCTCTCAGCACACACTGGACATAGGGCTCCAAAAGATGTCCCATTTTCTGCACCGAATTGCTGACAAAGGAGCAGTAGGAACACTTTGCAGGGCAAAAGGCTATTCCGATATATATCTGTATCTCCTTCTCTCCCAAAAGGCTCTCGCATTCGTTGGCCACCTTGGCACACTCTATGCACAGCTTTCTTCTCTCTTTTGAGACGAAAAAGTGATTTTTTATATACTTGTCTGCCTCTTCTTCGCTCATGCCGTTCTGAAGCTCAAATCTTATAATTTTCGAGGGCTTTACGCCTGTCTGAGAGCCCCATGCAGGCTTGGTCGGCAAAATCTGACACACCGTTTTATATACGGCGGTTTTTATCGATCGGCTCTCCTCCCACCTGACATCTTCTTCGCCTATGGATTTGGCGGTAGTTCTCTTTTTAGCCGTATATACCTTTCCGCCCCTTTTCAGAATGCATTCGGTGGTTATAAATCGGCCGTTGTGTTTTACTGTCACAGACATTATGTCGTCGGAGGCGTCCTCATACACTCTGATGTGCTGTTCCTCGGGCATGAGAGATATGAGGGTGTCCTGCACCGCCGTGTTTCTGTCGTGGCCTATTAGTAAATATTTCATTTTTCCATCGCTTCTCTCATATATTCGTTGGCCTGACGCTCATAGTCAAGGGTTGTGGCGCTCTCGTGACCGGGAAGCACGCGGTAATTTCCGGGCAGCTCGGCCAGTCTTTTAAGGCTTTGATACATCTTGTTTATGTCGCCGCCCGTAAGGTCACATCTGCCGCAGGTTCCCTTGAAAAGGGTATCACCCGAAAACATCACATCTTCGCACAGCAGGCATATGGATCCGTTTGTGTGGCCGGGGGTATTTATTACATCGAGAGTGAGAGATCCCAGCTCTATCTTGTCCCCGTCTTTGAGAAGTCTGTCCGGTGTTACCTCGATATATGATGCTGTGGTGTATTTGCCGAATGTAGTGACAAAATCCTTCTTGAGATACTCGCTGTCAAGCTCATGTATGAGTATCTCCGCTCCCGTGGCCTGCTGAATCGCGTGGGCAGCAAGAATATGGTCGTAGTGTCCATGCGTAAAGATAATATACTTTACATCTGCTCTCATTTCATCTATTTCGGCGAGTATTTTCTCTGCTTTTCCGCCCGGATCTATCACCGCCGCGATGTCGGTTTTATCGTCCTTTAAAATATAGCAGTTTGTCAAAAGCATTCCGACGGGAATAGATCTAATCTGCATTTTTCTTACCTCTCATTTCGTCAGTATCGAGAATTATCGTGACAGGGCCGTCGTTTACATGATCTATCTGCATATCTGCTCCGAACTCGCCCGTCACAACATTTATATCTTTCTTTTTGAGCTCCGATATAAAGGCCTCATAAAGTGGCACAGATATGTCAGGCTTGGCGGCGTTTATAAAGCTCGGTCTTTTTCCGTGAGAACAGTCGGCGTAAAGGGTGAAATTGGAAATCACCATGAGCTCTCCGCCTATGTCTTTGAGCCCGAGATTCATCTTTCCGTTTTCGTCCTCAAAAACTCTCAGTCCTGCGCACTTTTCGGCAAGATACGAGGACTCCGACAGTGTATCTCCGTTTTTCACGCCGAGAAGTATCAAAAATCCCTTGCCTATCGAGCCTCCGCTCTGACCGTTTATTGTCACCGACGCTCTGCTTACCCTTATAACAACCGCTCTCATTCTGTTCTTTCTCCTATTTTTCTGTATACATCTATTACGCCTTTGGCTTTTCTGACTCGGGACATGGCCAGCTCAAGCTGCTCTGTGCCCGTTACATCTACCGTCAGATAGAAAACGCTGTGTCCGTCTATCTCATCACGCACATTCATCTGACTGATGTTGATTTTCATATTGGCGAAAATGTTCAAGACCTCCACATATATGCCTATTCTGGTCTTGACCTCCACCTTGATATCGGTGCTGTAACGGTGCTTTTCGCTGTTCTGCCACGATACCTTTATCCATTTTCCCGCTTCTTCAGGGTTATCCAGCGAGGCCAAAACATTGGGACAGTCCTTCCTGTGGATTGAAACGCCCTGATTTCTCGTGATAAAGCCTATTATTTCGTCTCCGGGAATCGGGCTGCAGCATTTTGCGAACTTTATGAGACAGTTGTCTATTCCGTCCACTATTACGCCGTTGCTGGAAACGGTCTTTTTGACATGCTGGGGCTTGCCGATGTTCTCGGCCTCTTTTGCCCTGTTGATGCGGCCTATCTCGTCCTTTATCTTGTTGATCGCCCTGTTAAGAGGTGTTCCGCCGAAGCCTATCGAGGCATAGAGCTCCTCAAGACTCTGGAAATGGAACTTCTTGACGATCTGCATGGTGTTGTTCTCGTTATAGAAATCGGAATACAGGAAGTTTATCCTGAGCTCTCTGTCCAGGTCATTCTTGCCCTGGGCCACATTTTCATCATGACATTCCTTTTTGAACCACTGTCTTATCTTGTTTCTCGCCGTATTGGTCTTTGCGATTTTAAGCCAATCCCTCTTGGGACCGCCAGTCTCTTTTGATGTGGTTATCTGGACTATATCGCCGTTCTGAAGCTCATAGTCAAGGCTGACAATACGATTGTTGACCTTGGCACCCACCATCTTGTTGCCAACCGCTGAGTGTATCTCATAGGCGAAATCGATGGGAGTTGAACCCGCGGGCAGGCTGACCACATCGCCCTTGGGAGTAAAGACGAATACATCGTCCACAAAAAGGTCCTGCTTGATGTTGCTCAAAAAGTCCTGAGCCTCTGTCTCCTGCTGATTTTCGAGGAGCTGCCTTATCCATGCGAAGGTCTCCTCATTCTGATTGCCCTTGAGACCGTCCTTATATTTCCAGTGGGCGGCGACGCCGTATTCGGCCATCTCGTGCATGGCTTTCGTCCTTATCTGCACTTCGAAGGGTATTCCCTCTCTGCCTATGACGACGGTGTGCAGCGACTGATAGCCGTTTGGCTTGGGAGTGCTTATATAATCCTTAAATCGTCCCGGAACGGGCTTGTATATGTCGTGGATGTAGCCCAGAACATGATAGCAGATATCTGTATCATCCACTATGACGCGCATGGCACATATGTCGTAAAGCTCTGAAAAATCCAGATTCTGACCGTACATTTTACGATAAATACTGTACACATGCTTTACTCGGCCGCTTATCTCACACTTTATTCCCACGCTGTCAAGCTTTTCCTTGATATTCTTCTGCACCGACACGAGGAAGTCCGAAAGGGTCTGCTCCTTATCGGCTATATAGGACATGACCTCTGCATATCCGACGGGATCGAGAATCTGAAGAGACAGATCCTCAAGCTCCCATTTCATATGCTGCATGCCCAGTCTGTTGGCCAGAGGAGCGTATATCTCCATGGATTCCAAAGCCTTCTCAATCTGCTTTTTCTCGGGCATGTGCTTTATGGTGCGCATATTGTGAAGCCTGTCGCACAGCTTTATTATTATGACCCTTATGTCTCTGGCCATGGCGACAAACATCTTTCTCAGATCTTCCATCTGGGCTTCTTCTTTGCTGTCGTAAACTATTCGTCCCAGTTTTGTGACGCCGTCGACAAGCCTTGCCACCTCAGGTCCGAATTTTTCCGATACCTGTTCCAAAGTTACATCGGTATCCTCCACGCAGTCGTGAAGCAAAGCCGCCTGAATAGAGGCGCAGTCGAGGCCTGTGTCCAAAAGGATCAGGGCGACATTCAGCGGGTGGGTTATATATTCCTCGCCGCTTTTGCGTTTTTGTCCCGCATGGGCCTTTTTCGCATACTCATATGCCTCTGTTATGGCCTGTTTGTCACAGGCCTGTACTTGATTTATAAGCTTTTCAAAAAGCTCATCAGGATTCTGCATTACAAAATTATTGTCATCCATACTGTATCTCCCTTTATTATCCCCTGAAAAGCTCTCTCAATTTGCGGAGAACCGCAGATGTATTGAGGTCTACCTTTTTGCCTATGTCATGCATCCTGATTTTTGCCGTGAATCCTTCACGCTCATACTCAACTATTCCGAATTCTTTCATAACATCAAGACATACAAGATATTTTGCGGGGTTCATATTGCTCTTTGATTCATATTTTACCTTTCGGCTGCGGATATCAATGTTTATCTTTTCGGAAGGGTGACTTTTTAGATTTCTGAAAACCGCCACTATATCATCCCTTACCGGAAGGAGTATTCTTGCGTCGTCGGCATCGGCAAAGCCTTTTTCTGCATACTCCTCATATATTTCACGGTAGAGGAGGTCTTTGTTCACCTCGTTTTCCGTCAATTTGATATCCTTTATTATCATCTGCACGCTGCGGCAGCCTCGGTATTCCGATATATCTGCCGTACCGACGATATCCACTCTGTCGCCCGGTGTAAGCTGGCACCCGATAGTGGGAAGTCCGAAGCCCAAAGCGTAAAATCTGTTGTTTTTACCCGACACAAGGAGTTTTACATGTTTATCCTTGCCTATGGGCGTGAGTTCCTCTATCAGCATATTTCTGACAATAAATACCGGCTGAGGGTTTCCCATTCCGAAAGGTTCCAGCATCTCAAGGCTTTCCACCTGCGGCATGGTAAGCATATCCGAGTCGATCTCACAGTCAACGGTGATGGTGGGGACTATCTCCTCCTTGCTGAGTATGTCAAAGCAATAGGAGCACAGAGCTTTTTTGAAGTCCTCCAGCTTATCTTTATCTATGGTAAGACCGACGGCCATCTCGTGCCCGCCGTACTTTTCCAGCCATTCGCAGTTTTTCTCGAGGGCCTGATATAAATTGAAGCCCTTTATGCTGCGTCCCGAGCCCTTTCCCTTTCCCTCGTCGATATGAGAATTGTGGGTACAAAATATTTCTCTGTTATTCTTGAAGCTACAATGCCTATAACTCCGTTATGCCAGTTTTCGCCCCACATGACTATCGCCTTGTCTGTATTGCTGTCGTATTCGGCCTCTATTTTTTCGGCTATCTCGCTGTATATCTCATTTTCGGCCAGCTGTCTGCGGCAGTTCATCTCGCACAACAGCTCAGCTATCTCACAGGCAGTGCAGTCGTCCTCAGTGAGGAGCAGCTTTGCCGCGTTGGAAGCTCCTCCCAGTCTGCCCGCCGCGTTTATACGGGGAGCCATCATAAAGCTGACATTGGAGGCGCTGACAGGCTTTCCGTATATGTTTATCTTTTTCATAAGGGCGCAGAGACCCTTATTTTTGGTCTTTTCAAGTATTTTAAGACCGTGGAAAACTATAGCTCTGTTTTCCGACACAAGGGGCATGACATCGGCTATGGTGCCAATGGCCACCACATCGCCGTATTTTTTTATCATCTCCGCTGTGTCGGTCTTTCCCTTTTCGAGGGCGCACAGCAGCTTGAAAGCCACTCCGACTCCCGCCAGCTCTTTAAAGGGATATCCGCAGTCAAGTCTCCTCGGATTTACCACCGCTTCCGCCTTGGGAATATCCTCTTTGCACTCGTGGTGGTCGGTTATTACCACCCTCATTCCCACACTGTGGGCATACTCGGTTTCTTCTATGGCAGTTATGCCCGAATCGACCGTTATGAGAAGCTCAACTCCATCCTCCCTGAGGCTGTCTATTGCCTGAATGTTAAGTCCGTATCCTTCGTTTATCCTGTCTGGAATATAGTATTGGCAGGCGGCCCCTCGGCTTTTGAGATATCTTATGAGTATGCATGTAGATGTGACACCGTCCACATCGTAATCGCCGTACACGGCTATCCTTTTATGCTGAGCTATCGCCTGCTCTATTTCAGAAACCGCCTTGTCCATATCGGCTATCAGAAACGGGTCGAAAAGCATGTCAAGGTCGGTGGAAAGAAATCTTTTTACCTCATCCTCACCCTCGATACCTCTTGCGCTGAGAACAAGCTGAGCTAAATTTCGGCCCGAGTTGTCAATAGACGCGGAATTGCCCGTGTCCGAACGAAGCTCCCATTTTTTATTTTTCATGTTCTCACCTGCTTCCGTTTATAATAATAATTTATTATAACAAATTTACAACAAATATACAAGGGATATTTATCAAAAAGGGTATAAAAAATACCGTTTTTACAGAAAAAATTTTAAAAGAGCGGCTTTCCCGCTCTTTTAAATTTATCTGTTCTGCATTTTTGCAGCGATTACCGTGTTCTCCATAAGACAGCTTATGGTCATGGGTCCCACGCCGCCCGGCACGGGAGTTATAAAGGAGCACTTCGGGGAGACATTTTCAAAATCTACATCTCCGCAAAGCTTGTTATTTTCATCTCTGTTTATGCCCACATCTATCACGACAGCGCCTTCTTTTACCATGTCTGCCTTGACAAACTTGGAAACGCCGATGGCGCTTATCAGGATATCTGCCTTTGATGTGATTTCGGCGAGATTCTGCGTCTTGGAATGGCATACCGTCACCGTTGCGCTCTCATTGAGCATGAGCATAGCAATGGGTTTGCCGACTATGTTGGATCTGCCTATTATAACGCAGCTCTTTCCCTTTATCTCTGTGCCTGTCGATTTGATAAGCTGAACGATTCCCTTGGGTGTGCAGGCTGTCAGCACATTTGTGCCTCTCATGACCTTTCCTGCGTTGACATCGGAAAAACCGTCAACATCTTTTTCGGGGTTGATAAGATTGAGTATTGTCTCTTCGCAGATATGAGAAGGCAGAGGAAGCTGAACAAGTATTCCGTTTACCTCACTGTCCTCATTCATGTTTTTGATGAGAGCTATGAGCTCCTCTTCGGTAGTGGAGGCAGGAAGTCTGTGCTCTATGCTCTTAATACCCCATTTTTCGCAGGCTCTGATCTTGTTTCTTACATATACCTTAGAGGCGTCATTGTCGCCTACAAGTACGACAGCAAGGCTGGGCTTTATTCCTTTTTGAGCCAGCTGTGCTATCTCTTCAGCGTTTATGAGTCTTCTCTCTTCGGCCAGCTTTTTTCCGTCGATAATGTTCATATCACTCTTTCCTTTCGTCCTGCTGATCTGTATTTTCGTCTATACCGTCATCTCCGGAAATTTCCGGCTGTTCCGGCTCGTTTTCTTCTTCCTGTCCGTTTTCGCCTGCGGACTCATTTGCATCTGCCTGCGCTTCTGCGATATTCTCAGAAGGATTCTCCTCTTCGGAAACCGTCTCTCCTTCTGCCGCAAGAGGAGCTCCGACCGTTACGGGTATTCCCTTCTTTGTGACATAGAGGTATATGAGAGTCAGAACAGCCACTGCGCAGCTTACAAAGGCCAGCACCTGGGATATTCTGATATCGGTATTTCCAAGCATAAGGCTGTCTGTTCTGAGGCCTTCGATAAAGCCTCTTCCGAGACCGTACCATGCCACATACATCAGGAAAATCTCACCCTTGAATTTTCTCTTCTTGGAATAAAAATGAAGTATTATAAATCCTATAAAGTTCCAAAGGGACTCGTAGAGAAATGTGGGATGAACCGCTGTTCCCGTAGTTGCAACCGAGGTTCTTATGACCATTCCCCAGGGAAGGTCCGTGGCTGTACCGTATGCCTCGGCGTTAAAGAAGTTTCCCCATCTGCCTATAAACTGACCTATGAGCAGAGAAATTGCTCCGAGATCCATAAAGGACAGTATGTCCATCTTCTTTATCTTTCCGTATACGATTACAACTATGGCAGCAGCGATCACGGCGCCGTATATGGCGAGACCGCCGTTCCAGACGGCTATTATCTCTTTGGGATTCTGGGAATAGTAGTCCCACATGTTAACTACATAGTATATTCTCGCACCTATTATAGAAATAGGAAGGGCGAATATGAGTATATCGGCTACGATGTCGGGATTTGAGCCGAACTCTCTCGATCTCTTCATTGCGTATAACGCGGCAATAAGAAAGCCTGTCATTATCATAACGGCATAAAGTCTTATGCCAAAGATTGTCTCCGTGGGCACCGTCAGTATGTCGTCAAACAGCCCCGGAAATGTGATATAGTGGACCATATCATTTCTCCTTTTTGTATGTATAAGTTATGTTCCATAACCTCTAAATTATTATATCAAAATATCTCGCTTTACGCAATAATTATTTTACAAATAATCTTGACAAACGGTGTTTTATGGTTTATAATGTGTAAAGTGATTTACTTTACAGGAGGCGAACACATGAAGAGCGACACATACTACATGACAATGCTTTATGATTTTTACGGAAATCTTCTGACCGACAAGCAGAAGGATTTGTTCGACCTTTACTACAACGAAGACCTTTCCCTTTCGGAAATCGCCGACAATGTGGGTATATCAAGACAGGGTGTGAGAGACGGCGTCATGCGCTCCGAAAAGCTCTTGAGGGATACAGAAGACCGTCTCGGCCTTGTAAAGCGCTATTCCAACCTTCAGAGCTCCATTGACACGATTGAGGAAGCTGTTTCGGAAATAGCCCGTGTCAACAGCACACAGGTCAGAAACCCTGTCATAGCCAAAAATATAGATATAATCATCAAAATGGTCAAGCTTTTGTCCGAACAGGAAAAATAGGAGATAATTTATGGCATTTGAGAATCTCGGCGACAAGCTTTCCGCCGTTTTCAAAAAGTTAAAAAGACAGACAAGAGTTACCGAGGCCGACATAAAGGAGGCCACCCGTGAAATCCGAATGGCTCTTCTCGAGGCCGATGTAAACTTCAAGGTGACCAAGGACTTCGTGGCCAAGGTCAACGAAAAGGCTTTGGGCTCCGATGTTCTCGAGAGCCTCTCCCCTTCCCAGCAGATCATCAAAATTGTAAACGAAGAGCTTATCGCGCTTTTGGGCGGCTCTCAGGCCAAGCTCAACAACGCGTCTCAGCCCCCCACCGTCGTAATGTTTGTAGGACTTCAGGGCGCAGGTAAGACGACAAACGCAGCAAAGCTTGCCGGATACTTTAAAAAGAAGGAAAGCAAAAGGCCTTTACTGTGCGCATGTGATATATATAGACCCGCCGCAATAGAGCAGCTCAAAGTGGTGGGTTCCTCTCTCGACATTCCCGTATATTCAGAAGGCGTAAAAAATCCCGTCGAGATAGCAAAAAACGCATACGCCCACGCGAAGCTCCACGGCAACGACCTTTTGATAATAGATACGGCAGGCCGTCTGCACATCGACGAGCAGCTTATGAATGAGCTCAAAGAGATAAAAAGCGCCGTAAAGCCCCACGAGATAATGCTTGTGGTCGACGGTATGACAGGTCAGGATGCGGTAAATGCCGCAAGCGCATTCAACGATGCTTTGGGAATAGATTCGCTTCTCATGTCAAAGCTCGACGGCGACGCACGAGGCGGTGCTGCCCTTTCGGTAAAGGCTGTCACCGGCAAACCTATAAAGTTTATCGGTACCGGCGAAAAATTGGACGCCATAGAGCCCTTCTACCCCGACCGCATGGCCTCGAGGATTTTGGGCATGGGCGATGTGCTCTCCCTCATTGAAAAGGCTCAGACAACTTTTGATGAGAAAAAAGCCGCAGAACAGCTCAAAAAAATGCAGAGCGGCAAAATGACCCTCAACGATTTTTATGATCAGCTTTCCCAGATGAAAAACATGGGCTCCATGGCAGAGATTGCCGCCATGCTTCCGGGAAACGCGGGCAAGGCTTTGAGCCAGGCCAAGGTCGATGAAAAGCATATAGCTCACATCGAGGCCATCATTCTCTCGATGACCCCGAAAGAGCGTGAAAACCCTGATATTTTAAACTTTTCACGAAAGAAGAGAATTGCCGCCGGCTGCGGACTCAAAATTGAGGACATCAACAAGCTGCTCAAACAGTTTGAAATGACTCAGAAAATGATAAAGCAGTTCAGCGGAAAAGGCAAAAAACGCAGAGGATTAGGCGGGCTCAAGCTCCCTTTCTAAAATAAATAAAGAATAATATAATTTTTGGAGGAAAATCAAAATGGTAAAAATCAGACTCAGAAGAATGGGCGCAAAGAAGAACCCCATCTATCGTATCGTTGTAGCAGACTCCCGTTATCCCCGTGACGGCCGTTTCATCGAGCTTCTCGGCACATACAACCCCAACTGCCACCCCAGCGAATTCAAGATCGACGCTGAGCGTGCAACAGCTTGGATCAAGGACGGCGCTCAGCCCACAGATACAGTACGCGCTCTTCTCAAAAAAGCAGGTGTTTTGTAATAATGGCTAACACAAATCTTACCGAGCTTTTGACATACATCGCCAAAAGCCTGGTGGATAACCCCGACGAAGTTTCGGTGGTAGGCGTCCTCGAAGGCGATACTCTTACACTTCAGCTTAGGGTTGCCAGCGGAGATATGGGTCGTGTTATCGGCAAACAGGGACGAATCGCAAAAGAAATACGCACCCTTGTCAAAGCTGTCGGAAGCCGCCAGAATCAAAAAGTATTGGTCGACATATTGGATTGATCTTAAAAGGGTGGCCTCGGCTACCCTTTTGATTTATATACGGAGATTCAGATGGATTTTTTGGAATACGGTAAAATTATAAATACTCACGGCATCAGAGGAGAGCTCAAGGTCGATGTCTATTGTGACGATTTTATAGCCGATCAGATAGACGAGGTTTTTATCGACGGCGCAAAGCATGAAATCGTATCTGTGAGATATCACAAGGGCTTTGCCCTCGTAACTCTCAAAGATATCAGCGACTTGAATCAGGCTATGGCCCTTAAAAACAAACTCATGATGTTTGACAAAGCCTGTGTCGAGCTGCCCGAGGGCGAATATTTTATTGCCGACCTCATCGGCTTTGATGTTTTCGACAGAAGAACTCAGAAAAATATCGGAAAACTCAAAAGAGTTGACGAAATGCCCGCCTCAAGAGTCTATGCCGTGGCTGCGGCAGAAGGCAAAGAAGTACTGATTCCCGATGTCGAAGCTTTCGTAAAGGAGATAGACTTCGAGGGAAAGACTGTTTTTGTGGAGACGATTTATGGAATGCTGCCAGATGAAAATTGATATTCTCACCCTTTTCCCCGAGCAGATAGACGCCGTTATGCAGGGCAGTATAATCGGAAGAGGCCAGGAAGCAGGGCTCATCTCTGTTGAGGCTCACAATATAAGGGACTATACCCTCAGCAAACAGAAAAAGGTAGACGATTATCCCTATGGCGGCGGCAAAGGGCTTATTATGCAGTGCGATCCGCTGTTTCGCTGCCATCAGGATGTATGTAAAGGTGAAAAGGTTCACACCATACTCATGTCTCCCAAGGGCAAAACCTTTGATCAAGCCAAAGCCAGAGAACTGCTTGAAAGAGAGCACATCGTTATTGTGTGCGGACACTATGAAGGTGTAGATCAGAGGTTTATCGACCTCTGTATAGACGAAGAGATCTCTCTCGGAGATTTTGTCCTGACCGGCGGAGAAATTGCCGCTATGGCGGTGTCTGACGCTGTCTGTCGACTTGTGCCCGGCGTACTGGCCGAAAATGCCAGCTTTGAGGAGGAAAGCCACTGGAACGGACTTTTGGAATATCCTCAATATACCCGCCCAGAAGTCTGGCACGACATGCCCGTCCCCCCTGTTCTGCTGTCGGGACACCATAAAAACATAGACGAATGGCGAATGTATAAATCTCTTAAAGATACTGAAAGACTTCGCCCCGATATGTATCAAAAGCTGGAACTTACAGAGGAACAGAAAAAGATTTTGAGAAAATTTCAAGATGAATAAATAAACCGCAGGCAAAAGGCCTGCGGCTTATTTATTTAAGGTGTAACTTATGCTCACTCAATCGCTGAATCTGTATTTAAGTCTTTTTATGAGGATCGTTTTGATATAGATACACGACAAAGATACTGCACATGCGATTGCGACGGCCGCCAAAAGATATGTATAGTTATCCATTTTGCACTCTCCTCTCTTTTTACCAGGTAGTTAGTTTTGTCTAACTTAATTGTTTACAGAAAGCCGACTCTGACAAAGTCGGCCTCTTTATGTCTATATTATACTTTTTTAATCTGTTTTTGTCAATATATTTTGTTTAGATATTGGGCAGTAAGGATTTACAGTCTGTATCTGTCTGCAAAAAAGCATCGGAAAATCTTAAGATTTTCCGATGCTTAGGATGCTATTCGGTTGTTCCGGAGCTCTCCGATGAGCTTTCGGTCGACTCACTGCCCTCTCCGCTTTCAGAGGTATCCTCTGTCTCGCCTTCCGAGGTGGATTCTCCCTCGCTTGTATCTTCGGTGTTCTCGGTATTTTCAGTCGGGTTATTGGCGTCGTTTTCAGCGGTATGAATATCGCAGATTCCCACTCCTCCTTCAGGCGGATACCCGCTCTCGGGTATATACTGCAGAACATATTGCTGATCTCTCAAGACAACTCCCGGTGCTGCAAAGGATCTCTTCAAATCGAGTATTCCTATCTCTTGGAGATTTTCCTGATTACAATATTCATTGGCCACCATATTGGTCTCGGGATCTATCTTTACCGAAACATGACATGTACATGTCCCCTTCGGTATATCTTCCGGCGCCAGCTTTACTGTTGTCACCCTCGAGCCTCGGAGCTCGTTAGAGCACCACTCATTGGGTCTCAGCCCGCTGTCCATACAGATAGAAACCGACTGAAGCTCTACGCTCTCTTCAAAATCTCTGTTGGGCAGAGGCTCGTGTACAGGCTCCATGACCTTTTTCCATATGGCCAAAGCCGGGTTGGTTCCTCCTACGCCTGTTATAGCCTGAGGAGTATCGTATCCGAACCAGACAACACCTGTATAATATGGAGTAAATCCGACAAACCAACGATCTTTATCGTCGTTTGTGGTACCTGTCTTTGCAGCCACTTCAATTCCGGGAAGAGCTGCCTGACGGCCTGTTCCCTCATATCCTGTAACGACATTTTTAAGCATTTCCAGTATATATGTCGATGTTTTCTCGCTCATTGCCACATGAGATTCGGGGGTATTGTCCAGTATAAGCTCTCCGTTGGAGTCATACACCTTGGTATAGACAACAGGCTCAGTATATACACCGTTATTTGTAAAAGCCGAATACGCCGCCGCCATTTCCATAACGGTTACACCGTCGGTAAGACCGCCCATGGCAAGGGGGCTGTAATCTATATCCGTGTAAGTATGTGTATTTCCCTTTTTATCCACCTCGGTACGGCTCTCTACGAGGGACTCGAGACCGAGATTGATGTGGGCAAAGTCAAATGCCTTCTGCAAGCCCGTCTGCTGAAGAATCTGTACGGGTACCGGGTTGTTAGATATCTCGACGGCCTTCATCATAGTGATCTGGCCTCTGTAATAGTTGTAATAGTTCTTAGGCCATCCCGAGCTTCTTATCTCAAAGTTTACGGGCGCATCTGTCATTACAGTGGCAGGAGTTATGATTCCGTATTCAAGAGCAGGAGCATATACCGTAAGAGGCTTTATGGACGAACCGGGTGAACGCTTTGTCCTTGTCGCCCTGTTAAGCACGAGGGCTCCCTCCTTCTCACCTCTTCCGCCGTACATAGCGACTACATGACCTGTATACGGATCGGTGATTATCATGGAAGCCTCAGGCATCTTTCCGTCGCTGCCCAAAACTCCGGGGAGGTTTTCCTCATCCTGGAATACGGCATCCATCTTTGCCTGCACTTCAGGATCTATTGTAGCGATTATCTTAAATCCGCCGGTATATATGAGATGAGATGCCGTGTCATAGCTGTATCCCTTCTCTTCCATAAGATCGTCTATAACGCTTCTGACAACCTCGTCGACGAAGTAAGACTGTATGGCGGTATCCTGTACCTTGGTGCCGTTTTCCGTCGACACATCGGCCATTCGCGCCTCGTCATATTCTGTCTGAGAAATCTTTCCGTTCTCAAGCATTGTGTATAGAACCGTCTCTCTTCTCTCCTTGTTGAATTCGGGGAAACGGATTATATCATATTTATATGGATTTTTTGATATTCCCGCTATCGCCGCGCATTCAACCAGCGACAGTTCATCAAGTTCTTTTCCGAAATATGTCTGGGCGGCAGCTCTTACGCCGTGGGCACCCTGACCGAGATATATTGTATTTAGATAGAGCTCCAATATATCTTCCTTTTCATATTTCTTCTCCAGCTCGAGAGCTCTCATTATCTCCTGAATCTTTCTCTTTACCGAAGTCTCATTGTCTCCGGTAAGATTCTTTATGAGCTGCTGAGTAATGGTGGAACCGCCGCCGAAATTATCCCTTATGGGGATAATATAGTTGACCATAGCGCCTATCGTTCTCTTCCAGTCGACACCGTTATGTTCATAGAACCTCGAGTCCTCGACGGATATATAGGCGTCTATAAGGGTCTGAGGAATATCCTCATAGTCAACCCAAACGCGGTTTTCGGTTCCGTGGAGCTCCTCAAGCTGAACCTCTTCTCCCGTGTTCTTATCGATATAATAGACAAAGCTTGTAAAATTGAGTCTGAAATCATCCAGACTTATATCGATATCGGGGCTTATATAAAACTTTACATAAGCCAATGCAGTGGCAAGACATATTGTCGCCGTAGTAATTCCTATCAGAAACAGCGTCAAAAGCACCATGCCTATTTTTGAGGCTGCACCTTTTTTCTTTCTACTCAATTTTATAACCTCTTCTGTTTTTCAATTTATTTAGCCGAAAAACCATTTTCATTATTATATCATATATCACACATGAATTGCAAGCCTTGAATAATGTGGCGATATTTGGTAAAAATAACTATAAAAAATTAACAAGGAGCGACTATGAAATCTTCTTTTAAAATCCCCGCCCTGTTCGCAGGCGTTTTTGCCGCCTTTTTTATGGTTATTATGGTTATTTCAAACGAAAAATCACAGCCTGTATCGGCGGTACCTCTCGTATCCACCCATGAATCAAAAGCCACGGAGAGCACATCTCAGGCCGAAACCGTTTCTTCTCACATGTATCTTGCCCAAATTCGCGAGGACGACCTTGTGATATTTGAGCTGCCAGACACAGAAAACCCCATATATATCTCCGACATTTCGGTGGCATCTCTCACTAAAACCGACTATGAAAAGCTAAAAGACGGGATATATCTCGACACCAAGGCCGAAATGTCCCATCTTTTAGAGGATTTTGAGAGTTAATCGTATTTTGGTCTGTCTGGGTCGAGAATCAGGGACACATCAAACATGTTTCCTATCTTGTTGCCCTTCATGGCTATGCCGTCGATATTTCTGCGCTGCATCAAAACACTTCCGTCATAAAATCTTAAATACGGCTCGCGGCTCTGAACACCGCAGAACATTTTGAATCCGTTCTGCTCTATGTACTTGTGTTTCGGGTCATCGACATCTATAAGCTCTCCATAAGGATATATGTAGACATCGGTCTCGCCCACTATCGGCACCACTTCTTTTATCCATAGATCGTTGTCTCTGCAAAGTTTTTCATAACTCTGTTTGGAGGGCGAGCCGTGACCGTAGCTGTGAGACGCAAAGGACCACCCCGTGCTTTTGAGATGATCGGCCATCTCCTTGGCTTTTTTGAAGTTTTCCTGATAATCGGGCGACTCGGTCTCATGAGTGGGAAATCCCAAAGTACCGTTATAGCCTGTCGAGGCGATTATACCCTTTGCACCTCCGAAAGAAAAATCCGGGTGTTCTTTGACAAATCTGTCAAGTATGGGCACTATGGCATTGTCGTCCGATATGTCCCTCGTACCGTCGGGTCTGTCGGAATAAGTGACTATTCTTCCATCCTGTATCATAAAACCGTGAGCCATTCCGTGCTCTTTCATATAATCATAAAAATTGAGATCGTCGATGGATATCACCACAGGCTTTTTGCCTTCTGGCAGCATCAGCTTGCTTTTTGTAACAGAGCCATCCTCCCCCACATCATATATAAGTCCTATATCTATCAGAATATAGTTGTTCTCATATAGCTGTCTTATGACTTCCTTAAACTCGGGCACCGTCGTAAAATAATCGTCAAGACCCTTTTCCTGATAATCTCCGTCAAAAGCCAGTTCTTTATAGGCTATAAGGGGATGGAAAAATATGTGCTCTACGGGGCCTTGATACTCGGTAAGCGTCGAGTAGCTTTTGCAGTTTTGCAAAAGCTTTTCACTTTCTTCGCTGACTGTAAATCCAAAGGAGGGCGGCACATCCGACTTAAAACTTTCCAAAACGGCCGCCGCCTTTTGATAGTCGTAAGCTCTGATGTGCACTATGGCCTCGTCATAGGCTGCTTTCTGTTTATTTTCAAGGGCTGTAAACAATATCGGCTTTACATCTTCCCCTATGGTATCGAGTTCCTTTGCCGCGGCTATCACGGCGTCGTCATCACCGCTTTGAAGTATTTCTTCAAGACTTTGTTGTTCTTCCGTACTCTCTTTGAGATTTTCCTCATTTTGTCCGCTCCAAAGACGGGCCGCAAACGGCAAGCTCTCCTTAATAAAGCAGACAATCGATACAGCAAGTACGCATAGCGCCAAACTGAAAACAATCTTCCTCTTCATAGCCACCCCCATAAAGGCTATCTCAACGGCGGATATTTACCCTCATTATGCATTTTTGTAAGAGCCTCTGTCACCGACTGCTTGTCCTCGGCATATGTCACACCGTACCACCTGTCCTCGCTCTGAAGCACCGTAACCTCGGCTTTACCCTCTTTTACCGCGTTGTCAACGGCAGAAGGCAGATAGTATTCGGCCTTTTCACGATTTTCGAAAAGGTTTTCCAGGAACTTTACAAAGCCCTTCTGCATATAGTCGATCATGTCTTTGGTAAAGCCCCAGACATTCATCGAGACAGGTGTATCACCCGAAATTGCGGTGTAATTTACTCCGTCCTCGGAATACTCTCCGTCTCCGCCCTCCGTCTTTCTTATACTTGTCCTCTCGGTGACAGATACAAGCTTTCCGTTTTCCACATTACATACTCCGCGGGAAACCGTTCCGTTTTCCGTAAGAGTATTTTTGAGGACATAAGCCACCATGCACAGCTCCATTTTGTCTGCGCTCTCCCTGTTCTTTGAAAGGAAGTCATAAAGCTTTTTATAGCAGTCCTTTCCATAGTAGTCATCGGCGTTGATTATACCGAAATTGCCGTCTATGCAAGGTCTTGCGCACATGACCGCATGGGCTGTTCCCCAGGGTTTTTTCCTGTTTTCGGGCACTTCAAAGCCGTCGGGCAGTATGTCGAGAGCTTGAATTGCATATTTTACCTGCATCTTCTCCTCTGTCTTTTTTCCGATGACCTCTCTGAAGGTGTCGTACATCTCCTCTTTTATTACGAATACCACCTTACGGAAGCCCGCCTCATAGGCGTCATGCAGAGAATAGTCTATTATTATTTCGCCGTGAGGACCCAGCGGAGATATCTGTTTAAGTCCTCCGAATCTGCTTCCCATGCCGGCGGCAAGTATTACGAGTGTAGGTTCCATTTCACACCTCTTGAATATTTTATTTGATACCTTGATATTACCATATCCGACTTGAATTTACAAGTTTTTTTGCATACAAATAAAAAAGACGGCGCAGATACGCCGCCTTATGCTATGCTTCAAATCTTCCTTTTTTGGACGATCTCTTTTTTCCGCGTCGTCCTGTCGACCCGAACACGACAAAAATCCCCACCGCAAGACACATCATGGCGATGCCGAAATAGGCTTTATGCCCTGATATCATAGCTGTGACCGCGAACACCGCCGCCGCAACAAAGAAAATTATACCGGAAATTTTTGCAGACATTTTCTCTCCTTTCGGAAATCAGACATTGAAACGGAACAGAACAACATCGCCGTCTTTAAAGACATAGTCCTTGCCCTCACTTCTGACAAGTCCCTGCTCCTTTGCCGCCGTCATCGAGCCGCACTCCATAAGCTTGTCATATGCTATAACCTCGGCTCTGATAAATCCGCGCTCAAAGTCACTGTGTATCTTTCCCGCAGCCTGAGGAGCCTTTGTTCCGTTCTTTATCGTCCAGGCTCTGACCTCCTGCTCTCCAGCCGTAAGGAAGGAGATGAGGCCCAAAAGGCTGTAACATTTATTTATAAGTCTGTCGAGACCCGACTCCTCAAAGCCCATATCGGAGAGGAATATCTCCTTCTCCTCGCTGCTCATCTCGGAAATCTCCGACTCAAGCCTTGCGCATATGGGAAGCACATCGGAGCCCTCGCTGTCGGCAATTTTCTTGACCTGCTGATACATCTCGTTGCTGTGGTAGTCGCCTGCGAAATCGTTTTCGTTCATGTTGGCGGCATAGAGCACAGGCTTATAGGACAGAAGATCTATCGTCTCTATGATTTCTCTCTGCTCGTCGGTGCACTCAAAGGAACGAGCCGTCTTGCCCTCCTCAAGATGGGCCATAAGAGCATTTATCGTGTCGAGCTCAAACTGCAATGTCTTGTCGCCTTTGAGGGCTTTTGTTGTCTTGTCCCTTCTTCTCTCGAGGATTTCCATGTCGGAAAGCACAAGCTCAAGATTTATGGTCTCTATGTCTCTTTCGGGCGATACAGAGCCTTCAACATGAATTATGTTGGGGTCGTCAAAGCATCTAACCACATGGACTATGACATCGACCTGTCTTATGTGGGACAGAAATTTATTTCCCAGGCCCTCACCCTTGGAGGCTCCCTTTACAAGTCCCGCAATATCGACAAACTCCAAAACAGCGGGAGTCACCTTTCGGGAATTATACATCTTTTCCAAAGCGGTCAGCCTTTTGTCGGGAACAGCCACTATGCCCACATTCGGCTCTATCGTACAGAACGGATAGTTCTCGCTCTGAGCCTTGAGATTTGTAAGGGCGTTGAACAGCGTACTTTTTCCCACATTGGGCAGACCTACGATACCAAGTTTCATATATAAAACTCTCTTTCCACATTATATTTCACCAATATTATAGACCATTTTGCGTAAAATGTAAAGGTATATGCATCTGTAATATTTAAATTTAAAACTGTCTGTGTTAAAATCCCATATTTCCTAAAAATCTTTTTTTGCATTTTTTGTGCAATTTGTAAAATTCATATTTTTTTGATGAATTTTTTTGTTGTTTATTGTATAATAAACAATAGTGATTTTTCGCGATTATCTGACACAAGGAGGATATATATGAACAAGAAAATTCTTATAGCTGAGGATGACAGCAATATTCGCGAGCTGCTCCGTATCTATCTTGAACAGGAAAACTATAAGGTCGATGTCGCCTGCAACGGCGGAGAGGCTCTCGCACAGTTTAAGCGTGAACGCCCCGACCTTGTTATACTTGATATAATGATGCCGGTTGTCGACGGTCTCGAGGTTCTGCGCGAGATACGCAAAAACCACAAGACTCCCGTAATAATGATCACAGCCAAGAGCCAGACCTTTGACAAGGTGACAGGTCTTGAGCTCGGTGCCGACGACTATATTACAAAGCCCTTTGAAATGCGTGAGGTCATAGCGAGAATACGCGCCCTCTTCCGCCGCATGGAGACCACCTCGTCGGGCAACATTCTTCAGTTTGACAATCTGATTATCGACAAGAACTCCTATAATATTATTGTAAAGGGCGAAGTCATGGAGATTCCTCCCAAGGAAATAGAGCTGCTCTATTACCTCGCCTCCTCTCCCAACAGGGTATTTACAAGAGCCCAGCTTTTGGACGATGTTTGGGGATTCGACTATTTCGGAGACACGAGAACCGTCGATGTCCATGTAAAGCGTCTGCGTGAAAAACTTTCCGGCGTCAGCACCAAATGGGAAATCAAAACCGTATGGGGCGTAGGTTACAAATTTGAACTTGAAGCATAACAAGAAATATCCGATGACCTCTCTTTTTAAGAGGTACATGCTCTCTTACGGATTGGTCGTCATAATAAGTTTTTCACTTTTGGGCAGCGCGTTTCTGTATCAGCTCAATTCCCTCGCCATAGAAGAAAAAAAGCTCACTTTGGAGGACACAATACGCAAGGTGTCCGACAGTACGATAAGCTACATCAATACAAGCGGAGAAATAACCGCGTTTCTGGCAAAACAGGCTCTGGAGAACAGCTACCGAATAAATCTCATGCAGCTTGCAAGCTACTCGGGCGCCAATATCTATCTGACCGATACCAACGGCGTAATTGAAAGGCATACCGTCCCGGGAAGCTGCATGGACGGAGACGGCACCGAGGTCATTCCCTATTCCGTAGTGGAGGCCACATTAAAAAACGGCAGCTATTCCGATGTGGGCAACTTAGGAGGTTTTTTAGATAAGCCTTCCTTTACCCACGGAATGCCCGTCTCGGATCAATACGGCAACATATATAATTTAGTTTTTGTCTCGATACCCGCCGAGGCTTCTTTGAGATTTTCCCAAAATATGATGAAAACATTTTTGGGATTTCTGCTTCTCGTCGTAAGCATAACCCTTGTGGTGACATATCTCATAGTAAAGCACACTCTGCAGCCCATCGAGGCCATAAGCCGTTTCGCCGTCAACTTTGCCCACGGCGATTTTTCGGCGCGCATTCCCTTGCCCAAAATACGGGATGAGATATATTCTCTCACCGAAAATCTCAACATAATGGCCGACGATCTCATGAAATCGGAGACCGAGCGCAGAGGACTTATCGCCAATGTCTCCCACGATCTGAGAACTCCGATGACCACCATTTCGGGTTTTGTCGACGGTATACTCGACGGCACAATAAAGCCTGAAAACCAGGAAAAATACCTGCTTATAATTTCCGACGAAATCAAGAGGCTTTCCCGTCTCGCCAACGACATGGTTGAGCTTTCCCGATTCCAGTCGGGTGCGGGAGATTTTAATATCACCACCTTTGACTTCACTGAAGTGGTAAGGCGTATCATCATATCTTTTGAGCAGAAAATTGTCGAAAAGAATATAGACATAGAGATGGATGTGCCCGACAGGCTGAAGGTTTCCCTCGACAGGGATTCTATCTTCAGAGTGATATATAATCTTACCGACAACGCTGTCAAGTTTACAAATCAGGGCGGAAAAATCAGCTTCAAGGTGGTTCAAAGTTCGGGAAAAGTGAGATTCAGCATCCACAATACCGGTGTTCCCCTGCCGCCCGAAGAGGCGCGAAATGTCTTTGAACGCTTTTATAAAGTTGACAAATCGAGAAGTGAAAACAAGCACGGCGCAGGCTTGGGTCTTTACATTGCAAAAACCATTATCAATAAGCACCACGGAAATATATGGGCCGAAGGGCTTTCCGACGGCACCTGTTTCACCTTTGAAGTGCCTGTAAAATACGAGGAAAATGACATATAAAAACACTTTACCTGCGGTCTTTTTATCCCGCCCAAACAGATTTACCGCCGTTTGCTCCGTAAACGGCCGAGAGCAGATATGTCATGTGAAAAACACAGGCAGATGCAGAGAGCTTTTGACTGAGAGTGCCTCTGTCATACTTCAAAAATCGGAAAACCCTCTGAGGAAAACAGCTTACGATCTGATTTCAGTCTATAAAGGCGATATGCTTGTAAATATGGACAGTCAGGCGCCAAACAAGGTATTTGCTGAGAACATTCCGAGATTTTTCGGAAAAGACGCTGTTTTCAAACCTGAATTCAAATACGGCGACTCGAGAATTGATTTTTTCATATCGTCTGCCGGCGAGAAATTTCTCGCCGAAGTCAAGGGTGTGACCCTTGAAAAAGGCGGCGCTGCTCTCTTCCCCGACGCTCCCACAGAGCGCGGTGTGAAACATGTAAATGAACTGATAAAGGCTGTAAAGGAAGGTTTCAAAGCCTATATCGTCTTTGTGGTGCAGATGATGCCCATATCTCATTTTTCTCCCAACACCGAGACTCAGCCCGAGTTTCATGAGGCTTTAAAGCGAGCTCAAAAAGCAGGTGTAAAGCTTATTGCATTTCAGTGCCGCGTAACGGAAAACTCCCTTGAGTATCACTCTCAGGTACCGGTAGTTCTTTAAGCTCATTTCAATATCACTTTCAAAACGGCATGTCAAATGCCGTTTTGTATTTATTTCAGCAGAGGTGTCTTCAATATGGAATATTCCGAAGATTTCAGCTTTTTTAATTCCTATCTCACCGAGGGAGAATACATTCTTTGGAGAGGAATACCTCAAAAAATCAGCCTGTTCTCCCCCTCTGACATTATCTTGCTGCCTTTCAGTATAATGTGGCTGTCCTTCAGTATTTTCTGGGAAATACTTGCCATAAAGGGCGGAAGCTCGATATTTTTTGCCCTTTGGGGTTTGCCTTTTATACTCATAGGTCTGTATATGCTTTTCGGCGGGTTTATAAGGCGTCTCAGGATAAAAAACAAGACCTTTTATGCTGTCACCAACAAAAAGGTCATTATCAAAAAAGGTCAAAATATAGAGATGTACGGCGCCGAAGATTTGCCTCCCATGAGTATAAAGCTACATAAAAACGGAAACGGCACCATAATTTTCCGCCAGGATATATACAGCAGAAGATCGGGAACAAGAGTCTTTTATTTCTCCTTTGAAAATATCCCTGACTATATCCAGGCGCAAAACGCCGTAAACAGAATGGATAAGAGCACGAGAAACTGATTAAAAAACGCAGCCGATAACGGCTGGGGTTTTTTTTTTTATGCTGTTTATTATGCGTAAAGGGGATATTTGGCGCAGAGAGCCTCGACATCCTTGCGTATTTCGTCGGCATGCTCGAAATCAACAACAGTTCTGTAAATACAATCTGCTATCACCTTCATATCCTCTGCCACAAAGCCGCGGCTTGTAACAGCTGCTGTGCCTATGCGGATACCGCTTGTGATAAAGGGGCTCTGAGGATCGTTGGGTATGGCGTTCTTGTTGACAGTGATGTAAACCTCGTCAAGTCTCTTCTCCAGCTCTTTGCCTGTTATGTCAAAGTTTCTGAGGTCGACCAACATAAGGTGGTTGTCTGTTCCGCCCGATACAAGTCTGAAGCCCTTCTTTGTGAGCTCATCTGCCAAAACAGCGCAGTTTTTAACTACATTGTCTATGTAAACCTTGAAATCATCCTTCATGGCTTCGCCGAAACAGACAGCTTTTGCGGCGATTATATGCTCCAAAGGACCGCCCTGTGTGCCGGGGAATATGGCCTTGTCAATCTGCTTTGCAAGCTCTTTCTTGCAGAGTATAAGTCCCCCTCTGGGGCCTCTCAAAGTCTTATGTGTAGTAGTTGTGACAACATCGGCATAAGGCACAGGAGACATGTGAGCTCCTGTGGCTACAAGACCTGCGATGTGGGCCATATCCACCATAAAGTATGCTCCGACTTCCTTTGCGATGGCGCCTATCTTCTCAAAGTCGATCTTTCTGGGATATGCGCTGGCGCCTGCCACGATGAGCTTGGGCTTATTCTCGATTGCCACCTGTCTCAAAGCGTCATAGTCTATCATCTCTGTCTCGTCGCTGACGCCGTAAGGCACAAAGTGGAAATACTTACCGCTCATATTTACGGGAGAGCCGTGGGTGAGATGTCCTCCGTGGGCGAGATTCATTCCGAGAACGGTATCTCCGGGCTCCAAAAGGGCAAAATATACAGCGAGATTGGCCTGTGCGCCCGAGTGAGGCTGAACATTGGCGTGCTCTGCTCCGAATATCTTTTTCGCTCTGTCAATAGCTATCTGCTCCACTACATCGACGCATTCGCATCCGCCGTAATAACGCTTTTTGGGATAGCCCTCGGCATATTTATTGGTGAGAACGCTGCCCATAGCGGCCATAACGGCAGGAGAAGCTATATTC
>CAJKFC010000014.1 GCA_905199135.1 uncultured Eubacteriales bacterium
GGCTTGACAGCACGGGGAGAATAGCGTAAAATAGAATTATCTTTTTGTGTGCGGGTATTTTTCGCATGCGTGAACGGCTGACACTTTGCACGTAAACGGTACGTGTAACGGATAATGAAAAAAACGCTGCGGTGTTTTGATTTACATGTGTTGAACGGAAAAAACAGAAGAAAGAAAAGCAGAAGGCGGCGCGGACTTGCGTGCGTTTTATTCTGCTCATGCCGAAAGGCGAAAAGATAGCAAAGCTTTTGAATCTCAAATAGACAACAGGAGGAAGATGAAAATGGTGGATTTTGAAATCAAAGAAAAATACGATATACACGATCTTTTGAAAATTATGGAGATCCTCCGAGGTGAAAACGGCTGTCCGTGGGACAGGGAGCAGGATCACCATTCTATAAGAATGAATTTCCTCGAAGAGGTGTATGAAGCCTGCGACGCCATAGACAATGAGGACGATGCCAACCTCAAGGAGGAACTGGGCGATGTTCTTCAGCAGATAGTCTTTCACAGCCGCATAGCCGAGGAGAGAGACAGCTTCAATTTTGACGATGTGGCAAATGATGTCTGCGTAAAGCTCATCACAAGACACCCGCATATCTTTTCTGATGTGACCGTCAAAGACAGCGATGAGGTTCTGGACAACTGGGACAAAATAAAGCTCAAGGAAAAAGGCAGCACCAATTACAGAACCGAGATGGAGAGAGTGCCCAAGGCTCTGCCTGCCCTTATGTACAGCGAGAAGATACAGAAAAGGGCTAAAAAAGCCGGTTTTGACTGGCCCGATGTAAATGGAGCTCTTGAAAAGGTAACTGAAGAAACAGCCGAGGTGATCGAGGCTATAAACGGCGGAGGAGATGTCTTTGAGGAGATAGGCGATCTGCTTTTTGCCGTCGTCAATGTGGCGCGTTTCTGCCATGTAGATCCCGAGGACGCCCTCTATAAGGCTTCGGCAAAGTTTAAAAAGAGATTTGCGTATGTAGAGGAAAAAGCAGGGGAAAATATGAAAAACATGTCTCTCGAAGAGCTTGACAGACTTTGGGATGAGTATAAAAAAACAGGAGGAAAAAATGAATAAAATTGAACTTATAGCCGCGGTATCCGACAAAAGCGGTCTTACAAAAAAAGATTCCGAAAAGGCAATAGACGCCTTTGTAGCAGCGGTTACCGAGGCTCTTGAAAGAGAGGATAAGGTGCAGCTCATAGGCTTCGGCTCCTTTGAGGTAAAAAGGAGAGAGGCAAGAGAGGGCATAAACCCCAAGACTCAGGAGAGAATAACAATAGCAGCCGCAAAAACTCCAGTGTTCCGTCCGGGCAAGGGACTCAAAGATAAAGTTGATAAAAAATAAAAATAAAACCCCGACATATGTCGGGGTTTTTAAGTTTTATGTTACTTTACCAAAACCTTGTTGAGTCTTGCAAATCTCGGTACTCCGTACTCCCATTTGAGGTTTGTCTCGCCCTCGATCAGGGGGAGAACATAGGGGAGAAAATCACGGCTTATGCCGTTGCCCGAGGGAGTGATCCACTCGAGGGGAAACTTCTTCTCGGTGTTGGCCACATCTGTCAGGGGAATGGGCTTGAGGTTGAGCTGATATTTGCCGTTTTCTGTCTGAACTCTCTCAAAGGCGATCATCTTGTCGGTTGTACCCTCGCAGGCACACTGAACAGCCTTGCGTCCTGCCGACACAGCCTCATTTATATCGGTGAGAGAAGCACAGTGAGCGGCACACCTCTGAAGGAGAGACAGCTCGATAGCTCTTGTCTTTGCTTTTGTTCTTTCTTTTACAACAGATGCGAAATAAGCGGCAGCTCCGCCCATCTGCTTGTGGCCGAAGGCGTCGACAGCGGCGTCTTTTGCGGCGTATTCAGCGAGGAAGACACCGTCCTTATCCTTTACGCCCTCAGATAGAGCGACAAAGCAGTTGCCCGTCTTGTTGTATATGTCTGCTATCTCGGAGACGGCCTTTTCAAGGTCGAAGTCCTTTTCGGGCATGTAGATAAGGTCGGGACCTGCGCCCATATGGGTTGCCACAGCAGAGGCGGCAGTCAGCCAGCCTGCGTTTCTGCCCATTATTTCCATGATGATTATAGTGCCTGTGTCGTAAACTCTGGCGTCATGATATACTTCCATGCAGGAAGTTGCAATGTACTTTGCGGCGCTGCCGAAACCGGGGCAGTGGTCGGTGCCGAAAAGGTCGTTGTCTATCGTCTTGGGAACGCCGATTATGCAGCATTCATAGCCGACTTTTTCCATGTACTTAGATATCTTGTTGCAGGTATCCATGGAGTCGTTGCCGCCGTTGTAGAAGAAGTATCTGACATCGTGTTTTTTGAAAACTTCAAGAATTTTTTTGTAATCTGTATCGTCCTTCTCAAAGTCGGCCAGCTTGTATCTGCAGGAGCCGAAGGCGGAGGAAGGTGTACAGGGAAGCTTTTCAAGCTCGCCCTGAGCCTCAAAAGCCATATCATAGAGCTGTTCGTTCAAAATGCCCTTGATACCGTGGGCAGCACACAGCACACGGGTTATGTTGGGATTTTTAAAAGCCTCGTCGATGACGCCGAAAGCGCTGGCGTTTATGACCGATGTAGGGCCGCCCGACTGGCCGAAAATACAAGCACCTTTTAACATAATTGCACCTCTGTAACAAAATAAATCATTTATCAAGATAAATAATACCATAATTATTAAAAAAAATCAACAATGGCGGTTGAATTATATTTAAACTTCTGATAATATATTTATATAGACAAAAAATGTTGTTGGAGGTCATTTAAAATGCCATTGGTAACTACAAAGGAAATGTTTAAAAATGCATATAAGGGCGGATACGCGATAGGCGCCTTTAATGTAAATAATATGGAGATAGTGCAGGGAATAACTACGGCTGCAATGCTGGAAAAATCTCCTGTAATTCTTCAGGTTTCGGCAGGCGCAAGAAAATACGCCAAGCATGTATACCTTATGAAGCTCGTGGAAGCTGCAATACTCGACACAGATCTTCCCATAGCGCTCCATCTCGACCACGGCGAGGATTTCGCCATCTGTAAGGCTTGCGTAGACGGCGGATTTTCATCTGTTATGATAGACGGTTCTAAGTACAGCTTTGAGGAAAACATCAGGATAACAAAAGAGGTCGTCGACTATGCCCATTCAAAGGGCGTTGTAGTCGAGGGCGAGCTTGGCAAATTGGCAGGCATTGAGGACGATGTAAATGTATCCGACGCCGACGCACAGTTTACAAATCCCAAAGAGGTTGAGGAGTTTGTTCTGAGAACAGGCGTTGACTCTCTCGCCATAGCCATAGGTACAAGCCACGGCGCATATAAGTTCAAGCCCGGACAGAAGCCCCAGCTTCGCTTTGACATTCTCGAAGAGATCCAGAAGAGACTTCCCGAGTTCCCCATAGTTCTTCACGGCGCTTCGTCGGTACCTCAGGATTATGTTAAAATCGTCAACAGCTTCGGCGGCAAAATGCCCGACGCCATAGGAATTCCTGAGGAGATGCTGAGAAAGGCCGCAGAGATGGCTGTCTGCAAAATAAACATCGACTCCGACCTGAGACTTGCCATGACAGCTTCGGTCAGAAAGCACCTTTTTGAGCATCCCGATCACTTTGACCCCAGACAGTATCTCAAAGACGGCAGAGACAATATAGTAGAGATGGTCAGACATAAGATCAGAGATGTCCTCGGCTCTTCCAATACTCTTTAATTTTGTTTGATTAAAAAATGCCACCCCTTCCATATATTCTGAAAATTATTTTTTTAAAGTGATGGACAGAATATATGCGGAGGGGGTGAAAAAATGATAAATCATTCAAAAAAATCTGCCGTAAGCCTTATTTTGGCCTTTGCATTAGTATTTGCAACGGGTATATCGGTTTATGCGGCAGATGAGCTTGTTCCTTTGGGAAGAACTACCGGAATGAAATTCTTTTCGGAAGGAGCTGCAATAGTCAGGTTTTCTCCGGTGGACGGCTCAAGTCCCGCTGAAGAGGCCGGGCTGAAAATAGGGGATATAGTAGTAGCGGTAGAAGGAAAACCTGTCTATACCAATGAAATGCTGTCGCAGGCCATAAATTCTGTATCAGAGGAAGATATCGAAATTGAAATTTTGAGAAAAGGGCAGAAGATGACGGTGACATGTACGCCCAAAACCTCTAATGACGGAAAAAGGCTAATAGGAGCCTATGTCAGAGACAGTATGGCCGGTATAGGCACTATAACTTATGTCGATCCGGACACGGGTGAATACGGTGCTCTGGGTCACGGAGTTTCCGACATGGATACGGGCGAGTTGATGTCTGTGGACAGAGGTGAACTCATGTATTCCAATGTAGTAGATGTAGTCAAAGGAAAATCGGGAACACCGGGTGAACTCTGCGGACAGTATGACCTCATAAACAGTCAGGGCACCATAGAGACCAACACACCCAAAGGCGTGTTCGGCAAGATAACCGACAAGAGCATGTATGAAGGCAGGGAAGCATTTCCCGTAGCCTCCAAGGACAAAATAGTAAAGGGAGAGGCCTATATTCTCTCCAATGTTTCCGGCGAGGCAGTCGAGCAGTTTTCCATTGAGATTGTCAAGATATACGAAAGCTCCGACGGAGACAATAAGGATATGATGATAAAGGTCACCGATGAGAGACTTATCGAAAAAACTGGAGGCGTCGTTCAAGGCATGAGCGGTTCGCCGATTATTCAGAACGGTAAGCTCATCGGCGCCGTAACTCATGTCCTCGTAAACGGTCCCCTCAAGGGATACGCCATAGCGATAGACAATATGATTTCTTAATTTTTGGATCAAACCCTGCGAAAGCAGGGTTTGATCTGTTGTCAACTGTAATTTATTGTAAAATACAGTCGAAAAATAAATTACATTTTTTTACAAATAAGCTTGAAAAAAGATAAAATATGTGGTATAGTATAGACACAGCAAAAAATGGTAAAAAATGTAATTGACAGGAGAAGAGATATGCCTAAGAACATAAAAGTTTTGATAGCGGACGAAAGTGAAGATTTCAGAGAGGGAGTAAAATCAGCCATAGACAAAAGAAACGGTATTGAGGTTATCGGCAGCGTCGGCAGCGGAACCGCCATGCTGGAAAGTATAGAAAAACTCAAGCCCGACTTTGTCCTTTTTGATCCCGTGCTTTCCGGAATGGACGGCCTTTCGGCGGTGAGAAGCCTTGCCAGAAATGAATTTTTACCTATGCCTGTACTATGTATACTTACAGGCTTTTCCAGTCCGGCCATGATGAATCAGGCTATGGCGGCAGGCGTAAGCGCCTATCTGCTCAAGCCTTATGATCCCGATATGCTGGCGGAAACAATATCCGAGCTTGCAAACGCAGAGAGTATGAAGATAACACAGCGTGAAAATGTCGCCGATGAGGAGACAAAGTTGGAAATACTTGTCACCAAAACAATTCATGAAATAGGCGTACCTGCCCATATAAAAGGCTATCAGTATGTGAGAGACGCCATAATAATGGCGATAAAGGATATGGATACGATAAATGCGGTTACAAAAGTGATGTATCCTGCGGTAGCCAAGAAATATAAGACCACATCCTCAAGAGTTGAAAGAGCCATAAGACATGCGATAGAGGTCGCGTGGGACAGGGGAGACATAGAGGTGCTTCAGAAATTCTTCGGCTATACCGTTTCAAATATAAAAGGCAAGCCGACAAATTCCGAGTTTATATCCATGATATCCGATAAATTAAGGCTTCAGATAAAAGCAGGTTGATACATAAAAAACAATGTATTTTCAAAAAGTCCGAAAAGATTTTCGGACTTTTTATTTTGTCCTTATATTTTATATTTGAGAGTATAGAATTGTTTAATATGTAAAAAACAAAATCACAATTTTGATAATATGAACAAAAAATAAACCCAAAGTAAACGATATTGTTGCAAATATTATATTGTTGTGTTATAATAATAAAGCGAGGTGGATATGAAAAAAATAAATATTTTTGCCGGACATTACGGCAGCGGAAAAACAAATCTTTCTGTAAACTATGCCCTTATGCTCAAAGAAGAGCATGAAGATGTGATAGTTTGCGACATAGATACAGTAAATCCTTATTTCAGGACAAAAGACAGCAAAGAGGTCTTTGACAGGAACGGCATAAGGCTAATCGCACCCGAGTTTGCAAATTCCAACCTTGATATTCCGTCAATTTCAGCGGCTGTGAATAAGGCGTTTGACGACCCTGGCACATATTCGGTATTCGATGTGGGAGGAGACGATGCGGGAGCTGTGGCTTTGGGACAGTTTGCCGATAAAATCCAAAACTCCGAATATGAGATGTTTCTTGTTGTAAACAAGTACAGACCTCTTACCAAAAAACCTGTCGATGTTGTTGAATATAAAAACGACATTGAGGCCGTGTGCCGCATAAAATTTACCGGCATTATAAATAATTCCAATGTGGGAGAGGATACAAGCGCGGAATATGTGCTTGCTTCCGACGAATATGCACAAGAGGTGTCAAAACTTACGGGACTGCCGCTTGTGTATACATCTGTGACGCCCGACATATATGATGATGTGAAGGATGCGCTGAGCAGCGCATTAAAAATAAATATCTATAAGAAAACCGCATGGAAAGTTTAGGAGGAAGCTATGCCAAAAGTAACATTTAATTCAGAAGAATGTAAAGCTTGCGGCCTTTGCGTCAATGCCTGTCCGAAAAAGATTCTTCAGCTTTCGGATAAGCTCAACGAAAAAGGCTACCGCGTTGCGGAATGCAAAGACGAATCGCAGTGTATAGGATGTGCCTTTTGTGCCACTATGTGTCCCGATGTCGTCATCACGGTGTATAGATAAGGAGTGTAATTATGGCTGAAAAGGTTTTAATGAAAGGCAATGAGGCGATAGCTGAGGCCGCTATAATGGCCGGCTGCCGCAATTTCTTCGGATATCCCATTACACCTCAGACAGAGGTTGCAGCATATATGGCAAAAAGAATGCCCAAGGTTGGCGGTACATATCTCCAGGCGGAAAGCGAAGTGGCAGCAATAAATATGGTCATAGGCGCTGCTGCCGCAGGCAACAGAGTTATGACATCCAGCTCCAGCCCGGGACTTTCCCTCAAGAGCGAGGGCATATCTTACCTCGCAGGTATGGATCTGCCTGCCGTTATAATCAATGTACAGAGAGGCGGCCCCGGTCTCGGCGGCATACAGCCCGCCCAGTCGGACTATTTCCAGGCTACACGAGCCGCAGGACACGGAGATTTCCACCTTCTGGTATATGCTCCCAGCACTGTTCAGGAGGTTGTCGACATGATAGTCACGGCCTTTGACAGAGCCGACAAGTACAGAATGCCTGCCTTAATACTCTCCGACGGTATTTTGGGACAGATGATGGAGCCCGTTGTGTTCCCCGAAAATATGAATGTAACAGTACATGAGAAACCGTGGGCGGCTACCGGAACGAAGGGCGCAAGACCCAAGAATATACTCAATTCGCTTCAGCTTCAGCCTGATGAGCTCGAAAGACAGAATATCGAAAGATTTAAAAAGTATGCAGAAGTAAAGGAAAATGAACAGCTTTACGAGGATTACATGACAGAAGACGCCGACATCATTATCGTCGCCTTTGGTTCGTCTGCACGTATTTCCAAAAACGCCATAAAGATGGCTCGCGACAAGGGTATAAAGGCAGGTCTTATAAGACCGATCACTCTTTGGCCGTTCCCTGAGAAGATAATCAAGGAGAGGGCAAAGACAGCCAAAGCCTTTATCTCGGCAGAGCTCAGCATGGGTCAGATGATAGACGATGTCAAGCTGGCGATCGAATGCTCCCGTCCCGTATATCTCGTAAATCGCGTAGGCGGTATGGTCTATACGCCTAACGAGATATTGGAAGTCATTGAAAAAGCACATAAGGAGGCAAAATAATGGAAAAGATTTTTGAAAGACCGAAAGCTCTCAGTAATGTTACTACCCATTATTGCCCCGGCTGTACTCACGGTATAATTCACAGACTTGTAGCCGAGGTTTTAGACGAGCTCAACCTCACGGAAAACACCGTCGGCATAGCTCCCGTAGGCTGCTCGGTTTTGGCATATAATTACTTTAACTGCGATATGGTGCAGGCTCCTCACGGTCGTGCTCCCGCCGTTGCCACAGGCGTAAAGAGATCTTCGCCCCACCTTACTGTATTTACATATCAGGGAGACGGCGACCTTGCCGCTATCGGTACAGCCGAGACGGTGCATGCCGCCACAAGAGGCGAAAATATAGTCATCATCTTTGTCAACAATGCCATATACGGCATGACGGGCGGACAGATGGCCCCCACATCTCTGCCGGGAATGGTCACTCAGACCACGCCTTACGGCCGCGATACAGCCGTTGCAGGCTACCCTGTCAGAATCTGCGAGATGCTGGCCACACTGGACGGTACCGCTTATGCCGAAAGAGTAGCGGTCAACAGCATCAAAAATATAAATAACGCCAAAAAAGCCATTAAAAAAGCATTTCAGAATCAGATTGACGGAAAAGGCTTCTCTATCGTAGAGGTTCTCTCCACATGCCCCACAAACTGGGGTCTTGATCCTGTTAAGGCTCTCTCTTGGCTCGAGGAAAATATGATACCTTACTATCCGCTCGGTGTCTATAAGGACAAAACAGAGGAGGTAAAATAATGAAGATAAATGAGCAAATCATAATCGCAGGCTTCGGCGGCCAGGGAATACTGTTCGCAGGCAAATTTTTGGCATACGCAGGTCTTATGCAGGAGTATGAAGTGGCATGGCTTCCTTCTTACGGCCCTGAAATGAGAGGCGGAACAGCCAACTGTAATGTCACAATATCTGAAACTCCTGTCGGATCGCCCATAATTATCACGGGCACATCGCTTATCGCCATGAATACTCCTTCTCTTGACAAGTTTGAAAACGATATAGAGGCAGGCGGAAAAATATTTGTCGACAGCACTCTTATTTCCAAAAAGGTATCGAGAACAGATGTCAGCGCCTATTATATACCTGCAACACAGCTTGCTCTCGACAACAATCTCAAAGGCCTTGCCAATATGATAATGATGGGCAAGTTCATCAAGGAGACAGGTATATGCCCCAAGGAGATGATAGAGAAAGCTCTTTCAAAGACAATTCCTCCGAAAAAGGCAGACATGTTTGAAAAGAACATGAAGGCCATCGAGATAGGCTATAACTATTAAAAGCGAATACCGAAAACAGAGTGCTTAAAGCACTCTGTTTTTATATAATAATTTAAAATCGGCTTTAATTCTACAAAAATGTATGCTATAATATAATAAATATTCAAGATGAAAGAAGGTGCGGCATGTTTGGTTTTTTTAAAAAGAAAAAACAGAAGCCTTTTGTGACGGCGATACTCGCTGCCGGAGGAACGGGCAGCAGAATGGGGCAGAATAAGCTTCTCATAGAGATAGGGGATATGCCTGTTATAGCCCATTCGCTGAAGGCTCTCGAAAGCTGCGATCTTATAGATGAAATAATAATTTCCGCCCACAGAGATCATATCGTCGAGTACGGGAATATCGCAAAGGAATACGGAATAAGCAAACTGAGCGTCATAATCTCGGGAGGAAACACCAGAACCGAGAGTGTATATAACGGAATATCCCAGGCGTCAGACAAATCAAAATTTATTTTGGTGCATGATGCGGCCCGTCCTTTTGTCAGCAAAAAGGAGATTGAAGATGTAATTGCAAAAGCCTTTACATACGGTGCTGCAACAGTGGCCGTGCCAGTTAAAGACACAATAAAGGCAGTAGACGGGGATAAGATATCAAAAACGATAAAGAGAGACAAGCTGGTACAGGTTCAGACACCTCAGGTGTTCGATAAGGACATACTGAAAGGCGCTCTTTCCAATGTGATAACAAAGAATATACCTGTAACGGACGACTGTCAGGCTGCCGAGATAATGGGATTTTATCCCCACATCGTCATAGGATCATACGATAACATAAAAATAACGACGCCCGAAGACTTATTTTTCGGACAGGCCATCCTTAATAAAAGAGAGGTAACTTTAAAATGAGAATAGGAAACGGATATGATGTTCACAGACTTACCGAGGACCGTAAACTGATATTGGGAGGTGTGGAGATACCGTATTCCAAGGGGCTTTTGGGTCACAGTGACGCCGATGTATTGGCTCACGCAGTGATAGACGCACTTATCGGAGCGGCGGGGATAGGAGACATAGGCACTCATTTTCCCGATACCGACGAAAAATACAAAAACTGCGACAGTATGCTTTTGCTTAAGGATACGGCGGGAAAAATCAGGAATCTAGGCTGGGAAATTGTAAATATAGACAGCATCATTGTGGCGCAGTCTCCCAAGCTTGCGCCGTACATACCGCTTATGCGCAAAAAGATGGCCGAAGTGCTGGGAATTCACGAAGCGGATATAAATATAAAGGCTAAAACAGAGGAAAAAATGGGATTTACAGGCAGCGGAGACGGAATGAAGTCCTATGCCGTCTGCCTGATAGACAAAAAATAGGCACTTTATCAATATTTGATGATTGACATAATATAATTGCAGGAGGGATTTTTTATGTCAATCATTTTTGTATTCAAATCTGTAACATATGCTCAAAAGGCTCAAAAACTGCTTTCGGGGCAGGGAATAGTGAGCAGTATATCTAAAGCTCCCGCGGTGATATCCATGAATGGCTGCGCCCATTGTCTCAAAATTTCCGATAAAAACTTTTCTGCCACTGCCGAAATTATAAAAGGCATACCGCGCACCGGTGTGTTCAGCAGAGACAGGAACGGAAGATATGAAAGGGTGAGCCTATGATCTATTTAGACAACGCCGCCACGGGATGGCCTAAACCCGAGGAGGTTCGCCAAAGCATTGTGTTCGCTCTTGAAAATTTCGGAAACCCGGGAAGAGGGGGACATATTTTAGGACTTAATGCCGACAATGCATTATATGAATGCAGGTGTAAAGCCGCAAAGCTTTTCGGAGTGAGTGAGGAGGAAAGAGTAGTTTTTACCATGAACGCCACTCATGCGCTCAACATTGCCATAAGAAATGCGGCAAAAGACGGCGGCCATTTTGTGATAAGCGGATATGAGCACAACTCAGTGGTAAGGCCTTTAGAGAATCTGAAAAATATTTTGTATTCGGTGGCTCATTCCAAAGTTTTTGACGAAGAGGACGCCTTTGAACAGATAATGGCAAAAGTCAGAGAAGACACGGTCTGCATAATTTTAAATCATGTGTCCAATGTGTTCGGCAATATGATGCCGATAGAGAAAATAGACGAGTTTTGCAGCAGGAAGGGAATAGATCTGATTTTGGACGCTTCTCAGTCGGCGGGGAATATAGACATCGATGTGAGCAAACTGAAATCCCTGCGATATGTCTGCATGCCGGGACACAAGGGGCTAAATGGACCTTCCGGAACGGGTATTTTAATATGCTGTAAAGGTGACAGACATTACGGAATAATGCAGGGAGGAACGGGCAGCGAGTCCCAAAATTTCATGCAGCCCACATATTTGCCCGATGCCCTTGAAAGCGGTACTTCCAATTTTGTGGGCATAGCAGGACTTGCGGCGGGTATAGATTTTGTGCTCAAAAACAAATGTTCGGAAATAAATAGGCATAAATCGGAGCTTATAAATTATCTTGCGGAAAATTTTCCCGATAACAAAAAGTTAAAACTTTTTTACGATATTCGGCAACATTCCCTGATATCATTTACAGGGTTTGAAAATAATGATTTGATTTTTGAAGAGCTGTGCCGCAGGGATATATGCGTCAGGTCGGGGCTTCACTGTTCGCCTTTGGCCCACAAAAGCGCGGGTACTTCGGAATACGGAGCCATAAGGCTCAGTTTTTCTCCATTCAACGATATGGACGATATAAAAATGTTTTTGGAAAATCTTAAAAATATACTTAAACTTATATAATTTCTGCCTTTTTCTCTTGCGGTCATGTTTAAAATTTGGTATTATATAAATAGGTAATAATCAGACAAATAAAGGGTGTGAAAATATGGAAAACTTCTGGCAGATACTGAAACTCGCCACAATAGCGGATTTTATAGATATTGCCATAGTGGCATATCTGTTTTACTGGGTTATAAAGAGAATAAGACATACAAGCGCCGAGAGACTGCTCAAGGGTATTTTTCTGATACTTATAATAACGCAGCTCTCCGATGTTTTTGAGCTGCACACAATTCATTTTCTGCTGGAAAACACCATTCAGCTCGGTCTTATAGCTGTGGTTATCATATTTCAGCCCGAGCTCAGAAAAATTCTCGAGCAGTTCGGAAAGAGCAAGATAAAGCTTTTCA
The DNA here is from genome assembly GCA_905199135.1 of uncultured Eubacteriales bacterium. Taxonomy (GTDB): domain Bacteria; phylum Bacillota; class Clostridia; order Oscillospirales; family Butyricicoccaceae; genus SIG471. The sequence goes on from CAJKFC010000014.1 coordinate 12,334, forward strand.
AAACAAAGGAAATTCCCGACGACAGCATGAGAAAGTCGATTTCCGAGATAACAAAGGCTGCCGCCTCCATGTCGTGGAGCAAGATAGGCGCTTTGATAGTTTTCGAGAGAAACGACAAGCTGGACAGCATAGTCAATACGGGAACCATAGTCGACGCCGAGATATCGGAGCAGGTTATAAGAAATATCTTTTATCCCAAAGCGCCTTTGCATGACGGAGCTGTCATCATATCTGAAAACAGGGTGAAAGCTGCGGGATGTCTTTTGCCGCTGTCTTCAAATCTGACGATATCCAAGGATCTCGGCACAAGACACAGAGCGGGTCTCGGTACCAGTGAGATTAGCGATGCGATAGTGCTGATCGTTTCGGAAGAGACGGGTACGATAACCCTTGTTGAAAACGGAGTTTTGAAGAGACATTTGGCCACAGAGACCCTTGAAAGACTTTTGATAAAAGGCCTTTTGCCGGAGGGTGAGGAAAATAAGAAGCAGAGCTTTTGGAAAAGGTTTAAAAGAGGCGAAAAATGAGAGAGTTTTTGAAAAAATACGATATTTTAGGCTGGACAATGTCTATTGCCGCCGCCTTGTTTCTGTGGATGTATGTCATAACCATGGAAAATCCGGAAATGACGGTTGTCAAAAGTGTGCCTCTTGAAGTCAGCGGAACGGAACAGCTGAAAGAAGCGGGATTTACATTGCTCAACGATATCAACTCCACAATTACATTACAGCTTAGAGGCAGGAGAGACGACATAGCCAACCTAAATAAAGATATAGAGGATAAAATACACGCCGAGCTCAATCTGGGTTCGATAGGCTCTGCGGGAGAATATAAGCTTGGATATACCGTATCGGTAAATGCCGAGGGAGTGACGGTAGCGCAAAAGACACCATCACAGATAAATGTGGTTGTAGATGAGGTAATCAGCAAGACGATTCCCGTAGAGGTGTTTTATTCGGGCGATATGCCAGCGGGGTACAGTATATCTCAGTCTGAACTTTCTGTAACTGAGATTCAGGTTACGGGAGCTAAAAAGTATGTAGACAGCGTGGCAAAAGCCGCTGTTACCATAGATCGAAGCGATAAAACAGATTCTTTTGAACAGACCGCCGAGATAAAGCTGTATGACAGCGAGAATGAGGAGATAAATAACAAATACATCACTGTCGACAACAACGAGACAGTGTTCTCGGCTCAGGTTAAAAAGACAGGAGAGGCGGCTCTTACGGCAGATGTAACTCCTTTCGGCAGTATAACCTCCGATATGATCAAGGTGGATATATCGCCCAAGACCATTGTTCTCGAAGGTGATATAAGCAAGGTAGATGCGACTCAGTCTATAAATCTCGGCACTATATCATTGGAAGACTGTCTCGAACAGGATAAATTTGAATATGTAATGCCGGTAAAGCTCCCCGAAGGCGTAAGTACAGATGTCACATCTATGGCGGCTACCGTCACCATTGAAATTGTCGGAATGAAAAAGACCACTCTTACGATTCCGAAGGAGAATCTGCCTGCAATAGAAGGTTATGAATATGTCAACGAAGATATAACTGTTACGATGTTTGCCGAAAACAGTATCGCTGACAATATGATGCCCGAATATGTAGAGGTAGGTGTGTCCTATTCAGAGGAAGAGTATCTCGACGGAACACTGACTGTCGTAGAGCTCACTTTTACATCGGAAACTCATAAAATACAGACCATGGGAAGATATACTGCCGTGGTGGAAAAGAGCGTGGAAACCGAATGAGCATAATTGTATCCGGGATAAAACTCGGGTTTGAAGTGAATGAAGAGCAGGCTGTAAAGTCTGCTCTTAAAATTCTGAAAGCGGGAAAATCTGCCGTGAAAAGCGCCCGTATATATAAAAAGTCGATAGATTTAAGATACGGCAATATAAATAAAGTCTATTCCGTGGTGGTAGACTGCGAGAATGAACAAAAGATAACAGAAAGGCTCGGCAGAAATGATGTACGCCTTTTGCCAAAGGCAGCCGACATTAAGATAACGGGCGAGAGGACAGCCGAAACCCGTCCGATAGTTGCAGGCTTCGGGCCCGCGGGCATGTTTGCCGCCCTTGTGCTGGCTGAAAACGGCTACCGCCCGATAGTTTTGGAAAAGGGCGGAGCGATGGACAAGAGGGACAGAGTTACCCAAAAGTTTTTTGAAACAGGTCAGCTCGACGAAAATACCAATGTTCAGTACGGAGAAGGCGGTGCGGGTACATATTCCGATGGCAAACTCACCACGAGAATACACGACAGCAGAGCCCGTCTCGTCACGAAATACCTGTTGGAACACGGAGCGCCGCCCGAGATAGATGTCATGGCCAAGCCCCATATAGGCACAGACCTTTTGAAAGGGATCGTTGTGTCTGTGAGAAAAAGGATAATAGAGCTGGGCGGAGAAGTGCTGTTTGACACGCCGGTAAAAGATATTAAAATCCAAAACGGCGCTGTGCGTTCTGTTGTAACCGATAAAGGAGAAATTCCTGCGGAAAATGTCATACTTGCCGTGGGACACAGCGCCAGAGACATATATAAATGCTTTTTTGACAAGAAAATAGATATCATAGCCAAAAACTTTGCCGTGGGAGTAAGGATAGAGCATCTTCAGGAGACGATAAACCGAGGGCTTTACGGCAAATGGCTCGATGTATACGATCTTCCTCAAGGCGAATACAGCCTTGCCAAAACTGAAAACGGCAGAGGCTGCTATACATTTTGTATGTGTCCGGGCGGCCATGTCATGGCGTGCGCCAGCGAAGCGGGAGGAACGGTGGTAAACGGCATGAGTTACCATGCGAGAGACGGAAAAAACGCCAACTCAGCCGTGGTTGTTACGGTGTCTCCGTCCGATTTCGGAGATGATTCGCCCCTTAAGGGCATAGAATTTCAGCGAAAGCTCGAGAGGGCGGCTTTTGAGACGGCCGGAGGTCAGTATAAAGCTCCCGTTCAGCTTTTCGGAGACTTCGAAAAAGGGAAGATGAGCACACAGTTCGGCGAGGTTTCTCCCACATACAACAGAGGGGTAAGCTTCTGCGATATAAATAAAATACTCCCCGAGTTCATTACGGAGGAAATAAAAAGCTCTGTAAAATACTTCGGAAGAAAAATAAAAGGCTTTGACGGCGCCGATTCGGTGCTTACAGCCGTTGAGAGCCGCACATCGGCTCCCGTAAGGATAGTGAGAGACGGGAAAATGGAGAGCACATCGTGCGCAGGGCTCATACCCTGCGGCGAAGGCGCGGGATATGCAGGAGGTATAATGAGCGCGGCGGTCGACGGTATAAGGGCGGCCGAAAGCATAATGTCCCGTTACAGACCAAAGGAGAATTAAATGGTACAGAAAGGTAAAATAGTTGAAAAAAACCGCGACGGTTATAAAATAGAGGTCATAAGAAACAGCGCATGCTCGGCAGACTGCTCAAGCTGCAAGGGCTGTTCTCACGGCAGCACCTCTGTGATGATAGATGTGAAAAGTCAGGACAGTTACCATGAAGGAGACATCGTTTCTCTTAAGGTTGAGTCATCATTTGTCATAGGTCTCAGCTATCTCACATATATAGTTCCGATAATCACAATGATAGGCGGATACGCAGCGGCGGCAGGTACTTTCGGAGAGACAGGAGGAATTATAGGGGCATTTTTAGGCCTTTTGCTGCCGATACCGCTTCTCGTGCTGCTCAGCAGAAAGCTTCAGAAAAATCTGGCAAAAAAAATAAAGATAGCGGGAAGATACGAGAATTAAAGTTGATTTTGCCGCGAAAATATGTTATGATATTAAAATGAAAAAAATCAAGTGGAAGTGTTGATATGTTGAAAAGTATGACGGGCTTCGGAAGAAGCAAGGCCGAAAATGAACTCAGAGAGATATCTGTGGAGCTCAAATCGGTTAACCACAGATATTTGGATATAACGGTAAAGGTTCCGAGAATTTACGGATTTTTGGAGGACGCAGTCAAAAAGGCTCTGGCCTCGGAAGTGGCTCGCGGAAAGCTGGAGGTCTTTGTGAATATCAAAAACAAAGAAGGCTCCGATGTAATAATAACTCCTAATTTCCCGGTTATAGATGCATATGTAAAGGCTCTTAAGGAGATATCCGAAAGATACGGTCTTCAAAACGACGCCACGGCTATGTCGGTGGCAAAGCTCCCCGAGAGCATATCGGTGGACAAGGAGGACGCCGACGCCGAAACCCTGTGCGAAGAAGTGGCAGCGGTTTTGGAAAATGCTCTCCGTGAATACAATCTTATGAGAACGGCAGAGGGTGAGAAGCTCTGCGAGGACATACTTAAAAGGGCCGATATCATAGAGGAATATGTCTCCCTGGTGGAAAAGCGCTCGCCTGAAAGCGAGAGAGAGTACAGGGAGAAAATTTCCGTAAGAATGAAGGAAATTTTGGAGGACAGCGAGACAACCGAGGCGAGAATACTTGCAGAGGCCGCTCTTTTTGCCGACAAGATTTCTGTAACAGAGGAGACGGTGAGACTGAGGAGCCATCTCAAGCAGTTCAGAGAGATGGTGAAAAGCGGAAAAGCTGTCGGCAGAAAGCTGGATTTTCTCGTGCAGGAGTTCAACAGAGAGACCAATACAATAGGCTCCAAAGCGTCTGACAGCCAGATCGCAAAGCTTGTCATCGAGATGAAGGCCGAGATAGAGAAAATAAGAGAACAGATACAGAATTTGGAGTAAAAATGAAGCTTATCAATATAGGGTTCGGCAATATGGTTTCGGCAGAGAGGATAATCGCCGTGGTGAGCCCCGACTCAGCTCCCATAAAGCGAATCGTGACAAAGGCAAAGGAAAACGAATGCCTCGTCGACGCCACATACGGCCGCCGCACAAAGTCGGTGATAATTATGGATACCGAGCATGTGATACTTTCGCCCGTGTATCCCGAAACGATAAACGGCAGGTTGGAAAACCTTGATACTGCGGAAAGTGAAGAGGATGAAGAAAATGAATAACGGCGGAGAACTTTTTGTAATCACAGGCCCTTCGGGCGTCGGAAAAGCCACGGTACTCTCGAGACTGCTCAAAAATATAGACAATGTCTATGTGTCTATATCGGCCACAACGAGAAAACCGAGACAGGGTGAGGTAAACGAAAAAGACTACTTCTTTATGGAGCGCGAGGAGTTTGAAAAACTCATAAAAGAGGGCAAGTTTTTGGAGTATGCCGAGTATGTGGGAAATTATTACGGAACGCCCGCAGGCTCTGTCAATGAAATGCTCAAAAACGGAAAAGATGTCATTTTGGAAATAGAGGTGCAGGGAGCCCTTAAGGTAAAGGAGAAATGCCCTGACGCCAATATGGTATTTATAATTCCCCCGTCTTTCTCGGCCCTTGAGTTCAGACTTAGGAGCAGAGGAACAGAGAGCGATGATGTCATTGCAAAGAGGCTTGAAAAGGCCAGAAGCGAATATCTCATGGTGGACAAATACGACTATATCGTCATAAACGATGACATAGATAAAGCAGCCGATGAGATAAGAGCTATAATTATGTCTTCAAGATGCAAAAAAGATAAAAGAAAGAATTTATTGAGGTGATTATTATGATGTTGTATCCCACTATGGCAGACCTTCTCAAAAAGGTAAATAATAGGTATAAGCTTGTAAATGTGACGGCCAAGAGAGCGAGAGATGTGGCACAGGAGGCCGAGGAAAAACACGAACCCCTTACAAGAAAAGCTGTTTCGATAGCTTTGGAAGAGATAAATGACGGAAAAATCGAAGTCGCAGAAGATGAAGAGGAAGTTTCCGAAAACTGATGCCTAAAACTGTTGTTCAGGTGGCTGTTTCGGCCGCCGTATATGCGATAGATAAAGCATATGACTATGAGTTGCCTGAAGAATTTTGTGAAAAGGTCTTTGAGGGTTCAAGAGTTGTCGTGCCGTTCGGAAACGGCAACAGGACTGCTTTCGGATTTGTGCTCAAAATCTGCCGTGAAATTGATACCGAGGGGCGGAGACTTAAAAAAGTAATTCATGTATATAATGAATACGGTCTTACAAAGGACAATATCACTCTTGCGAATTGGATGCGCTCCAGGTATTTCTGCACATTTTTTGAAGCCGCCTCATGTATGCTTCCTCCCAAGATATGGGGGAAAATGAAGGACGGCAGACTGACGGGAATAGTCGACGACAAGACGATAAGGCACATAAGTCTGAATTGCAGCTATGACGAGGCTTTGGAAAAAATAGGCAAGGGAAAGATGGCCGAAAAAAGACTGGCCGTTTTGAACTGCTTTTTGGATTTCGAAAGTCTGCCCGAACAGGAGCTCATATATCTCACAGGTGTGTCCAAAGGCATAATAAAGACACTTTGTGAGAAAAATGTACTGAAAAGCACATTAGAGGAGATATTCCGCAGGCCTGTGTTCAGAGAGACCGAGCCGAAAAAAGTCTGTCTTTCTGATGAACAGATGTCGGTGCTTGAAAAACTGAGAGGGCTGAAAGAAGATCTTCCCGCAGCGGCGCTGCTCTTCGGGGTTACAGGCAGCGGAAAGACAGAGGTATATATAAAGCTCATTGAGGACGCTCTGAAAGAGGGCAGAGGAGCTATGATGCTGGTGCCCGAAATAGCCCTAACGCCTCAGATTGTCTCGAGGTTTTGTCAGTATTTCAAAAATGACTTGGCGATACTTCACAGCATGCTGACCGACGCCCAGAGATACGACGAGTACAAGAGGATTAAAAGCGGAAAAGCAAGGGTCGTAATCGGGACGAGAAGCGCTGTTTTTGCGCCGATCGCAGATTTGGGCGTTATAATAGTAGACGAGGAACACGAGTATTCATATAAATCCGAAAGCGCGCCCAAATACAGCGCTATAGATATCGCGAAATACAGGGTGGCCTGTGACGGTGGACTTTTGGTTTTGGGATCGGCGACACCGTCGGTGGAGACCTTTTATAACGCCGTAAGCGGTCGGTATGAGCTTTGTGAGCTGACAAGCCGCTTCGGAGATATACCTCTGCCGCAGGTACAGATTGCAGACCTGAGAGTAAAGAAACAGGGAGAGAGTGAAATCGGAATAAGTGCCGAGCTGAAAAAGGAACTTGAACTGAATGCCGAGCTCAAGGAGCAGAGCATATTGTTCGTCAACAGGAGAGGCAACAGCGGAAAGGTTGCCTGTACCCAGTGCGGCTATGTGCCCCAGTGTGAGCACTGTTCGGTGGCTCTGACATACCATTCAAAAAACAACCGTCTCATGTGCCATTATTGCGCTCACTCCGTAGAGATGTTCGATAGATGTCCCGTGTGCGGCAGTCAAAATATAAAGGAAATAGGTTTCGGAACTCAAAAGGCCGAAATCATGGTAAAAGAGCTTTTTCCAAAGGCAAATGTGGTGAGAATGGACGCCGATACCACCGTGCGCAGGATTTCCCACGAAAAACTTCTTGAGGAGTTTGAGCAAAAGGGAGATATTCTAATAGGCACGCAGATGGTAGCAAAGGGGTTGGACTTTGACAATGTAACCCTTGTAGGTGTTCTGGATAGTGACATCGCCCTTTACAGCGGCGATTTCAGAGCTTCGGCCAGGACATTTTCACTCATATCACAGGTGGTCGGCAGAGCGGGCAGAAGAAAAAAACAGGGCAGAGCGGTCATTCAGACCTATTCTCCCGAGCATCCCGTCATACTGTCCGCCGCGAGACAGGATTACAGGGCATTTTACGACTATGAGATCAAAATCAGAAAGATGCTCGGGCTTCCGCCGTTCAGCGATATATTCCTGTTTACCCTTACGGGCAAGGACGAGGTGAAGACCCTGAAGGCGGCTTTGAGAGTAAGCGCTACCTTGAGCAAGGCCTTTGACGGTGAATACAGGGATATAAAGTCCAACATTTTGGGCCCTGTGGCTCCGAGCATATATAAAATACAGGACAGGTACAAATACAATATATCATTCAGAGGAAAGGACGACAGAAGAACAAGGGAGTTTATAAGCAAAATACTTTTGGGCTTTGCGCGCCAAAAGGAAAACGGGGGAGTTACCCTTTCAGCCGAGATAAACCCCTTGAACTATTAGGAGAAATTATGGCTATCAGGAGAATTTTTAAACAGGGAGAAGAAATACTCAACAAAAAATGCCGTGAAGTTACAGATTTCAACCAGAGACTTTGGACCTTGCTCGACGATATGAGAGATACCGTTCAGGAGGCCAACGGCGCAGGACTTGCCGCTCCCCAGGTGGGAGTTATGAGAAGAGCCGCTGTGGTTCTTTTGGACAACGGCAACTTTTTGGAGATAGTTAATCCCGAAATAGTAATGGCCGAGGGAGAAAATGAGGACGCCGAGGGCTGTCTCAGCTTCCCGGGAATTTTCGGCATGGTCAAGCGCCCTGATAAGATACAGGTCAAGTATCAGGACAGAAACGGACAGTGGGTCATAAGAAGCGCCGAAGGATTTACGGCAAGGGCCTTCTGCCATGAGATAGACCATCTCAACGGAATATGCTTTACAAGCCATGTCACAGAGTATATCAAGCCGGAGGACATAAAATAATATGAGAGTTGTATTTATGGGAACATCGGAGTTCAGTCTCGGCTGTCTCCAGGCGCTCATAGATTCCAAGCACGAAGTGGTGGGAGTTTTCACCAGAGAGGACAAGCCTAAAAACAGGGGAATGGCTCTTTCCATGCCTCCTGTAAAGGAGCTGGCCCTCACACATAATCTGACGGTTTTTCAGCCCAAGGGCTTAAAAAAGGCAGAGGTTGTAGAGCAGTTTAAGAGCCTCGAGCCCGATATCTGCGTAGTGGTTTCTTACGGCAGAATACTTCCAAAGTCGGTTTTGGAATATCCTAGATACGGATGTATAAATGTGCACGCTTCTATTTTGCCGAAATATAGAGGGGCAAGCCCGATACAGGCTGCCATTATAAACGGCGAAAAAGAGACAGGCGTCACGGTTATGCAGATGAATGAGGGACTTGATACGGGAGACATACTCCATGTAAAGAAGACATCCATAAGCGATGACGATACGGGCGGAAGTCTTCACGACCGACTTGCGGCTTTGGGGGCCGAAGCCCTTACGGAATATCTCGATATGCTGGAAAAGGGAGAGGTGACAAGGATACCTCAGCAAGACGAGCTTTCGTGCTATGCGCCGCTCATTTCAAAGGCCGACGGAAAGGTCTCTTTTGAAAATGACGCCGTAAAGATAAAAAATCAGATAATGGGATATGCGCCGTGGCCCGGAACTTATGCCGATATAGGCAAAATTACTGTAAAGTTCTTTGGCTGTACAGTTATAGATGACACAAGCGAAAATGACAATGCGGGCGCAATTTTAAATGTGGGAGAAAATGGTATGACGGTGGCCTGCTCTAAAGGCAGGGTTTTGATAAACGAAGTTCAGAAATCCGGAGGAAAGAGAATGAAAGCATCAGACTTTTTCCGCGGAAGACAGGAGCTTTTAAAAGAAAAGTTTATTTAGGAGGACTGAAACATGCCATATTTTTACGGTTTTGACACTTATTATCTTATTTTGGTTTTGCCTGCCATTATATTCGCCATGTGGGCACAGGCAAAGGTAGGAAGCACATTTAAAAAGTATTCGATGGTAGTGTCTCAAAGAGGTATGACGGGCGCGCAGGCCGCTCAGGCTGTGCTGGCCGCCAACGGAGTATACAATGTCCGCATTGAGAGGGTGGCGGGAAATCTCACCGACCACTACGACCCCAGAACAAATGTGATAAGACTTTCCGATTCGGTGCACAGCTCTAATTCAGTGGCAGCCATGGGCGTCGCAGCACATGAGGCAGGCCACGCAGTGCAGTATGCCAAAGGATATGCGCCGATTAAGATAAGACAGGCAATAATTCCCGTTACACAGATAGGTTCGTCCCTTGCACTGCCCATGATTATTATGGGCGTGCTTTTCAGCAACTCCATGTTTATAAACCTCGGCATTATATTCTTTGCCGCGGCAACCGTGTTCCAGCTCATAACTCTTCCCGTCGAGTTCAACGCCTCCTCGAGAGCGATAAAGGCTCTGGCAGAGGGAGGACTTCTCTATGAGGATGAGCTTTCGGGAGCAAAGAAAACCCTTACAGCGGCGGCGCTGACCTATGTGGCTGCCCTTGCCGTATCCCTTGCTCAGCTTTTGAGACTGATATTTATTTTCGGAGGAAGAGACAGAGACTGATGAAAAATCCCCGTGAAACAGCTTTAAAAGGACTTATAGCCCTGAGAAGAAACGGCACATGGCCCGATCTGTTTTTGAAGCAGGAGGGAGAAGGTATGTCTTCTGCTGACTTGAAGCTGTGTGCCGAGATACTTTACGGGACAGTGGAAAATATGTCCCTTATCGATTATTATATAGGCTGTTTCAGCAAAGTGAAGACAAAAAAGATGGTGCCGCAGCTTTTGGACGCTTTGAGAATGACTGTCTATCAGATAGTTTTCTTAGACAGAATACCCGACAGCGCAGCCATCAATGAAGGTGTAAAGCTGGTGAAGAAGTATGCCTCATACAGCCTCTCGGGCTTTGCCAACGGAGTTTTGAGGAGTATTTCCCGGGAAAAGGACAGTCTGCCGCCGGTGCCGAAAGACAATTTTGCAGAGTATCTCTCTGTGAGATACAGTCATCCTCTTTGGTTTGCCGAAGAGATGACAGGCGAAATAGGTGCGGAGGAGACCGAAAAGCTCTTTGAAGCCGACAACGCAAAGCCTGCCGTTACCGCCAGGGTAAACGACATTAAAATCTCGGCAGATGAGCTTATAGGTGTGCTGAAAGAAGAAGGCATCAAAGCCCAAAAGGCGGAAGAACTGTCCAACTGTATAGTGTTCAAAAGCGGAACGGGTGTAGCTTCTTCCAAAGCTTTTAAAGAGGGCCTGTTTTATATACAGGATATGGCCAGTCAGCTTGCTGTAATGGCTTTGAACCCTCAAAAGGGAGACACTTTGATAGATATGTGCGCCTCGCCGGGAGGCAAAACCCTCGCGGCCGCCCAAATGATGCAAAATGAAGGCAGTATAACTGCGTGTGATATTCACCCGCACAAAATACAACTCATAAGAGAAAACGCCGAAAAATACGGCGCGAATATCGTAAAAGCCGTGCTGTGGGACGGAACGAAAGAGAATAAACAGCTTTCGGAAACGGCTGACAGAGTCATATGCGATGTGCCCTGTTCAGGAATGGGAATCATACGCAAAAAACCTGATATACGCTTTAAAAAGAAAGAAGATATAGAAGAACTGCCGAATATTCAGTATAAAATCCTTGAAAACGCCGCCTCTTATCTCAAAAAAGGCGGGAGACTGCTCTACTCCACATGCACTGTCAGAAGTGCCGAAAACGAGAAGGTTTTCAAAAGATTTTTGGAAAATCATTCGGAATATGAAGCCGTACCCTTTGAGCTGCCTTACGGTATATCGGCACCTAAGGGATTTGTCACTCTGTATCCCCACAGAGAGGGATTTGACGGCTTTTTCATTTCTCTTATGGAGAGGAAGATATAATGGAAGAAAAAATATGCTTGAAATCCATGCCTTTGGATAAGCTGGAGAGCTATCTTGCGTCGATAGGTCAGCCGAAATACAGGGCGTCTCAGATATTCAAATGGCTGAGCCGAGGGGTTTTGTCCTTTGACGAGATGACCGACATATCGAAAGGGCTGAGAGACAGGCTGGAGAAAGAGACATTTATAAACCGCGTGGAGATTGTCTCCAAGCAGGTTTCGGCTGTGGACGGCACGATAAAATATCTCTTTAAGCTTTCCGACGGAAACTGTATAGAGACCGTACTCATGCAGTATGAGCACGGAACATCGGCATGTCTTTCCACACAGGCGGGCTGTAAGATGGGCTGCGCCTTCTGTGCCTCTTTCGACAAGGGAAAAACGAGAAATCTGACACCTGCCGAGATTTTGGATCAGGTGCTTTTTTCGGCAAAAGACAGCGGAAAAAAGATATCGAATATCGTGCTCATGGGCACGGGTGAGCCGCTGGACAATTACGACAATGTCATCGACTTTTTGAGAATAGTATCGAGCGATAAGGGAATAAATATAGGTATGAGACACATATCCCTTTCGACATGCGGAATCATTCCGAGAATAAAGGAACTGGCGCAGCTCAAGCTGCAGCTCACTCTCAGCGTATCGCTGCACTGTCCGATAGACGAGATAAGGTCTGAAATAATGCCTATAAACAGGAGATATCATGTAGACGACCTCATAAAGACATGCAAGGAATACTTTGCCGTGACAGGCAGGAGAATTTCCTTTGAATACGCAATGATTGACGGCAAGACCGACACAAAGCAGTGCGCCGACGCGCTGATAAAATATCTTTCGGGCTTTCCGTCCCATGTCAATCTTATTCCGCTCAATCATGTTGAGGGGAGTCCTCTTATCCCGACGCCTAAAAAGAGGGTGAGGGAGTTTCAGGAATATCTCATAAAGCACAGAATAAACGCCACCGTAAGGAGAAGTCTCGGGGACGACATTTCTGCCTCCTGCGGTCAGCTCAGGAAGAAATATATTGAGGAGGGGCAAAGGTGAGAGCTTTCGGAATAACCGATACGGGCCAGATAAGGGCTCAGAATCAGGATACATACGACATAAAGCTTTTTGATGCCGATAAACAGGGCATCTTTGTGGTGTGCGACGGAATGGGCGGCGCCGCGGGCGGCGAGGTGGCAAGCGCCATCGCAGTGGAGACTGTGGTCAAAAAGATAACCGAGAAAATCAAGGCCAAAATGTCCGATTCCGCCGTGAAGAACATAATGTCGGAGGCTATAAAGTGCGCCAATGAGGCAATTTACGAAAGAGCCAAAAAAGAGCCAGCCCTTATAGGTATGGGTACGACGGTTGTGTGCGCCGTCAGAAACGAGGACGCACTCATCATAGCCAATGTGGGCGACAGCCGCGCATATGTCATAAATAAAAACAGGCTTAAACAGATAAGCATAGACCATTCTCTCGTAAACGATATGCTGATAGCGGGCAAAATTACACCCGAGGAGGCATATACACATCCCCAGAAAAACATCATAACAAGGGTTTTGGGGGTAGATGAGGATGTTAAAATAGATTTTTTTGAAATAAAGACAAACGACGATATGTTTCTGCTTCTCTGCTCGGACGGTCTTACCAACGAGGTCAGCGACCCCGAGATATGCTACGAGGTGGTCAATGCCATATCGGAGCAGGAGGCTTGCAGAGGACTTGTGGAGATCGCCAATAAACGCGGCGGCCATGACAATATAACGGCCGTTCTTGTGGCGTTTTAGGAGGTACTATGGACAATTTGATCGGAAAATTTCTCGACAACAGATACGAGATACTCGAGGTCATAGGCCAGGGAGGTATGTCGGTAGTATACAGAGCAAAATGTCACAGGCTCAACCGAATGGTGGCTGTAAAGGTTCTGAAAGATGAATTCTCCGAGGACGCCGAGTTTAAAAACCGTTTTCAGGACGAATCTCTGTCGGTAGCCATGATGTCTCATCCGAATATAGTTTCTGTATATGATGTGTCCAAATCGGACGACATTGAGTATATAGTTATGGAACTTATAGACGGCATCACTTTAAAGGAATATCTTCAGAAAAAGGGACATCTGACCTGGCAGGAGACGGTCTATTTCGCTTTGCAGATAGCCAAGGCTTTGGAGCATGCCCATAACAGAGGCATAATCCACAGGGATATAAAGCCTCAGAATATAATGGTGCTGAGAGACGGAACGGTAAAGGTTGCCGATTTCGGCATAGCGCACCAGGTGTCAAAGCAGCAGACCTATAACAAGGGCGAGGCCATTGGATCGGTGCACTACATATCTCCCGAACAGGCCAAGGGAAGCCGAATTGACAACAGAGCAGACATATATTCTCTCGGCGTAGTCATGTATGAGATGCTGACGGGCAGGCTGCCTTTTGAGGGCACAAATCCCGTCGATATAGCCATACAGCATATCAATTCGATTCCGTTGAGCCCCAGTGATTATGTAAAAGACATACCTGAGGCCATAGAGAACATAACTATGAAGGCCATGAGCCCGAGACTCAGCCAGAGGTATTCCAGCGCCGATGAGCTGATTGCCGATTTGGAAAAGGTCAGAAACGACCCTCATGTCAAGATAGAATTCAACAACGCCTCCGATGTGGAGAGAGACGCTAAGGAGGAGGTCACAAGAAAACTCAACTACAACTCCGAAATCGAAAAGATAAAGGTAAAGCGCATGGGAGAAGAGACCCGCAGAATGGAGCATAAGGAGGAAGAACACGAAGAAAAGGAGAGTTTTCTGTCCAAAAACGGCGGAGTCCTTTTCAATGTGGCAGCCATCTTGCTTTTTATCGGAGG
>CAJKFC010000015.1 GCA_905199135.1 uncultured Eubacteriales bacterium
ATAGCCTGTATCATATGGAGTGCCTCTGAAGGTCTCAACCATAACCTCAGTTGCCGGCTGGCTGGGACCCAGTGCCAGAGGTGACATTGCACAGTCAATGATCTCACAGCCTGCTTCTACTGCCTTTAAGTAGGTCATGGAAGCAACGCCTGAGGTGTAGTGTGTATGCAGATCGATGGGAAGGCTTGTTCCTTCCTTCAATGCGCGTACCAGCTCATCTGCCTGGTATGGGGTAAGAAGGCCTGCCATATCCTTGATGCATATGGAGTGGCAGCCCATTTTTTCCATCTGCTTTGCAAGCTCTACGAAGTTTTCGAGAGTGTGGATGGGGCTTGTTGTGTAGGAAATAGCTCCCTGAACATGAGCGCCGCATTTTACAGCCTCGTCAACGGCAACTTCGATGTTGCGGAGATCGTTGAGGGCGTCGAAGATACGGATAATGTCGATGCCGTTTTCTACGGCCTTGCGGATAAAGGCGCGGACGACATCATCGGGATAATGCTTGTAGCCCAGCAAGTTCTGGCCGCGGAGAAGCATCTGAAGCTTTGTATTCTTTACAATGCTCTTGATTTTGCGCAGTCTCTCCCAGGGATCCTCGTTGAGGTAGCGAAGGCAGCTGTCAAATGTTGCGCCGCCCCAGCACTCGAGAGAATAGTAGCCGGCCTTGTCCATTGTCTCCAGAATGGGGAGAAAATCTTCGATCGGCATACGCGTTGCAATGAGAGATTGGTTTGCATCACGCAAAACGGTTTCGGTAAACTGTACTTTCATCATCTATCCTCCATAAAATGATTTTCATTAAAAATCGGCACTATGCGCCCGATTTTACTTTAATTAGATTATAACATAAGGGGGTAAAAAAAAGCAAATAGAATTTTACTTTTTAGGAAAGATGTGATATAATGTACTGTGATTAAAGATATATGCGTTAAGGATTTGTCAATTTTGACCATAGGGCATAAAACCAGCAGCGGCGCAGTATCCAAAAACCAACAAAGCAGGTATGAAAATGAAGAAAAATGTGCTGATATCGGTGGTGACCGAGCAGAGCTTTGCGGACGGCGGAAGCGACAGGATAGAGCTTGTATCCCCGGGTAAGCTGTATGAGAAGGCAGGGTCTTACTTTATAGTGTATGACGAGAGTGAGCTGACAGGCATGCCCGATACAAAGACCACCGTAAGGCTCCACAGAGACGGCGTCAATGTGCTGAGAACGGGCAAGTTCCCCTCCAACATGATGTTTGAGGAGGGCAAGCAGAACCTGTCGTCCTACGGGACTGAGTACGGCGATATGACCGTGACAGTCAACACAGAGAGGATAATCTCCGACATATCGGAGGAGGGAGGGCTCATAGAGCTTATCTATACTTTAGAGCTTGACCACAGGCATATAGGCAGAAATCATATCAAAATTACGGTAAGTGAACAATAAAGACAATATATATTCGGAGGAAGTATGAACCACATTCAAAACGCGATGAGAGAGGCCGAAAAGATAATCCTTTCGGCATACGAAAAGGCCTGTGAAAAGGGCGAGCTGCCCAAAGACGAAATAAGACAGCCCGTCATTGAGATACCCAAGGACCTGTCTCACGGAGACTACGCCTCGAGCTTTGCCATGCAGAATACAAAGATTTTGGGCAAGGCTCCCAAAGTAATAGCCGAGGCTATAAAGAACAACGCCTGCCTTGAAGGCACATGCTTTGACAGCATGACCGTTCTCGGCCCCGGATTTATCAACTTCAAGCTGGCTGACAAATGGTTTTCCGATGTTCTCCTCAACATAGCCGAGGAGGGGGACGATTACGGCAAGCTGAAGTGCGAAAAGCCCCAGAAGATAATGGTTGAGTTCGTATCGGCAAACCCCACGGGACCCATGCACATGGGCAACGCCAGAGGCGGTGTTTTGGGTGACAGCCTGGCAAATGTCCTCAAAATGGCCGGCAACGATGTGACAAAGGAATTTTATGTCAATGACGCCGGCAATCAGATAGAGAAGTTTGCCTGCTCCATCGACGCAAGATATATGCAGCTCATCAAAGGTGAAGAAAATTATCCCTTCCCCGAGGACGGCTATCACGGCGACGACATCAGAGTTATAGCAAAAGAGCTCTATGACAGAGACGGCGAGATATACCTCGATATGTCCGAGGAGGAGAGACACAAGGCATATATCAAGTACGGTCTTAAAAAGAACATTGCAAAAATGCAGGCCGATTTGGAGAGATACAGAATCAAATACGATGTGTGGTTCTTTGAGTCGGAGCTTCATAACAGCGGATATGTAAAGGAGACGGTGGATCTTCTGACAGAAAAGGGATATACATATGAGGCAGACGGAGCCCTTTGGCTCAAGAGCACTGCTTTCGGCTGCGAAAAGGACGATGTCCTTATGAGAGGCAACGGCTTCTACACATATTTTGCCGCCGATATCGCCTATCACAGAAACAAGTTTGAAAAGATAGGCTTTGACAAGGTCATAAACATTTGGGGAGCCGACCACCACGGCCATGTGGCAAGGCTCAAGGCCGCCCTCGACGCTTTGGGACTGGACGGCACAAACAGACTTGAGATAGTGCTCATGCAGCTTGTCCGCCTTATGAGAGACGGAGAAGTGGTCAGAATGTCCAAGAGAACAGGCAAGGCCATAAGCCTTTCCGACCTTCTTGACGAGGTGCCCTGCGACGCCGCAAGATACTTCTTTAACAGCCGCGCCGCCGACACACATCTGGAGTTTGACCTGGGTCTCGCCGTCAGAGAAGACAGTGAGAATCCTGTCTACTACTGCCAGTACGCCCACGCCAGAATATGCAGCATTCTCGCAAATATCGAGAGAGACGGCGTGACGGTAAACAAAACTCCAGACCTTTCGCTCTTGTCTTCCAAGGAGGAGAGAGATCTCATACGCGAAGTTGCCAAGATGCCGGAGGAGATCAGAGTTGCCGCAGCAAACCGCGACCCCTCTGTGCTCAACAGATACGCCGTATCGGTGGCATCGGCATTCCATAAGTTCTACGGCGTCAGCCGCATAAAAGACGCAGAGCCGGATATCAGGGACGCAAGAGTGTTCCTTATCAAGTGCACGGCAGATGTCATAAGAAATACCCTTGCGGGCTTCGGAGTGACGGCGCCCACACAGATGTAACAGCAAAAAAACGGAGGTCCAGAATGAAAAAACGCATAATTTCCGCATTACTCGCCGCTGTGCTCACACTTTCATTGGCGGTAAACGCCTTTGCGGCTACGGCGGAGGAAAAGTTTGAAAGCATAGAAGCTTTGGAAGAGTTCATGAAGCAATATGGCATAAGCGTAGGCAGCGGCGATGAGCCCTTCTACGACGCCCTTTTGAAGCTTTTGGAGAACGATGATTTTTACAACCAGTTTATGAACATAATGGTAGGTCAGTACGACAGATACTCCCTCTTTGTGCCTGCCGGCGAATATGACAATTACTATCCCTCTACAAGCAGCTATGTGGGCATAGGTGTCACTATGGAGCAGTACGGCGACAGCGTCCGTATCTCTGCCATAACAGAGGGCTCTCCCGCAGCCGAGGCAGGCTTCCAGGTGGGTGACTTCATAGTCTATGTTGACAGAAAGGACTACACAAATACTACATTGGAGCAGCTCTCATCTGTTATAAGAGGTGAGGAGGGTACAAAGGTTACAGTTACCGTCAAGAGAGTGGTGGACGGAAAGAATTACTTTATCACCAAAGAACTGACAAGAAAGTATATCGGAGTGCCCAATTTTACCAGTGAAGTGCTGGAAGACGGTATATTCTACATGGATTTTACAAGATTTGCCGATACAAATACATATATTGACTTTGTGTTTGCGCTTCAGGATATGGTAAAGAGCAATTCGAGAGTTCTCATTCTCGATCTCAGAGGAAATCCGGGCGGAGAGGTCAATATGGCTCTCAATGTCATCAACAGGCTTCTGCCCGAAAAGACCACATACTTCATGACAAGAAATAAGATAGCAGGCGAATACGGCATGCAGTTCTATGAGTCGGACGGTATAGGCGTCGCACTCAACAAAATCATTATACTTCAGGACGGCAACTCCGCTTCGGCTTCCGAAATAATAATTTCCTCACTCAAAGGCCTCGGCTATGCAGAGACTGTGGGTGAGACAACCTACGGCAAGGCAAGAGGTCAGTATCATGTTGAGCTGCCCGACGGATCTGTTGCGGTAGTCAACGGCATAGAGCTCATCGCTCCAGGCATGAATGACTACGACGAGGTGGGAATCGCTCCCGACCATGAGGTATATAACGGTCTCGAGCCCGATGAGAACGGCGTAGAGGTCATGAAGGACAAGCAGCTTGAAAAGGCTCTCGAGCTTGCAAGAGAGTATGCAAAGCAGCCCCAGAAGTACACGGTAGATCAGTTCGGCAACTTTACAAACATAGAGCAGACCGAGGAAACTGTTAAAACCGAAGAATAGAGGAGAAAAAATGGACAGTACCGTTCCGCGAGAAAAGCTTATAATATCGCCGTCTTTCGCCTCGGCTCAAACATTCGGCGAGATACTTTTTGAAAAAGAAAAGTATAGAAAAATCTCCTCATCGGGAGTTTCGGAAGAGGAGATTCTGGGGGTAATATCCTTTTCAGAGGTGGATTTTGACGAGGAACACAGGGTGGAGATATTTAACACCTATGTGGAAAAGTGCGGCAAAATACTCTCTGAAAGGGCAGAAAACGCCGACATCATATTTGTCTGCGGCAGCGGAAGCTTTTTACAGACAAGATGCGCCGTTTTGGCCGCAAAGGAAAATCTGAAAGATGCCAAGATATACGCCCTTGTGCAGATGAACGACGATAAAAACACCGCAGACGGGTGGGGCGTTTTTCCCTGTTTTCTCACTCTTCAGGCCATGGGGTGCAGCGGCATACTGCTCAGCTGCACATCCGATGAGGCTTTAAAAGAAGCCGTGAGGGAGCTGGAATCCTATGCGAAAATACCCATCGCCGTATGGACCGACGATATAGAAAGATACGCAGAGGAAAATGTCCATGTCCTTTTGAAAAATCCCGAAGACAGTGAAAAAATAAAAGAGAGGGGAGAGAGGGTCGGATTTTTTACAAAAAACCCCTCTCCGCCTCTTGCGGAAAGCTCCATGACGGCCGTTTCCAACGGAGAAGCCTGGAGCATAGACAGCAATATAGATATTTCCGAGGCCGTCGTCTGCGACGAGGATTTTCATGAAAATCTTTTGAGCGCCGAGGAAGAGAGCTTTGTAATCAAGGTGGAAATCGACGGACCTGACGGTCTCGATGTCTTTGAGACAGAGCAATATATGCTTAAAAATCCCGTGTGCATCAGCAGTGAAAGCGAGGAGATATTTGAAAAAGCTGTCCGCATGTTTTGCGGAATAGCGGTATATGACGGCACCTGCGATATATCGGAGGAACTTCTCGCGTCCCTAAGCGCAAAATACGGACTTATAATACTTTGAGAAAAAACGCCTATTTGCCTTTTGCAAATAGGCTGTATTATGTAAAAAAATAAAGGGGAAAAGATATGGCACAAAACCTTTTCAGAATGATACCGAAGACCGACGAGCTTTTGGCCCTTGCGGACATCAAGGCTCTTTCGGCAAAGCACTCCCACGCCGTCGTTCTCGACTGCATAAGGGTAACTTTGGACAAGCTCCGCGAGGATATAAAAGCAGGAGCTGTCACAGAGATAGATTTTGACAAAATAGTTGAAAGAATCAAGAAGCTCGTGGACAAAGAGACGACGCCCAGCCTGAGAACGGTTGTAAACGGCACAGGCGTAATACTCCACACAAACCTCGGCAGAGCACTTTTGTCCTACGACGCCATAAACGCCGTAGTCGATGTGGCCAGCTGCTACAATACACTGGAATATGACGCAGAAAACGGCGTCAGAGGCAGCAGATACACACATCTCGAAAGCCTCATATGCAAGATATGCGGCTGCGAGGCGGCTATGGTTGTCAACAACAACGCCGCCGCAGTTATGCTCATTCTGGGCGCCATGACCAGGGGAAAAGAAGTTCCCGTGTCACGCGGAGAGCTCGTCGAGATAGGCGGCTCTTTCAGAGTGCCCGAGATAATGGAGCAGTCGGGAGTCATTTTGCGTGAGGTCGGCTCTACAAACAAGACCCACATAAGAGACTATGAAAACGCCATAAATGAAAATACAGGCGCCCTTCTCAAGGTTCACACCAGCAATTTCAAGATCATGGGCTTTACCGATTCGGTCTCCCTTGAGGACATGGCCGAGATAGCCCACAGACACGGTCTGCCCCTCATATACGATTTGGGCGGCGGTTCTTTCTGCGATCTCTCCGAGATAGGCATAGAGGGCGAGCCCACTGTATTTGAATGCGCCAAGTCGGGTGCGGACATAATAAGCTTCAGCGGAGACAAGCTTTTGGGCGGCCCTCAGGCAGGCGTAATCATAGGCAAGAAGGAATACATCGACAAGATGAAAAAGCATCCCCTCACAAGGGCTTTCAGATGCGACAAGCTTACAATAGCCGCCCTGTGCGCCACACTCAACGCATATAACGACATGGAAAAGGCCAAGAGAGACATTCCCACTCTGCGTATGATATTCATGTCCAAAGAGGAGATGGAGCGCAAGGCGAGACTTTTGGCCAGAAAGCTCAAAAAGATAGAGGGACTTGATGTCAAGGTCGTCGACGAAGAGGCTCAGGTAGGCGGCGGCAGCGTGCCCTCTCAGATGATATTTACAAAATGCGTCTCTGTGAGAAGCGACAAAATGAAGACCTCCGAGATGGAGGAGAAACTCAGACACCTCAAGAGACCCATCGTCACAAGAGTCACCAAGGACAGAATACTTTTCTGCCAGAGAACTACAAAGGAATCGGATTTCGACTATATTTACGACAGCTTTAAGAGCATATTGGGTGAATAGATGAACAATATTATTATAGGTACGGCAGGACATGTCGACCACGGAAAGACCTGTCTTATAAAGGCTTTGACAGGAATCGAAACCGACAGGCTGAAGGAAGAGAAAAAGCGCGGCATAACCATAGAGCTGGGCTTTGCATATATCGACCTTCCGGGAGGTCTCAGAGCCGGTATCATAGATGTACCGGGCCATGAAAAATTTGTAAAAAACATGCTGGCGGGAGCGGGCGGAATAGACATCGCTCTTTTGATAATTGCCGCCGACGAAGGCATAATGCCCCAGACAGAGGAACATCTTGCAATTTTGTCCCTTCTTGACATCAAAAAAGGCGTCATCGCCCTGACCAAAAAGGACATCGTCGACGAGGAGTGGCTCGAGATGATGCAGGAAGAGATAAAGGAGCGCATGAAGGGCACATTTATGGAAAATGCCGCCATAATCCCCGTGTCTTCGTATACAGGAGAAGGCATAGAGGAGCTCAAAGCCGAGCTTTCGAGAGTTGCCTCCGAGTGTGAAGGCAAGAGCGAGACCGTGCCTTTCAGAATTCCCGTCGACAGGGTGTTCTCAATAGACGGCTTCGGCACCGTAATAACGGGCACCCTCATCGAGGGTGTAGTCAACGAGGGCGACTCTGTGACCATATACCCCGACAAGATTCAGTCCAAGGTAAGAGGTCTTCAGGTACACTCCAAACCGGTTCAGACAGCCTATCCCGGTCAGAGGGTGGCGGTCAACCTCAGCGGCGTACACAAAAGCGACCTCGAAAGGGGAGACATAATAGCGGCAGAGGATTCCATGGAGTCCTCCATGATGCTCGATGTACTTTTGAAGGTTACTGCCGACACCGAGAGAAAGATCAAAAACGGCAGCAGACTGCATTTTTACCACGGCAGCCGCGAGATACTCTGTAAAGTTATACTGCTTGACTGCGATGAACTTCAAAAGGGGCAGGAGGGTTACGCTCAGATAAGACTTGAAGAGCAGGTGTCCACTAAGGTGGGCGACCGCTTTGTTGTGAGATTTTATTCTCCACTTGAGACTGTGGGAGGCGGCATGATCATAGACGCCAACCCCAAAAAGCACAAGAGATATGATGAAGCGGTTCTTGAGGATATAAAGGCAAGAGAAACGGGCACTCTGCAAAAGAGAATTGCCCTCTCCATAAAGGAGCACAGCAAGAGCTTCATGCCGATAGACGAGATAAGAAAGAGACTTGCCGTCACCGAAGAGGAGTTCGGCAAAAAGATAGAAAATCTTGTAAAATACAATGAGATAATCAAAATCAACCCTAAAATATATCTCCACAAGGACTATATCGCCGATATGGACAAAAAGTGCGTCGAGCTTCTTTCGGCTCATCACAAGGCATTTCCCCTGCAGAGCGGCATAAAGCGTGAAGAGGTGGCTTCAAAGATTATCAGAAACGCCGATACGGCTCTCGCAAACGCCATACTGCAAAAGGTGACCGAGCTTGGAAATGTCAAACTGGAAAACGGCTATATGTCCCTTAAGGACTTTACGCCCAAAGCTGAGGGAGGCAACGCCGCCCTTATGTCCAAGCTGGAAAAAATATACAGGGACGCAGGTCTCACACCCGATGCTACCGACACTGTTCTTGCCTCTCTCAAGGTCAAGCCCAACGAGGCAAAGGAAGTGTACAACGCCCTTGTAAAGGCGGGAACCTTGATACGCCTCGACCCGCAGATAACTGTACACAAAGACAGCTACGAAAAAGCCATAGAGGCTTTGAGGCAGCATTTCTCCTCTGAAAATACGGTAACTCTCGCTCAGTTCCGCGATATTATAGGAACTTCGAGAAAATATGCCGTCGCCGTTTTGGAGCATTTTGATAATGCAGGTTATACAAAAAAGACAGGCGACTATCGTATGAAAGGCATAAAAATGAGCTGAAAGTTATTGACATAAGGAGCTTTTTATTATAAAATATTGTATTGTAGATGCTACTGTATCTTGTATAATGATACATTATAATATTGAGCATTGACAAAACTTTAAAGAAAGGGGAAATGCAATGGATAAGATAATTATAGGGCTGATTGCTCTGGTTGTCGGCGTAGTCCTTGGCGGTATCTTCGGGTTTGTCTATCGCAAATCTTCGGCTGAAAAAGAGATAGGCAGCGCAGAAGACGAAGCCAAGAGAATTATAAATGAAGCTATCCGTACAGGCGAATCCAAAAAGCGAGAAGCTTTGGTGGAAGCCAAAGAGGAAATTCACAAGAGCCGTTCCGAGTTCGAAAAAGAATACAAAGAGCGCAGGAACGAAATCCAGAAGCAGGAAAGAAGACTTGTCCAGAAGGAAGAAAATCTCGACAAGAAATATGAGACCATTGAGAAAAAAGAGGAAAAACTGCAAAACCGCATAAGAGAAGCCGAGGCTCACCAGGAGGAGATAAGGCAGATCAAAAAAGGTCAGCTTGAAATGCTGGAGAAGATCTCGGGACTCACTTCCGATGAGGCCAGAGAGCTCATAGTAAAGCAGGCCGAGCAGGAGGCAAAACACGACGCCGCCGCCAAGATAAAGGAGATCGAGCGTCAGCTTAAAGAGGAGGCCGACACAAAGGCGAGAGAGCTCATATCCCTTGCCATTCAGAGATGCGCCTCCGATCACGCATCGGAAGCAACGGTTTCTGCCGTGTCGCTTCCCAACGATGAGATGAAGGGCAGAATCATCGGCCGTGAGGGCAGAAATATCAGAACTTTGGAAACTCTGACAGGAGTCGACCTGATAATCGACGATACGCCCGAAGCCATAACGGTCTCTTCCTTTGATCCCATCAGAAGAGAAGTGGCAAGACTTACCCTTGAAAAGCTCATTGCAGACGGCCGTATACATCCCGCCAGAATCGAAGAGATGGTGGAAAAATCCAAGCACGAGGTCGAAAGCATTATCAAGAGCGAGGGTGAGAGAGCTCTGTTTGAAACTACTATCCACGGCGTGCATCCCGAGCTCATAAAGATTCTCGGCCGCCTGAGATACCGCACCAGCTACGGACAGAATGTCCTTAACCACTCCATTGAAGTGGCTCACCTTTCGGGTCTTTTGGCCGCCGAGCTGGGAGCAGACATAAATATAGCCAAGAGAGCTGGACTTCTCCACGATATAGGCAAGGCTGTCAGCCACGAGATGGAGGGAACTCACATTCAGCTGGGTGTCGAGCTTGCCAAAAAATACCGTGAGAATGAGGCGGTTATCCACGCCATTCACGCTCACCACGGCGATGTGGAGCCCGAGACGGTAGAAGCCTGCATAGTACAGGCGGCCGACGCCATTTCCGCATCGAGACCGGGAGCAAGAAGAGAAAATCTGGAAAATTACATCAAGCGTCTTGAAAAGCTTGAGGAAATTGCCACAAGTTTTGACGGCGTTGAGAAATCCTTTGCCTTCCAGGCAGGCCGTGAGCTGAGAATCATTGTCAAGCCCGAGGCAGTCAGCGACGACGATATGGTTCTTTTGGCGAGAGAGCTCTCCAAAAAGATCGAAAACGAGATGTCCTACCCCGGACAGATCAAAGTTCATGTCGTCCGCGAGACAAGAGTGGTCGATTACGCAAAATAACAGTCCGAAAGACAGCCTTTGGCTGTCTTTCTCTTTAGGGGGAAATCCATGAACGGTAAGATAGTTCAAAACAAGGGGAGATTTTTCATATCTGCGGCTGTGACTTTGGTTTGTATATCTGTTCTGACATCTTTTCTGTCGGAAAAAGATGATTTGCCGCTTTATCTTGTAGTAGCAGGAAATATCACTCTGCTGATTATGACAGCCGTGCTGATATGGTCGGCCGTCGGGATATTCCGTGAAAAGATACTGTTTCAGGGGGGAGAGAACGGACTTTATATAAATTTTCCGCCTGTAAACAGGGGTACAGTTCCCTGGAAAAACATAGACAGAATAGAGTGCGGACAGGGAAATATTCTTACAATATACCTCAGCGGCTTGTGGGACGGAGAAGGGCAATTTGATATAAAAAATGAAAACGGAAAAAGATGCATTGTCCTGAAGTTGGGAAAAGGGACAAAAAATCATATTGACGCTCAAAAGCTTTCTGAGATGAAAGAATCGGCCTGTCCCGAACCTGAGCAGTTTAAGGCCTTTTACGGGGAAAAAGTGAAGCCCAACAGAGGTTTGAGTACGGCACGAACAGCGGTCGGAATAATTTTGTCCAAGTTCTACTTTCTGTCTCTGCTTGTATTTCTGTTTGCGGCGGGAGCGATCCAGAACGCAGGATATTTTAACGGAATTATTTTATTGGCAGCGGCGCTTTTGTGGGCGGCTGCGTCGGTTTTTCTGAAAAAGAGACTGAAAAAACTTTTAAAACGGCTGGAAACAGCCTCGGAAGAGGACGCAAAAAGAGTCAAAGGCATATAAAAAGAGCGGCATAAGCCGCTCTTTTTGAAGGTAAGACATGTTTAAAATCAGCTTATGTATATGGGGCAAAAGCCCCATATATGCTGTCAGCAGCCGCAGCATCTGTTACATGTACAGCCTCCGCAGGAACAGCCGCAGTTAGAGCTGTTTGCGCAGCAGTTTTTCAGGGTTTCGGATATCTCCTGGAGAACTTCGAGGGTGTCCTCGCAGCAGTCGATCTGGGTATATCCGCTTCCGCGATAAATGCTCATGGGAACATCGGCAAAACGACGGGTGTAGCTGATACTGTAAACGGATACGGCGTTGTTGTTTGAGCAGCAGCAGTTGCAGGAGCAGCAGTTTCTTCTGAATAAATTAAACATAATCTCACCTCGCTTTATCATATGCAAAAGCTTTGACAAAGGTGAAAAAATAAGCTATAATAATATAGATATAATGTTGTATTTAAGAGGTAAAATGTTAGAAAAGATAAAAAACAGCGGATATTTGCATGAAATAAGCCTTATTTTGGCTTCATTTTTTTGGGGTATAGCTTTCATATGGACGAAGACGGCCATGAATCAGGGCCTTACGGCCACACAGGTCATTCTTGTTCGATACACTGTGTCGGTGTTCATGATGCTGCCTTTTTGTATTAAAGAGCTGAAAAAGGCAAGCAAAAAGGATTGGGTACTTGGTCTGACGGGCGGAGTTTTCATAGGAGGCGGAATGCTGGTGCAGACCATGGGCCTCGGAATGACTACACCCTCTAACAGTGTGTTTATAACCACTACATATGTGGTTATGGTGCCTTTTGTATCATGGATTGTGGAAAAGAAAAAACCGCAGACTAAGATGTATTTCTGTGCGCTTTTGGCTCTTGCGGGTCTCTATGTTCTGACAAGAGTGCCGGGGGAAGGCATAGTGATAAATGCCGCAACCCTTTTGACCCTTCTGAGCGCGCTTCTGTTCGCGTTTCAGGTGGTGTTCATCACATACGCGGGACAGAGAATGAATGTAAAACTGCTTACATTTATGCCGGTGCTTTTTACGGCGGTTTTGGCTTTGGGCATCTCGGTGTTTACGGGCGAGATACACATGAGCAGCACCAATATGGTGTCGTCTGTGCTCAATGTGGCGTGCGCTGCCTTTTTTGCCACGATACTGGCAGGACTCATGCAGGCAGCTTCGCAAAAGCATGTGGGCTCGGCCAAATCGGCGATATATATGTCTTTGGAATCGGTATTTACCCTTATAGTTTCGGTGATATTCGGCTTTGACGCCATGAGCCTTTCCCTCATAGCGGGAGGTGTTCTGATAGTGGCGTCGATAATAATAGCCGAGTTAAAATAAAATATTCAGGAGGCAGGTTATGCAGAAAAAAATCGACGAGCTTTTCAAGCTCTGGAAGGAAAACGAAGGAGCAGGCGGCCAGCTTTTGGTGACTTACAAAGGCGAAACGGTGTTTGACAAGTGCTACGGCTACGCCAACATCGAGACAGGCACTCCCATTACTCAGGACACCGTATTTCATGTGGCCTCGGTGACAAAGCAGATCACAGTCATGTGCGTCATGATACTCCATGAGAGAGGTCTTTTGAATGTCTTTGACGATGTCCGTAAATATATACCCGACCTCATCGCCTTCCCGCAGCCCATGACTCTTAAAAATATGATGAACAATGTCAGCGGTCTCAGAGATCAGTGGGAGCTTTTGCACCACAGCGGCAGAAAGATGGAAGACGCTCTTGTTCAGACCGATACAAGAAACATCATCGCAAGGCAGAGAGGCCTCAACTTTGAGCCTTTGGAAAAATATATGTATTCCAATTCCAACTTCACTCTGCTTGCCACAATAGTCGAGCGTGTTTCCGGCAAAACTCTGCCTGAGTTCGCCAAGGAGAACATCTTTGGGCCTCTGGGAATGACATCTACATTTATAAGAGACGATTTCCGCATGCTGGTGCCCAACAGAGCCTACTCCTATCATGATGACGGATATAACTATACAAACGGAGTTCTGACATTTGGCGTCTACGGCTCCACATCTCTTCACACCACCTGCCGTGATTTCACAAAGTGGCTGTGGCAGTTTAAAAATCCCACTCTCATAAGCGCAGATACCATGAACAACATCATGCTGGACAGACCCACCCTTAAAGACGGCACCGTCAGCATATATGCGGGCGGCGTAAAGCACGACTATCTCGAGGGACACAGATTTGTACAGCACGGCGGAGCCAACGCAGGCTTCAGAACCTTCTCGATGATCTTCCCCGAGGACGATCTGACAATAGTTCTTCTGGCCAATACATATAATATACCCACAGAGCCGGTCTGCATGGATATTGCAAGAATAGTTCTCGGTCTCGAGCCCAGAAAACTCAACAATCTCGACGAATATGAGACAGACGGCTGCAATACAGAGGATATCGCGGGCTATTACTATGACGACAACTCGGGCAGCTCTTATGATATATGTGTGAAAGACGGCGTTCCCTATGTCCTCTATGAGGAAAAATGGGTAAAGCTCACCCATGTAAAGGGCAACCTCTACAAGATGGGCAGAAGAAACATCACATTCGCATTCGGCGAAAAGTGCGCTGTAAATCAAGAGAACAGCGTTATGCGTCTGAGAAAGCTGACGGAAAATGTTTATCAGGATTACGCATACGATTACGAGGGAACATATTACTCCGATGAAGTGGGCGGTGAGTACTATGTCTCCGAAGAGAGCGGCAAGGTATACCTCAACCACAGACGCTTCGGAACAAAGGAGCTTCACTGGGTAAAGGGCGATATGTTTGCCTATGACTCCATGGATGGCAGACAGGAAGTGGTATTTACAAGAGGCTCGGGCGGAAATGTAATCGGCTTCGTGCACAACAGCGGCAGAGTGCAGAATCTTCCGTTCTCCAAGATAGACTAATATAAACGATTATAAAAAGAGGGAAATTTTCCCTCTTTTTATAATAAAATATCTTGACAAACAGCGATAAATAGTGTATATTATAATAGCTAGTTCGAGGTTAATATCTACGGACGCTTAGCTCAGTTGGCTAGAGCACTTGCTTGACGTGCAAGGGGTCAGGGGTTCAAGTCCCTTAGCGTCCACCATAATCACAGCAATATTTTGCCGTGATCTTTTTGCATGTTCTTACGCGTTTTTATTTATTATTCTAAAACACGGAGGTAAAAATGCACTGCGAATATGGTTTGGGTATTCCCGAAAGAGAACTTGATGTAGTTAAAGAACGATTCAATATAGCCCTAAAAGCCGCTAAAATGTGTATTTTTGAAGTGAATATAAAAGAACAGTATTATACATGTTTTGAAAATGCCGAGGATATATTCGGAGTTTGCGGCCGAAAAATACTTGAGGATGTAAGAAAATACTCTGTTTTGCCGCGCGAAGAATATCAAAAGGCTGTCACTGATTATTTTGTGTGTCCTGAAGACAGGGAGGCAGTGAATCAGGCTTTTAAAAATACATTTCACGGAAAAGACAGTACATATATTGCAAGAATGAAATCGGGCGATTCGTCCTATGTGTGGTGCAAGGTAGATATATCTCCGGTTACAGAGAAAGGCGAAACGGTTCGAATGATAGGAGTTATTACGGACATCAGCGAGATAAAGGCAAAGGAGGATATGCTTGAACAAAAGTCACTTGTAGACGCATTTACGGGGCTTTATAACAAAGGCTATTCAAAGAAAGCCATAGAGCATATTCTGATCCGCGATAACTGCAAAAAGCATGCGCTCATACTGATAGATATAGACAATTTTAAGTATTTCAACGACACTATGGGGCATGCGGCGGGGGACGATATAATCCTTGCTGTCGCTAAAAATCTGAAAAATACCTTTAGAAAATCCGATATAGTCGGAAGATTCGGCGGAGATGAGTTTATAATACTGATGGAAAACATCACCGACAGCAAAAATGTCTCCGAAAAACTTGAAAAGCTGGTGGAAGGCGAAGTGGGGCGATATACAAACAGCATAGGCGTTGCTGTGTTTCCTGACGACGGGAGGACCTTTGAGGAGCTTTTTGACAACGCAGACAGGGCTCTGTATTACTCAAAAAAGATAAAAAAGACCTTTACATTTTTTAAGAATTTATAGTCTGTTTTTTCAAAAAAGTATTGACAAATGCTGAATAAAATGATATAATAAACAAGCTGATTGGGAATGGACGCTTAGCTCAGTTGGCTAGAGCACTTGCTTGACGTGCAAGGGGTCAGGGGTTCAAGTCCCTTAGCGTCCACCATAAAGACGACAGATTGTTCTGTCGTCTTTTTTGTTGCTCTGACTATTGACACTGAAATGATATGACAAAGCAGGGGAAGGGCGATACAGGCGAATTGATTTCTGATATAAAAAGAAGGGCGGCGCCCTTCTTTTATTTTTCTGTAATGTTGTTGAGCTCGGATACCTTTATAAAGGCGTTGGCATCAAGAGGGTCTTCCGAAAGGAGAGATGCTATATCTATTAGGCTGTCTATATTATCTTGGCATTTCCCGGGAAAAAGCACCATGCTGCCGTAAAGCTCGTTGCAGTATGTGTAGTTGGGACTATGAGATGAATCTCCCTCTGTCAGAAGCTTATAGCTGTTTATAAAGGATTTAAAGGCCGCTGCACCGTATAGATAGTCGCTTTCGTGAGCGGAATCTCTGTATTCTTCAAAACAGCTTGCGGCCTCATGAGCGCTGCCTTGAGCCGAGATAAGCAGAACATCTTCACGGCCGTTTTGATATCCTGATTTGAACCCTGTATAAACAGAGGCCGAAAGGACAAGAAGAAGTCCCAGTGCAATGAGTATTTTTTTCATATTTTCATATATAAGCAAGGCGGCGATGAGGATCGCCGCCTTTTTGGTTTTATTGGGTTTATTACTTGAGTTTGTGAATGAAAAGTCCGGACATGAGCTTGGGCTCAAACCATGTGGACTTGGGAGGCATAATCTGTCCTGCATCTGCGATATCGATAAGATCTTCGATAGTAGTGGGGAACATGGAGAATGCCACCTTCATGCCGTTCTCAACTCTGCGCTCCAGCTCCTTGAGACCGCGGATGCCGCCGACAAAGTCAATGCGGTTGTCGGTTCTGGGATCGCCGATACCGAGTATGGGGCTGAGAAGGTTTTTCTGAAGAATGGAGACATCAAGACGCTCGACAGGGTCACTCTCGTCGAATGTGCCTGCCTTAGCTGTCAGGATATACCATTTGCCGTTGATGAACATACCGAACTTGTGCTTTGCGTCGGGACGGTACTGTCCTTCGCCGTCAAAGGGAGCTACATCGAACTTGTTTTCGACAGCTGCAAAGAACTCTGTCTCTGTGAGACCGTTGAGGTCTGTTACAACGCGGTTGTAGTCCATAATGTAGAGCTGCTCGTCGGGGAAGAGGACAGAGAGGAAGAAGTTGAACTCCTCATTGCCTGTAAAGTCGGGGTTCTGAGCGCGGCGCTTTCTGCCGACGCGTACAGCCGATGCACTTCTGTGGTGACCGTCTGCAATGTAGAGATACTTTGTGTCGGCAAACTCTTTGGAGATAGCGTCGACATCGGCTTCGTCGTCGATGATCCAGGCTGTGTTGCCTATGCCGTCTTCTGTTACGAAGTCATATACGGGAGCCTTTTCCATGGCCTTTGCCACGATCTCATTGATAACAGGGCGAGCCTTGTAGGTGAGGAAGATGGGGCCTGTGTTGGCGTCGAGGAAATCGACATGGTTGACACGGTCTGTCTCCTTGTCAGCTCTTGTAAGCTCGTGCTTCTTGATGATGTTGTTCATGTAGTCATCGATGGAAGCGCAGCCGACGATACCTGTCTGGGCGCGGCCGTCCATGACCTGTCTGTATACATAGTAGCAGGGCTTTTCGTCCTGAATGAAGGTGCCGTCCTTGATCATCTTGTTGAAAGTGTCGGCTGCCTTCTCGTATACGCGCTGATCATAGTGGTCAATAGAGGGATCGAGGTCAATCTCGGCCTTGTCGATGTGGAGGAAGGAATAGGGGTTACCCTTTACCATCTCACGGGCTTCGTCCGAGTTCATAACATCATAAGGCAAAGCCGCAACCTTGGCCGAAAGCTCGGGTGTGGGGCGGACAGCCTTAAAGGGTCTTACAACTGCCATTTATTTTTCTCCTTTGGTGATTACTTGAAAAATTCTGTGATAATGTCGACGATCTCGCCGCCTATGCGCATCTGAGCTTCTTTAGTGGAGCCGCCGATGTGGGGAGTGAGGGAGATCTTGGGATGGTTCATGAGAGCTTCCTTCTTGAGGGGCTCCTCCTTGAATACATCGAGAGCAGCGCCTGCCAGTTTATCGTTGTTGAGAGCCTCAACAAGAGCGTCCTCGTCAACAAGGCCGCCGCGGGCTGTGTTGATGATAAATGCGGAGGGCTTCATGAGAGCAAGCTCTGCTGCGCCGATAACCGGCTTACCGTCCTTGGATGCGGGAATGTGGAGGGAGACAAAGTCTGCGTTTTTGAGGACTTCGTCACGGCTCATGCTGACATACTCCTCAGGAAGACCCTTGATCTCGAAGATATCGTTGTAGATAACCTTCATGCCGAGAGCAACTGCGCGCTTTGCGATTTCCTGGGAAATACGGCCCATGCCGATGAGGCCGAGAGTCTTGCCGTTGAGCTCGATTCCTTCATACTTTTTCTTGTTCCATTCGCCGTTTCTCATTGTGACATTGGAGATGGCGATGTAGCGGGCGAGAGCCAGCATATGGCCGAGAGCGAGCTCTGCAACGCTTGCGCTGGAAGCCTTGGGAGTGTTGCGGACCTTTATGCCGTTTTCTTCAGCATATGCAACATCTATATTGTCAACACCGACACCGCCGCGGATAACGAGCTTAAGTCTGCCGGCCTTCTTAGCCTCGTCAATGATGGGCTGACGGACTTTAGTTGCGCTTCTTACAACGAGGACATCTACATCAGCGAGTTTTGCGCCGAGCTCCTCGGGGGGATAAAACTTTTCTTCTACCTCAAAGCCCTTTTCACGAAGAGCTGCAACAGCGGATTTTTCCATTCCGTCGGAAGCCAAAATCTTAATCATGTCAGTTTTCTCCTTTATTATTGAGATTTTTTGAAAAGATAGTCATAAAGGCGTACAAGCGGTACGCCTTTATGCATAAAAACTTAAAAATTAGAGGCCGAGGATCTTGTCGATGGAAGATGTAACGAGCTTCATGTCGTCCATTGTGTAGTCGCCCATGTGGGAGATACGGAATGTTGTCTCCTTGAGCTTGCCGTAACCTGCAGCTATTGTTACGCCGTAGTCAGCAAGCTTCTTGTTGAGGTCGGAGATGTCGACATTTCTTGTGTTCTTTACGACTGTAAGAGTATTGGAGAGGCAATCCTCATCGGCGAGAAGAGCGAAGTTCTTTCTTGCCCATGCGCGTATATACTCAGCCATCTCCTTGTGGCGTGCAAAACGATTCTCAATGCCTTCGACATTGACGATCTGATCGAGCTGCCAATCGAGAGCATACATGAGGGAGAGAGCGGGTGTGGAGGGGTACTGAGCTTTCTCAACCATCATGTCGTAGATAGAGACGATGTCGAGGTAAAGACCGCGGTTGGGAACTGTCTTTGCTCTGTTGTATGCCTTTTCGGAAACAGCTGCGAGGGAAAGTCCGGGAGGCACACCGAGGCACTTCTGTGTAGATGTGATGCAGAAGTCGATGCCCCACTCGTCAACAGGGATATCAGAACCGCCTGCGGAGGAAACTGTATCTACGCAGAACACTACATCGGGGTATTTCTTTACAACTTCGCCGATAGCTCCTACGGGGTTCATAACACCGCTGGAGGTCTCGTTGTGTGTAACTGTGATGAGGTCATACTTGCCTGTTGCGAGAACTTCGTCGACCATTTCGGGAGTTGTGCACTTACCGGCTTCGACAGAGAAGAGGTCTGCGGGAACGCCGTTTGTTGTAGCCATCTTATACCATCTGTCGCCGAAGGAACCGACGGAGAACACGGCTGCGCGCTTGGCTGTGCAGCACTTGATGGCGCTTTCCATAAGGCCGGAACCGGATGTTGTGGAAATTACGACTGTGTTCTTTGTGCGGAAAATCTTCTGCATGTTCTGTTCGATTCTGCGGCCGATCTCAGTGGCTTCCTTTGTACGGTGGCCGATCATCGGCTGAGAGAGTTTTTCGAGAACTTCCGGACGGCAATCGATGGGGCCCGGGATAAAGAGCTTCTTGTGCATAGCTATTCCTCCATTTTATACATAAAATTTCTTCAAATATTATGTTAAAACAGAATTTTAATGTGACACGAAACCACGCCCCACATAAACACTATTTTAACGATTTCATTTTAACACTTTCGGACAAAATAAACAAGACCTTTTTTCAAAATTTTTCTTTTATTTTGGAAATTTTGGTGTTATAATATATCTGCTATAATATTTTCTTATCACACGGAGGTAAAAATGAGATTTGTAGATCTGCACTGTGACACCATTGCCATGAAAGTAGCTCTTTCGGGAGGAAAGACCGAGCTTTATAAGAACGACTGTCACATAGATATAGAGAAGCTTCAGAAGGGCGGCTGCCTGGCTCAGTTCTTCGCCATATTCGTTCCGATAAACGGCGCCGCCGAAAATCACGGCGTAAAACTGGGCTCCTATGACTTTTTCCAGATGGCATACAAGGTATATCTTGAGCAGATGGAGAAGAACAAGGACTACATACTGCCCGCAATGAACTATGAGGACATAATGAGAAACAAAGAGATGGGCAAGATGTCCTCTGTGCTCACCATAGAGGAAGGTCATCCCGTAGAGGGCAAGATGGAGCGCATCAAGGAGTTTTACGACAAGGGCGTAAGACTGCTCACTCTGACATGGAACTATGAGAACTGCTTCGGCTTCCCCAACTCCGACGATCCCGAACTCATGAAGAAAGGCCTCAAGCCCTTCGGCATCGAGGCTGTGTCCTATATGAATGAGCTGGGCATGATAATAGATGTATCCCATCTTTCCGAGGGCGGTTTCTATGATGTTGCCAAGTATTCCAAGGTACCCTTTGTGGCATCTCACTCCTGCGCAAGAAATCTCTGCTCCCACAGAAGAAACCTCTGGGACGATCAGCTCAAGGTATTGGGTGAGACAGGCTCGGTTGTCGGCATAAACTTCGCCAGCGGCTTTTTGCGCGACGGCAGCGCCGACACATATATCGCAGATATCGTAAAGCACATGGTTCACATAAAGAATAAAGCGGGTATCGAGGCTCTCGCCTTCGGCTCCGACTTTGACGGCATAACAAGCAACCTTGAGTTTAAGGATTACACAGGCATGCCCACAATAGTAAAGGCCATGGAGAAGCACTTCACATCCCGTGAGATCGACATGATATGCAACGAGAACGCTTTGAGAGTAATCAAGGCTTCGATGAAATAATTTTGTCCCGGCTTAATGAATCAGGGCGGAAAAATCCGCCCTGTTTTCTTTGACTTCGCATTCAGGAAAGAGGTGATTTGTATCAAAAGGGAGAAGGTTTTTGAAGAAGAGGAAAAATACCTTGAAAAGGTCGAGGAGAACATAGAGGATCACATACTGTTTCTCGACAAGAACCCTGATTTTGCCACGGGCGCTTTCGGAGAGGGGCTTTACGGCGATGTCAGCAGGGTAAAGGACAGAAACGCCAACAGAAAAGAACGGCAGGATTTTGTCATGCTGAGTGAATCGCCTTATATGGGGCGAATGGACTTTGCCGTCGAGGGCGCCGAACAGGAGAGCCTTGTGGCTTACATCGGCGAAAGGTCGATATATCTTGACAATAAGTTTCTGGTATACGACTGGCGTACCCCTGTGGGTCAGAGATTTTACATGAAAAACGAGCTCAAGTTCACCCATGAGAACTATGACTACACCCTGCTTTTGAGAAGAGCCCTTTTTATAGAGGAGAAGAAGCTTCAGGACTTTGAAAATGAGTATATGAGCAGCGCCTATTACGGAAAGGGCAAAGCAGCGGGGGCGAGAGACATGGGCACCGATGTGGTGACAGAGCCCTTCCTCATAAGGATACTCAATGAGAAGCGCCGCAAAAAGGAGCTGACCCCCATCATCGTGTCGATGCAGGAGGAGCAGAACAATATAAACCGCCTGCCCTTTGAAAAGGACATAATCGTCCAGGGCTGCGCGGGGTCGGGAAAGACAATGGTGCTTCTCCACAGGCTTTCCTATCTGAAATTCAACAACCCCCAGCTGAACTGGGAGAGGGTAAAGATAATAACCCCCAACGAGATGTTCAGCACTCATATAAATGCTCTTTCAGAAAGGCTTGAGCTGTCCAAAATAGAAAAGATAACGGCCGATAGATATTATGCGGGAATACTCTCCGAATACGAGGAGTATGTCATATCGAGAAAGGTGCTGCCACTTGCCGCAAAAAACAAGGAGAAAAAGCTCGTAAGGACGAAAATATTCAAAAACGCCGATAAGATACAGAGTGAGAGAAATATAGACGGCGATTTTATAGCCTACATATATTCCGATGATTTTGTCACAAAGCTTGAGGAGGCTTACGGCGAGGTGTGGGCCGAGTTTGAGCAGGATGTGGCCTATGACCGTATAGACAGGATAAACGATAAATTCGGATTCAACAAAAATGTCACCTTTGACGACAACACCTATAAAAAGGTAGATGTATATATCCAGACCATCTCCGCCATTTTGAGCGGCGAAGCCTCTATAAACGAGATGATAGCCCAGAGGACCGAGAGAAAAGAGGCCTTTGAGGAGAAAATCGAGAGGGATTTCGGTCATATCGAGAGGTATTCCCGTGAGAGGGATACGGTGAAAAGGGCAATAGTTTCCAAAGCGAAAACCCTTGTGGCAAAAAATCTCGAAAACAAAGAGCCGAATACCGTAAAAAACCACGGCAGAATAAATTATAAGACCGAAAATCTCGAGTGGCATCTCCACCTTTTAGGGATTCCCCATGACGACATAGCGGGAAGCTATAAGGCGGTGACAACCCTTTCCGACAACATAGCCGCGGCAAAACAGAGGATAGAGGACAACAGGGAGAATATAAAAAATCTCGAAAAAGAGATAGCCGAGCTTTCTCTCAAGGTGCTCTCCGAGGAGGATTGCATGAGCCTTGAAGCCTCAAGGCAGGCTCTCATGAGCTTCGATGTGAACAATATATTCGCCAAAGCCTTTGAAAAGGCATTGGGGGACAGATATCAGGTATTTGAGAAGATAAAAAACTTTGAGCAGTACAGATTCTATTTTTACGCCAAGATAATTTTCTTCTATATGATGTACGGCAGAATAAGGGTATCCGACGCCCTTCTGGCAATAGATGAGGGTCAGGACATATCACCCGCCGAGTATAAGATGATGAGCCTTGTCAACTCCGATGTGCGCTTCAACATATACGGAGACACAAACCAGCTCATCAAGATAAACGGCACCGACGACTGGCAGAAGCTTCAAAAGGTAAAAAGCTTTGATATGTTCGAGCTGCCGATAAACTATCGCAACACCATTCAGATAGCCGATTACACCAATAAAATGCTGGATATGGACACAAAGGCTGTGGGAATCAGCGGTGTAAAGGTGGAGAATATGGACTTTGAAGACCTTTTCTACATCGACGATGATGCGGCCGAAAAGAGGGTGGCTGTCGTCTGCAAGGACTTGAAGGCACCCTATATGAAACGATTTGTGTCGGCAGTTAAAAAGTCCGAGCACATATCGGTGGGCAAAACAGAAAGCGGAAAGATCGCTCTTATAGATATAGAGGCGGCAAAGGGACTTGAGTTTGACAAGGTATACGCCGTGCCGAGAGACATGACGGCAAATGAGAAGTATATAGCCTATACAAGAGCTCTTTCTCATCTCGTAGATGTGACATAAAAAAATAAACCGACCTCGGTCGGTTTATTTTAATATTGAGGCGGTATTCTCTTTAAAATCGGAGTATAAGAGAAAGGCGTACGGTATGCCCATCTGTTCGGCGATATCAAGCTTTGCGCGGGCGGTGTCTGCGTCGTCAAACAGGACAAAATGATGTTCTCCGTTCTCTGAATATGTAAAATATTTGGAGCACAGGTCTTTTGAAAAAAAGACCGACGGGCTGTGTTTTTCCGTTATCTCGCAAAGCTCTCTGTCGCTTATGTCTCTGCCCTCGGGCATGTATGACGGCATGGTGAAATCCTTGCGTGTCAAAGAGACATCGAGACATATGTTTTCACAGCCGTAGGCGCTTACGGCGTCTCTCAGCATCTGCGAAAAGCTTCCGCCGCTTATCGACGAGGATATGACTGTCTTCGCGCCGGAGGTGTTTCCCGCAAACATGCGGGGGACAAAAATCGTAAAGCCGGGAGAGCGGATAAACTGCGAGGCATAGCTCAAAAGAAGGGCGCTCTGGGGGTTTTCAAAGTCGAAGAACACCCCTGAAAAACGCCTTATTCGGCATTCTCTCGCGATATCGGCGGCCAGCTTCTGAAAATCGGCGTCGGCACAGGAGGCGGTGCCGTAGTCCGAGACATACATAAGGCGGCTGGTGTTTCCGAAAGGGGTGTTTTTGCGGCGGAAAAGCCCCTCCTTATCTATAAAATAGCTGAAAAAAGTACAGTTTCGCGTTATTTTGAAAACATCGGAGGCCTCATGGGGCGAGGCAAACAGAAAAATTTTGATTTTACGCATGTTTTTGATCACTCCCTCTTGTTAAAGTTATGTTTTTTGTGGTAAAATATAACCGATAATAAGGAAAAGGAAAAATATATGGCAGCATTATTCGGCCCTGCGGGCAACAGCGAAAGCTTTTCGAAAAAATATAAATCATCAAAAGACGCCCCACTGTGGCTCAAAAACATGGGCCTTACCGCCTATGAGTACCAGTGCGGCAGAGGGGTAAACATAGGGGAGATAACGGCCTCGGCAATAGGGGAGGAAGGTGTCAAAAACGGCATACAGATATCTGTTCACGCCCCCTATTTTATAAATCTTTCGGCATCTGACAGCGAAAGAGTGGAAAAAAACATAAAGTACATCATAGATGCGGCCCGATGCGTAAACTTTATGAAGGGCAGCAGGATAGTGATTCATCTGGGCGGAATCTCCAAAATGACGAGAGACGAAGCCATGAAGAATACAAAAGCCAATGTAAAAGCTTTTCTGAAGGCACTGGACGATGAGGGGCTTTCCCACATAGTCCCCTGTATCGAAACCATGGGAAAGATAAATGTGCTTGGCACTTTGAAAGAAGTACTCACGGTATGCAGAGAGGACGAAAGACTTTTGCCCTGCATAGATTTCGGCCATCTCAACGCCAGAACTTTGGGGTCTTTGAAAACCTATGAGGATTTTAAAAATATATTCGACACCATGGAGAATATGATAGGGACAGAGAGGGCGAAAATATACCACTCTCATTTCAGCAAGATAGAGTACAGCAAAGGGGGAGAGGTAAAGCACCTCACCTTTGAGGACGAGGTGTACGGCCCTGAATTTGAGCATATAGCAAAAATTACCGCTGAAAGAAATTACAGTCCCGTGTTCATATGTGAAAGCGCAGGAACTCAGGCGGAAGACGCTCTGAGTATGAAAAATATATATCAAAATATTTTAAAGGAGAGTGCGCTATGACAAGACTTGAGAGGATCAGGGAGGCGCTCAAAAGGTCGGGAGCCGACGGACTGCTGGTGACCTCCAAAAGCAACAGGAGATATGCCTCACGCTTTGCATCGTCGGCGGGAGCTGTGTTTATAACGGGGGAAAAGGCCTATCTCATCGTGGATTTCAGATATATTGAGGCGGCGGGAAAAGGCGCCGACCCCGCCTTTGAGGTGAGAAGCCTCAAAGAGACTTTCCAAAAGGATATTGCGGCGCTCGTAGAGGAAAACGGCGTCAAGACGGTGGCTTTTGAAAACAACTCCATGAGCGTATCGGAGTTTGAAAGCTATAAAGCGGTGTGCAAATGCTCTTTCGTGCCCTTCGGCAGCGGTATGGAAACCGTCAGGGAGATCAAGGAGAAAGAAGAGCTGGAGTACATAAAGACGGCTCAGAGCATTACGGAAAGAGCCTATGCCGCCCTTCTTCCTCAGCTGCATGCGGGAATGACCGAAAAAGAGGTGGCCACAATTCTCATGTATGAGATGTATAAAAACGGCGCCGACGGCCTTTCATTCCCGGTAATAGCCGTTTCGGGAGCAAATTCGTCGCTGCCCCACGGCGTGCCCACCGACAAGGTGATTGAGGACGGCGATTTTCTCACCATGGATTTCGGCGCGGTGTATAAGGGATACTGCTCCGATATGACGAGAACGGTTGCCTTCGGCTGCATAACCGACGAGATGAAAAATGTCTATGAAACTGTGCTCGAGGCCCAGCTTGCCGCCATAGAGGGAGCAAAGGCCGGCATGAAGGGAAAAGCCATAGACGCCATAGCCAGAGACATAATAGCCGAGGCGGGATACGGCGAGTGCTTCCGGCACGGTCTCGGACACTGTGTAGGTCTTGACAACCACGAGGGGCCGAGAGCCAACAAGATCGAGGAAAAGACATTGGAAAAAGGCCATGTGCTGACTATCGAGCCGGGTATATATATCGCGGGAAGGTTCGGAGTACGCATTGAGGACATGATATATTTCGGCGAAAACGGCATAGAAAACCTCACTTCAGCTCCAAAAGAGCTGTATATCGTAAAGTAACGGAAAACACAGGGAAAAAAACAGGAAAAAGTTGCGTTAAAATCTTGATTTTAACGGCGGTATAATGTATAATAGTATAATAGTTAGAATATAAATAAAAGGAGTTTTATTATTTTTATGGCTAAAA
>CAJKFC010000016.1 GCA_905199135.1 uncultured Eubacteriales bacterium
GTGTCTTTTTATACTTGGTGATTTTGCTGAAAAAATTTTCTTTTCCTTGCTCACTTCCCCCTTTTCTGGTGTTGTCTCCCCACTTTTTTTGCTTTTTCCACAGGATATTGTGGTCCACGGACTCTTTTCTGAGAATTTGAAAAATTTTTCCCTCCGGGGTGCGGGGACTTGACGCGGCGGTCAAAAGTGTGTATATTACTTTTGTTACCAATTTGTAACTCTTTTGTTGGAATTGTCATTTTTAAGGTTCACATAACACATCTGCGAGGCAAGCCATGAAGAAACTGATGCATAGCCGCCCCGGGAGCGGCGGGTCCCGGGCGGCGGCACAAGATAAACATACGGAAAAAAGATAAGCATATCGCTTTTAAACGGTATGCTTATTTCTTTGTTTTTTATTACGGAATGATGTGCCACTGAGCGTCGGAATTTATCGAACCGTTTTCGCCGCTCATATTAAAGCCGTGGAGATCTATGCCCATATAGTCGGCAACTAAAGGGGTGACAATCATTCGTCCGTTTTCGTCGGCAAAAGTTGTGCTGTCGTTGAGTCCGTCGTAGAAATCGACGGTTTTGCCGTCTATAACCACCTTTGAGCTGCCGAGAGTGAACACATAGACAGAGCCGCGGTATTTGACTTCGGCCGAGCTTGTTTCCTCATTCCAGGTTATTTCGGCTCCGATATTTTCGCAAAACTCCCTGAGCGGCAGCCATAAATGGTCTTTTATATAGGGCTTCATCACAAAGGGTTTGAGGGTTTTGTCGATTTTTACGGCCTTTACCGCCGAAGAGTCGGAGACGGGGTATTCCGCGCCGTTTGCGATTATGCTCTGTATCTCGTCGTGCTCTATGATGCCTCTTGCCCAGGCGCTTATCGAGGTGCTGTCTTTGCCGCTGTATTTGTAAAGCCGATTGAAGGTCTTTATCTCGTCGTCCTTCATTCTGAAATACAGATAGGCGCCGTTCCAGTCACATTCAGCGCACATATCCTCGGCCATGTCGGCAAGGGTGACATCTATCGATATGGGATTGTAGCTGACGGTCATGCCGCCGAGCTGCACCGTTTTTGTCTCGATGTCGTAATCCATCGATACGGTAATTTTCGGGGAGTCCTTTATCCTGTCTGTCGAAAGGTAAAAATCGGCGTTCTCGCTGTTTTCAATGTTGTCGCATTTCGGCACATAATATCTCTTGATTTCGGTGTTGAATTTTTCGCTGTCAAGAGAGCCGTAGCTGTATGAGGCAAGGCTTGCCTAGGAATCGGAAGGCTCAAAGGTCAGGAAAATTCATATCGCCGAACTCTGAGCGGCCGTTTTCGTCAGTTGCGTTCATCTCTTTTACGGCGTCTGCGGTTTTGGCCTCGATGGAACATATGAGCATGGCCCTGTTTTCACAAATCAGATGCTGCTCCAATGTCAGCCTGAAACGGTCGTCTTCGACGCTCTTTTTGTCTGTCTTTACAAAATCGGCGATATATGAGGTTTCGCCCTTAAATACCGAGCTGAAATATCCGCTGTCTGCCGCGGCGGGCGCCACAGATGTCAGAATCGCAGCGGCAAGCACCGCCGCCATTGCGGCCTTTCCCTTTCTTCGGGGCTTTTTGTCGGTTATAAGTGTAATTCTTTTTTTCATATCGTTTTTACCTCCGAAAAATGTCGTCGTCATGTATGATCTTTTCATAGCCTCTGTTTTGAGAAAATTTATAAGCATTTGTCCGTAAAATATCTTCTCGTCATAGCTTTTTCCCTCGAGGGTTTTTTTCGTCGCAGGAGGTCTCGCAGTCGGCTTCCGTCGCCTTCGCCATGATGTGTACTGCGGGGTTGAACCAATGCAGCGACACGAATATCAGGGTTATGAGCTGATAGAATATATCCTTTCGTTTAAAATGAAAAAGCTCATGCCTGAGTATCAGCCGAAGCTCTTTGGCGCTGTAATCGGAGCGGGGAAGAACTATCTGCGCTTTTAAAAGTCTCATGAGCATCGGAGTGCCGGCGGCATGGGAAATCTTCACGGCGGGAAGTGCTGATATTTTGAGCTTTGCACATTCCTCCGTCAGGATTTGAAGAACTTCTCCGTCCTTTACGGGTGAGGAAAGCCGAGCCGGCAGACGCCTGAAGCGGACATATTTGAAAAAGTTAAGGGAGAAATACAGGGCAGAGCCAAAAAGCCACAAAGCGGGGAGCAGGGCCGCCGTATCGATATGCCTTTCGGCAGGGCGATGTGTTTCAAGAGGGCTTTGCGATGCCGATGTGCCTGTATATGTTTCGTTCTGTCCGTCATTCGCACCCGTTTCCGAGAGAGAATTGCTTTCGGCGTTTTCTCCCGTGGCAGTCTCGATACTCAGCATTTCCATTTGAATATCGGCTACGGCGGAGGGGATATTTACGCGGTAGACCAGAACCAATTCTGAAAACGGAATGAGAAAGACCACCATCACGGCAAGCCAGGAGTAATATCTGAATCCCACTGTATATCTTTTTGTGATGGGCTTTGTCAGCGCAAACAGAAACAGTATGACGAGCGCCGCCTTGAAAGACGACACGGCATTCTGCCAAAACGCCTCTTTTATAAGTTCAATCATTCTTTTCTGTCCCTGAGTATTTTTTCCAGCTCGGCTATGTCCTCGTCGCTTATTTTTTTGCTGTCAAACAGGGCTTTCATAAATCCGACCACCGAGTTTCCGTGCATTTTCTTTAAAAACTGTTCGCTCTCATATTCCACATAGGCCTTTTCCTCCACAAGGGGAGTGTAGATATACTCCTTGCCGCGCTTGTCTTTTTCGAGATATTCTTTGGCGATAAGGCGGTTGAGAAGAGTTTGAAGAGTTTGCAGTGTCCACCCGTTGTCGGTTTCTTCGTCTATTTTTTTCTTCACCTCGCTTGTGGATATGGGACATGTGCTGTGCCATATCGCCTTCATGATTTCCAGCTCCGCGTCGGGGAGCCTTTTTTCAAAATTTTTCATAGCAGCTGCATCACCTTTCTACGACTGTTGTCGTATGTTGATTTTATTATAAACGACAATCGTCGTATTTGTCAATAGCCTTTTGAATTTTTTTTTCAAAAAGACATTATAAAGGCGCAAAGCCGTGGTATAATGATAATATAAAAGATAACAGCGGGAAAGAAAACGGAGGAAATATGAAATACACAATATACACGGGCGGAAACATAATAACAATGACCGAGGAAAAGATCGAAGCGGTATGCACAGCGGACGGCGTGATAGAATACACAGGCCGCCTTGAAGAGGCTAAAAAGCTTTTCCCAAATGCCGAGATAAGAGACCTTGAGGAAAATACGCTGATACCGTCTTTTATAGACAGCCACAGCCATATAACGGTTTTGGCGAATACTTTGGCAACAGTGCCTCTTTCGGGCTGCACATGCTTTGAGGAGATAAAGGCGAGAATGTGCGATGCCCTAAAAGAGCGCGGAGGTGACTCGTGGCTTTTGGGCTTCGGATATGACCACAACGCCCTGAAAGAAAAACGCCACCCCGACACACATCTGCTCGACGAGATTTCAAGAGATGTGCCCATAATGGTGACCCATACCTCGGGGCATATGGGCTCGGTAAATACAAAGGCT
Organism: uncultured Eubacteriales bacterium; assembly: GCA_905199135.1. Taxonomy (GTDB): domain Bacteria; phylum Bacillota; class Clostridia; order Oscillospirales; family Butyricicoccaceae; genus SIG471. The sequence continues at coordinate 3,591 of CAJKFC010000016.1, forward strand.
CTCGAGATAATGGGGCTTACCGCCGATGTAAAGGACATGGACGGCGGCCGTTACGGCAGATATGAGGACGGAAACTTAAACGGCTACATGGAGGAAAAGGCCTTTATAGAGGCGGGTACTTTTGTTCCGCCCGTCACCGAGGAGGACTATTTCAAATGCCTTGACAAGGCTCAGAAGGTCTATGCTTCCTACGGAATAACCACCGTGCAGGACGGCATGACGGGCAAAAAGGAGATAGCCACTCTGAAAAAATATGCCGACGAGGGCAGGCTCTATCTCGACACTGTGGCATATATGGACATAAAGACTTTGGGAAAAGAGGCTAAAGATTATATAAAGCCTGTGGCGCCCCATTTGAGAGCGGGCGGCGTCAAGATGTTTCTCGACGGCTCTCCTCAGGGGAAGACGGCATGGCTGAGAAAGCCTTATGAGGGCGAAAAGGAGTACAGCGGATATCCCATTTATAAAGATGAAGAGGTAACAGAGCTTTGCCGCACAGCCAAGGAGATAGGCGCTCAGATAATCACCCACTGCAACGGCGATAAGGCGGCGGAGCAGTATCTCAATGTTTTGGAAAAGGCAGAATACCCCGAAAATCTGCGCCCTGTCATGATACACGCCCAGCTTTTGGCAGAGGATCAGCTGGACAAGGTCAAAAATCTCGGGGTGATACCCTCCTTCTTTGTGGCTCATGTCTATCATTGGGGAGACACCCACATTGAGAATTTCGGCATGGAAAGGGCGCAAAATATAAGCTGCGCAGGGTCGGCCCTCAAAAAAGGCATAACCTTTACCTTCCATCAGGACACACCTGTCATAATGCCGGACATGATAGAGACTATATGGTGCGCCGTAAACAGGCAGACCAAAGGCGGCGTAACTTTGGGCGAGAATCAGACAATCCCCGTATATGAGGCTTTAAAAGCCGTTACGAAAAACGCCGCGTACCAGTATTTTGAGGAAAAGGACAAGGGTACCATAGAAAAGGGCAAAAAAGCCGACCTTGTCATTCTGAGCGGAAATATTTTGGAATGTTCCGATATAAGAAGCATATCGGTTTTGGAGACCATAAAAGAGGGAAAAACCATATACAGGAGATAAAAAAGGCCACCCGAAAGGATGGCTTTTTTCAGTTGAGAATATCGGCTTTTTCTTCATAGGGATAGAGCTGAAGGGCGTCGTCGGCGGTGACAAAGCAGTCTCTGCCCATATAGAAGGATATTTTCTGTCTTTCCGTGGCGGTCATAACAGGATATTGCAGCAGGTTTTGCTGATGAGCGTAGAAAAACCACGAGTCTATTATGGTGACTACCTCGGGGCGGTTGGACTCGATGGTATAGCAGACATATCCGCGGTGATTTTCGCCATCATTGGGCATGGAGAAGGCGGCGAAAACATCTTGCTGAGCCTGATCGCCCCAAAATATACTGTTTGAAGTGTAGCTCTCCTCGCCCAGGGAGACATAGGGTGCTATATAGGTTTCGCCCTCTTTGTCATAGAGAAGACGGCCCGAAAAACCGCTGTTTAAATCCCATTCGTCAAGGTGCGACGCGGGGATAATTCTCACCGATTCGGTGCCCGAAAAGTCGGGGGTGACGACCCACTCAAAGTGCTGAATTATCTTCCAATTTTCTCTTTCGCCGCTGAGTCTCACGGCGATGCCCGTGACTCTCAGCTCTTTTACATCGTAGACCGTGCTTATGCTGATTGTTCTGCCGTCGCCGTTCGGGCTGACCTTGCGGACTTCGCGCCCCTCATTCATGGGGTGATCCATCACATCTACCGCCACTTCAATGGGATTTTCCATCGAGAGGATATCCTCCTCCGAAAGGTCGGATAGGATATTTTCGGGAAATCCCAGGGTCAAAAGCTCGGCCTTTATCGTTTCGGCTTTTTCTGTCATGCCTGATTTAACAGGCTGCCAATCCATTGGGTATTTGCAGAAAAACAGATAGCCGCACAGCATGAGCGCCGCCGTCACGGAAGCTGAAATGGCAGATACATTCAGGTCTGAAAGGGTGACAGGGGCGGCGTCTATGCCGTATCCCGCCTCGTCGAGGGCCTTTGACAGCTTGAAAAGGCTGCGTATTATGAAAATATAGCAGATTATGACGATGCCGCCGATAATAAGCCCCTGATATCCTGCAATCGCCAGAGCGACTATTATCAGATACCAGACAATGAGGGCGGCGGCGCTGCCCGTGCCTATTTCACAGTCTGTCTTTGATTTTACGGCTTTAAGGCCGCGCCAAAGGCAGAAAAACAGCGACATATTCAGAAAAAACATGAGTATTTCGAGCCATGAACTGAAAATGCTCTGGTAAACCCGACTGCTGTATATGGTGGCGTTGAGGGTCAGCAGAGACATCGTCAGGGCTACTCTTACGGCGGAGGATAAAAAGCACAGCTTAAACCATCTGTTTTCCCTTCGCAGGGTACGGAAGCCCAAAAACATCAGCATGGTGCCTATCGCGGGGAGAATGTAATTGAGCAGAAGAAAATTAAAAGTCAGCGATGTCAGAGCGCAGCCCCACAGCACCTGCGACATGGCCTTTCGCCACGGAGTGACGCCTTCTGTCACATCGGCAGGGGGTAAGGTATCGAGACTTTCGGAGAGCATGGCTTCAAACTCTGTTTCATCGGCGGTATTCCAATTTTTATCGGTCACTGTATTCACCTCCCAGCGCTTTTCTAAGCTTTGCCTTGAGCCTGTAAAGCCGTCCTTCCACAGCCCTTTCCGAAAGACCCAGCTCCGAGGCTATGCGGGCAGTCGGCTGTAAATAGTAGTATTTTCGGTAAAAAATCAGCCTTTCCTGCCTTGAAAGGGTGTCTATCGCCCTTTTAAGCTCCTTTGACCTCTCTTCACGCAGCACCGTCTCTTCGGGAGTGGGATATTCTGACGGAGCGGTGTCGGGAATCTCGCCCAAAGGGGGAGAAGCGGAGCTTTTCAAAAAATTCAAGGCGCAGTTTCGGGTGACGGCGGTCAGCCACGGCGTCCAACCGCCCTTACCGGGGTCGTATTTATTTATGTTATCCCACACTTTCATGACAGCCTCGGAGAAACACTCCTCGGTATCGTGGGGATTTTGCAAAATCGGGGCGATGATGTAGCGCATAAGGGGTCCGTAATGCCTTATAAGGCTGTCTATGCCCGACTCGTCTCTGTTTTTGAGCAGCTCTGCCGTATCGTTTTCCCTCATGCCATTCCCTCCTTTAAACTGTGTTCTATTTTATTATACAACAAAATCTCTCAAAACCCACGGCTTTTTTATATTTCTCTGACGGTGAAAGTTTATTTTCAAAGAAAAGTGAAAAGAAAATATAACCCGCATTTTACATATGTGAGATAGCCGCCTTTACATGGGTTTGTTATACTTTAGATGTTGAAAAAAAGCAATACACAGTTTCAGGAGGAAAGAAAAAATGACCGCTGACAAAAGACAATCGGCGACACAATCACAAAAACTCATGGTGTTCGTGCTCACAATGGCGCTTTACGGCCTTGCAACCCTGTTCACCGAGCTTATACCCAAGTTTCAGGTGGGTATAGTGGAATTTTCCGTAGAGTATTTTCTGTTTATTCCCCTCACTCTCGCAATGCTTTTCGACCCCATGTCGGCAGCTCTCGGCGCCGCAACAGGCGAGCTGGTATTCAGTGAAATAATGCTGGGACAGTTCGGAGGACTCGGAGAGCTCGAAAAGTTCATCACGGTGACAATAGGTGTTTACATAGCGGGAAGAATGGTGCGCGACCCCAAAAACATAAAAATGGTAGGTATTGCCGCTTTTGCGGGAACTGTGATTCAGCAGGCCCTCGGTACGGCGATAGATATACTCAAAGTGCAGTTTGCCGTTGAGGAATTTGAAGCTGTTGCAGGGCTTCCCGAAAGCGTGTTTTTTACAGAGGGATTTGCGTTTTTAAACGATGTGCTCTTCTCGGGAATACTGTTCTGCCTCATACCTACCCTGTTTCTCGTACCCAAGCTCTACGGCAAGATCGAGCCCTTGCTCGGTATGCAGCCGAGAAATGAAAAGACATTCCTCGGAAGAATAAGCTGGAAAACGGTGGCATGCTGTGCTGCGGCATTTGCGGCGGCTGTCGCTTCTGAGTTTTTGGCAGAGAGCGGAATGTCTCTCATAGACTGGGAGGCAGGATGGGCAGGAAGCTCCAAAGCACTGTCGACAGCTATGGTGGCAGCGGCGGCAATATCGGTGGCGGCTGTTCTGGTAATGAGAAAAAGGGGAGAGAAGAGGGCGTAGTTTATGAATGTGATAGAGATAGATCATCTGACCTATTGCTATCCGGGAGCCTCAAATCCAACCCTAAAGGACATAAATCTGAAGATAGAAAGAGGGGACTTTCTTGCAATCGTCGGCAACAACGGCTGCGGAAAGTCCACTTTCTGTAAGACCTTGAACGGAATAATTCCTCGATTTATAAGCGGGGATTTCGAGGGAACGGTATCTGTGTGCGGAATGGATACGCAAAAATATGAAATAGGAGATCTGGCAAAAAAAGTAGGATATGTATACCAGGACTTTGAAAATCAGATTATAAGACCTACCGTGTTGGACGACGCCTCCTATGCCTGTCTCAACTATGCAATGGGAGACTATAAAAAAAGAGGCATGGAAGCTCTTGAAAAATGCGGACTCTCGGGCAGAGAAGATGACTATATCTGGCAGCTTTCGGGCGGTCAGACCCATCTTCTGGCTCTGGCGGGGGCGGTTTCTCTGGAGCCAGATATACTTATACTCGACGAGCCGATAGCTCAGCTCGATCCCATGCATGCGGGCAGGATATATTCGGTACTTAAAGAGCTCAACGAAAAATACGGCAAGACCATAATAGTAATCGAGCATCACACCGAATATATAGCCGATTTCTGCAAGCATGTCATGCTTATGAAAAACGGGTCGGTAGAGTGGGTTCTCGATACCGACGAAGCGCTGCAAAGAGTAGATGAGCTGCAAAGCTGCAATATTTTTCCGCCGCAGGTCACGATAGCCGCAGACGCCATGAAAAAACAGGGCAGATTTTCACTCGCATTGAGGCTTCCGACTACCGTGGAGCAGGGAAAAGCTGTGTTTGTGCCCATATCCGAAAAAAAGAGAGAAAAAGAGAAAACAAGGGAAAAAAACCAAACAGCAGCCATGTTTAACAATGTTTCGGTGTCTTACCGTTCGGTAAAAGGAGAGCCTAAGACGGTATTTAAGGACCTGAATCTCAAAATTTCCAAGGGAGACAAGCTGGCTCTTATAGGCTCAAACGGAGCGGGGAAATCTACACTTATGAAAATGCTGATCGGGCTTTTGAAGCCGACTTCGGGAGATGTGGAGCTTTTCGGTCACAGCATAAAAAAAGTAAAGGCCGAGTCATTGTCGAGAAAGATTTCAATGGTGTATCAAAATCCCGAAGATATGTTTATAAAGGATTCGATAGCGGCAGATGTAGCCTATGCCATGAAGGTTCGCAATATACAGGACGCCGACATAAAAACCGACAGGCTTTTAAAGAGATTCCGTCTTGCAGAGCTGAAGGACAGAGACGGAAGGCTGCTTTCGGGCGGACAGATGAGAAGGGCAAGCCTTGCCATAGGTACGGCTCTTGATCCCGAAATTCTGCTGCTCGACGAGCCTACGGCCAATTTGGACATAGCTACGCGAAAAGAGATAATGACCATGCTTGACGATTTGAAAAATACCACAGAGACGGTGGTGATAGCCACTCATGACATGCAGCTTGTATGTGAGTGGGCCGACAGAATTGTGGTGCTGTGTCAGGGAGAGGTAATAGCCGACGGCACGAGAGACGAGATATTTGAAAACGACGCCGTCACCAAGACGGCCGGAATAAGGCCGCCGGAAATCTTTACAATGGCAAAAGAGCTGGATAAAAAGGCTGTATGCTATACGGTAGATGATTTTCTCAGGCAATTTGACGGAAAGAGGTAATTGATATATGAAATACGCTGAAAAGCTTTCGGAGAGTATAGTCGATAAGCTTTCGATAGATTTTTTGAGAAATCAGGTTTTGAAAAACGCCTATGGAAACGACGATACGGTCATAGCGGCCATGGATCCGAGAGCCCTTATAGCATGGTATCTGTTTTTCGGCATAGTGCCGTGGTTTGCGTCCGACCCTGTGTTCTTGCTGGGCTGCTTTGTTCTTGTGGCTGTCACCACAAAACTGGCGAGAGTGGCAGGACTTGTGATGTTTCTGTTCGTTTTGGGAGTGTTTTCCCAGACAGGCTATCTGTTTATAGTGTCGCTCTTTTTTGGAGCCGACAGCTCTGCTGTCATGCCGCTTTTGATACTCACATTGAAGGTTGCCACCGTTTCTCTGGCATCGGTGACAATATTTTCAGGTCTTGACCCCGACAAACTGTCCAACGGGCTTATGTGGTACGGCTGTCCGGAGAGACTTTCGTTTTCCATATCCTATGCTTACAGAATTTTGCCCCTTCTCATGGAGGAGTTTCAAAATGTTCTGCTGTCTTACAGACTCAGGGGAAACGCCCCGGAAAACGATACTTTTTTCGGAAAAATAAGATATCTGATATATCAGATAAAAATTATCATTCAGGCTTTTTACCCCCTTATGCTCAACACGGCAAAAAGGTCGAGGACGACTGTGGAGGTACTGGAAATAAAGGGGTACCGATATGCCGCCTCCAATAAAGAGGTCAAAAAAATAAAGCTGTCTTCTTTAAAGACAGGAGACAACGATCTTCTGTTTTTGTCGCTGTCCTTTTTGTGGGTGGCGGTCACGGTTATGGCTTCATTTATTTAAGCGAGAGGTCAAGAAATGAATATAGATTTTCATACACACGGAAAACTGGCAAAATATCTGCCTTTTTCAAAAGAATATACAGACTGGCTTTTTCATGAGGCAAAAACGGCGGGGCTTGATGCCGTATGCCTTACAGAGCATTTCAACACACAGCATTTCGACGAGCTTTACAGCTATGTGGCCGAAAAGGGCGACAGGCAAAAGGACGCCTATATTTTTGACGGACTCAAGATATTTCCCGGCATGGAGACAGACATAGCCGAGGGGGGACATGTGCTGTGCATAGGACCTATGGAGGCGATAAGAGAACTCAATTCAAGGCTTTCTCCCTACAAGAGAAAGGACAGATTTTTGCCTTTTGAGGAGCTCATCGAGATATTCGGGGAATATCCCGTAAAGGTGGGAGCCGCTCACCCTTTCAGAGAAGGGGGCAATATACCTTATCTGCAAAAGGAGCTTTTGCAGAGATTTGATTTTATAGATTTAAACGGAAAAGACATAGCGGAAAACAGAAGTCTCACCGAAAGAAAGACATATGAGCTGTGCAAAAAGCTCAATAAGCCGTGTGTGTCGGGCAGCGATACACATCAGGCTGTGCAGTACGGGTGTATAAAAACCTGTTTTGAAAAAGAGGCAGACTCATTTGATGAGCTTTTTAACGAGATAAAAAGCGGCAGGTATTCAGTTGTTATCGATGAAAAGGCCTCGTTCAAAGTCAGGACGGCAACCCTTTTGAAGAGGGCGCTCAAGGAGGTTCACGCTTTGGGGGGAGATTATGTGTCGGTAATCCTCGGAAAAGAAAGTGAATCTGCCGCGGTGCTGGAGGCAAAAAGAAAATGTGCGGTTTAGACAGAGAAGAGCTTTTTGAAGATGCAGTCTGTCTGGTTAAAAAGGCAGGAGAACTCCTTAAAAATAAAATTTCTGTCGATCAAATAGGAAAAAAGGGAAAGACAGATTTTGTGACAGATATCGACAGAAAAGTGCAGCAGATGCTCAAAAGTTCTCTTGCAGAGCTGGATAGTTCAATAGCTTTTACAGCTGAGGAACAGGAAAACTATGAAGAGATGCTTTCGGGCTACGCATGGATTCTCGACCCTGTGGACGGCACCACAAATCTGATACACTCATTTCATGCCAGCGCGATTTCTCTGGCCTTCGCCTTTGAGAGAAAAGTGATGTTCGGAATAGTTTTCAACCCTTTTACAGATGAGTTGTATACGGCAGTAAGAGGGAAGGGAGCATTTTTAAACGGTGAGAAAATAAGGGTAAGCGAAGCCGAGAGCCTTGCCGACAGTCTTTGTTTTGCAGGGACAAACCCTGGAAAAAGAGATATGGCAGACATGGCTTTTGCGAGAATGAGAGCGGCATATGAAAGGTGCCGCGATATCAGAAGAATAGGAGCTGCCTCTGTGGAGATCTGTTATTTGGCGGACGGAAGAGCCGACGGGTATTTTGAGTACGGACTCAAGCTGTGGGATTATGCCGCCGCTTCGCTGATATTGGAAGAGGCGGGAGGCATGCTGACTTCCGATGTGGGATTTTGCCTGAAAGACGCCGACATAGCCGCCTCCAACGGAAAGATTCACGCAGAGCTTTTGAGTATACTTTAAAGGAGAGGAAAAATGATAGTAGAGCTGCCGCTTCGGCCGGAAAAGCTTACATCTGCCGAAAATATCATAATTGAATATATAGCAGGACACAGCCGAGAATTTATTTTCATGACGATAGGACAGCTGGCGTCGGTTTTGAATATTTCCGAGGCCACCATTTCGAGATTTGCAAAACACATGGGATGCGAAGATTTCAAGCATCTGAAACAGACCGTTATGGAGCAGACCGTCATGAAAGGACCTGCCAGAAAGCTTGCGAATACCCTGCTCACTTCAGAGGACAGGCTTTTGGAAAATTGGATTGAAAAGCAGAGAGATAATCTCAGAAAAACTTTGGAACATACCGAGGAAAAACAGTTTAAAGCGGCGGTAAAGACCGTGGCTGCGGCAAGAAGAGTGTTTATCTATGCAAAAAATGCCTCTAAATCCCCGGCACAGCTGCTGGAATACAGGCTGAGAAGAATAGGAATAGATGTCAGAATGCTGCCTTTGGGGGGCAGTGAAATGCTTGAGCAGCTGTCGTGCGCCGAAAAGGGCGATGCCGTTATAATATTTGCGTTTTCGAAAATTTCCGCCGAGGCAGAGGTTATTTTGGATAATAAAAAGGATGCGGGTTATTCCACCATACTGTTCAGCGGGAGAATATACAGAGAAAACGGTACGGGAGCCGATATAAATCTGTATGTATGCCGCGGAGACGAGGAAGAATATCACTCGATGTGTGCCCCCATAGCGGCAGTCGAAGCCATTGTGATAGGAGTTTCCGACAAGATGGGAGCAAGAGCTGTGGAAAAACTCGACAGAATTAAAAATCTAAAAGACAAATACGGCAAAAAAATATAAAAGACGGATAGCTATCCGTCTTTTTTAAAATTCTCACATATGTCATGGATAAAGTAAGTCAGTGCCAGAAGATCGGCGCAGCCGCCGGGAGACAGGTTTTTCTCTATGGCTTTGGTGTCGAGCTCAAGGGCGCATTTCATAAAATCGCCGCTCTTGAGAGCTTCGTCTGCATTTTTTCTCAGCCATCTTAGACCGTATTCTCCGCCTCTTTTCAGGACATTTGTGTCCCTCACATGCCTTATGAGGGTCAGCAGGGTAAATACACCGCCGTCATTTCGGCTCATTCCCCTGTTTAAACAGTCCTCAAAGCAGGGGAGAGCCAGCTCGAATATCGACGGAAAACCATCGGCGCTTTCGCCCCTTACACCCTTTATGCCGTATTCGGCAAAGAGATATTCGCCGTAGGTTTCGGGGGATTTCGAGGAGAGTTTCTCAAAGTCCTCCACCGAGCAGGCGGACACCTGTTTTATGGTTTTGTGAAGCTCATCTTTTGAGACGCAGCCGCCGTCATACATGACACAGGCTGCCGAAAACACCGCTATGCCCATGGAAAATATAGCGCCCTTGTGGGTGTTCACGCCGCCCGTCACGGAAAACATCTGCCTTTCGGCCTCCATACCTCTGTCACGGAGAGTGCGTAGGGCAAAATGGGGATCCTCACATTCCGTGCCCTTTAAAGCCATATCGTAAAAATAGCTTTCAAGGCTTTGGGCGCTTTTGAGAAAGAGATCCCAATCCATATCGCTGTGGGCACCGCTGTTGTTTTTGTCCACAAGCCCCGGCTTCGGGGTGGTCATGACCTCACATATGAGGGCGTTTACGGCCAGCTGTGATATTTTATGAGCCAAAGCGTTTTTTACAAACCCGTCCATGAGGGAGATCGTCTTTTTGAAGACTTCGGCTATGCTGTGGGCTCGGCTCCTGCCGCACACGGCGGCGTCCTTTGAACAGACGATGCATTTTCTCGGAGGAAAGCCGAAGAGGTCTCTCGAGAGTTTGCCGCCGTCTGCATCTATGACATCGGCGTCAAAAATGCGGCGGCATTCGTCGGCGTTTTCAAACTTCATGGCGATTTTTTTGATCTTTTGGGCGTCACCGTCTACTACCATATAACATTCGCCGCCGCTCGGTCTCCACTCAAAGGCGGAAAAGACCGTATTGAGACCTGCTTTTTCCAAATCGTCCTTTAAAATCTCTGCCCCCGCTTCAAGAGCCATACGGGCGAGGGAAAAAAGCTTTAGGGGCCCAGTTATGTTGAGGGTAAGGCATATCATGGGCAGACGGTATTTCTCCGAAAGCTCTCTTTGAAAGGCCGCCCTCTCCTCACGGCAGCTCAATAAAACATCAAGGGGCACATATGCCCCTTGAATATGGTGTTTTTTCATTTAGCGCACGCTCTTTATGGTGTCGAGAAGTGTGCCGTCGCGGTAGATGACATTTGCCACTGTTCTGCCGTTAGGTACAACATTCTTCGGCACTCCCGTGATGCCTTCGGCTATTCTCTTGAGCTCACATATATCGCAGACGGGAAGTCCTGCGTCTTTGAATCTCTGAGCCAGATCCTTGTTGTATTTCTCGTTTACGGCTATGCCGTGCTGGGTTACGAGAACATCAATGGTGCTGCCGGGAGTGGAGGTGCAGAGCACCTTGTCGACGACGATGGAAAGTCTTGCGCGGGTCAGCGGAGCTATTATCATAGCCATCTTTGCCCCTGCGGCTGTGTCGGAGTGTCCGCCCGAACCGCCCATGATATATCCGTTGGAGTCTGTATGGACATTGACATTGAAGTCGGTGTCTATCTGTGTAGCGCCGAGAATTACCACATCGAGGCTGTCGACAGCCGAGCTCTTTGAAGCGGGGCTTGCGTACTGCATTGCGGAAATCTCACGGTGGCGGGGATTTGTTCTTATGGACTCTACGGCGTCGAGGTCGAAGCACTGAACATCGAGAAGGCTTTCAAAACAGCCTGCATTCATCATGTCGACCATGTATTTTGTGATGCCGCCGAGACCGAAGCTGCCCTTGACGCCCTTTTTGAGCATGATGTCCATGAGGAACTTGGCTGCCGCAAGGGAGGGGCCGCCTGCGCCTGTCTGGAAGGACATGCCGTCTTTGAGAAGTCCGCTGGCCTCGATTGCCTTTGCGGCGTAGGAAGCCATGACGAGACCTACGGGGTCACGGGTGATCTTTGTAGTGCCCGAAACTATGCCCGAGGGGTTTCCTATGCTGTCAACCTCGAGAACATAGTCCACATATACCTCGGGTATCGAGAAGTCTGCCAGAGGATAGGGAACCAGATTGTCTGTGATTACGACGACCTTTTTGGCGTACATGGCGTCGGCAAAGGCGTAGCCAAGAGAGCCGCATGCCGATTTGCCGTATTTACCTGTGCAGTTGCCCATGGTGTCGGCTGTGGGAGCGGCAATAAAGGCCACATCTATGGGAGCCTTGAGGGTGGATATGTCGGCAGGTCTGCCGCCGTGGGTACGGAAGGTGACGGGTTTTTCGAGAACGCCCTCGCTTATGGCGCGTCCTACGACGCCGCCTATGTAGTTTGCCTCGAGACCTGTGACAACGCCGTTTCTTATGTGACCTATAAGGGGCTGATGGGTGTCAAAAACCGAGCTGGCGTTGACATTTATATTCTTTATGCCCTTTTCGGCAATGGCTTCCATAACCATGTTGAGAACATAGTCGCCGTTTCTCAGATGGTGGTGGAAGGAGACCGTCATGCCGTCCTTAAGACCGCAGAGGTCGATGATTTCCTTGAGAGAAGATACAACCTTATTCATCTATTTTTACCCCCATAGCTTTTGCAGCTTCCAAAACCTGAACGGCTCTGTTTACGATAGGAGCGTCGATCATCTTGCCCCTGAGAGCCACAACGCCGAGACCTTTTTCCTTGGCGTCCTTGATGATGGCCATGACCTCTATTGCGTAGTCGATGTCGGCCTGAGTGGGGCTGAACACCGTGTTTATATCGGCTACATGGCGGGGAGATATGGAGGATTTGCCGGTAAAGCCGAGGCTTTTTGCAAATTCAGCGTCTTTGATGAGACCTTCGGCGTCGTTGACATCCGTGAAGGGAGTGTCGTAGCAGTCGATGCCGGCGGCGCGGCAGGCGCATACTATGCGGCTGCGGCTGTAAAAGATTTCGTTGCCCTCTTTTGTGCGCTTGCATCTGAGGTCGGCGGTGAGGTCTTCGCCGCCCAAGAGCATTGCCTTTACTCTGTCTGTGGCAGAGGCTATCTCATAGGCGTTTTCCACGCCGAGAGCTGTCTCGACGAGGGGCATGAGGGAAACGGTGTTTTTCTCAAAGCCCAGCTTTTTCTCGAGCTTTGTTATGTAGCTGTCGTACTCCAGAATATCCTTGGCGCAGGATACTTTGGGAGTCATGATGAAGGCGGGCTTCATGGGGATTATCTCATCGAGATCCTTTGTCCAGAAATCGGTGTCCAAAGAGTTTACTCTGACGATGACCTCGCTCTTTGAATAACCGAGATATTTGAGGGCGTTGCGGACGAGGACACGGGCCGAATCCTTTTCAGCAGGGGATACGGCGTCCTCAAGATCCAAAATTATGCCGTCTGCGCCCAGAAGATCGGCGTTTAAAAGCATACCGGCGTTGTTGCCCGGCATAAAGAGAATACTGCGGCGCATGATTACTCCTTTCCGCGCATTACTGCCGTCTCGATTCTGGCTCTGAGAACACACTCCACGGCTCCGCGATCATTGATTGTTATGTTTACATTTTTTACTCCCAGCTCGTCCAAAACCGTATTTACAAGGTCTTTGATCTGGTCGCCGAACTGGTTTATAACCACCGACTCCAAAGAGAGGTTCACGCCGTTTTCGCCCGGCTCAACCGTGACAAAGGCGTCGCTCGACTCCAAAGTGCCGGCGCTTGCCGTTTTTTTGATTTCCATATCTTTCTCCTTTATATAGAGTAAAATTTGCCTATATGGCTATTATATCACCGCGGTATATATTTTTCAAGTGAACAAAGGGCAAACAAAGTGCAAAATCAGTCCCTGCACATGGCGGCGTCTATAGCCGTCATGACGAGGACGGCGTAAAGGGCGTTTTTTTCGTCGGGAATGTCGAGGACATATTTGTCGGTAAACTCGAAAAACTGCTTTGAGGCGGTGAAAACAGTTTCTCCGTCACCGTCTTTTGCGGTAAAATCCCAGGCGAATACATCGCCGTCGATGCTCCAGTCTTTGAAGTCCACCGAGAAGGAGTGGGAAAACAGGGTGAAGTTTTTGCTTACGCAGCCTATGTATCCTCCATCTTTGTATATGGCAAAGCGGGGCATAAGAGTGAGTATTTCCTGCACTATCTCGGCAACGGAGTTTTCGTTGCGGTCGAATATTTCAAATTTGTGTCCCCAGTGTAGACGGCCCTTTATCGTATATACGGTGTTTCCGTTTTCGTCGTATATGTCCGAGCTGTCAAACCACGAAAGTATTCTCTCTCTGTATATGAGTTTCATTTTTTATCTCCGATAAAATCCAAAATTATCTTCCAGTTTTCATAAAGTCTGTCCATGGAATAGGCGGCGTTGGCAGGGCTTGTGGAGGGCAGAGCTATTGCAGTAAGGGGGCTGTCCTTTGAGATGTATCTGTCGAAAAGCTCCTTCGCCTTGCCGCCGTTGCAGAAAACAGCCTCTATTTTGGTTTTACGCAAGAGAGAGGCTATGCCGTTGGGGGTTACAGAGCGTATGCTGGCGTCGCTGGAGCCGTCTATTTCACAGCTTGATATGACATCCCAAATGGCGATGCCGCTCATGAGAAGCATTTGCTTTTTGTCCTCTATGGTTTCTGGCAGGGAATGGCCCGTAAGCCTTGCCATGAGGGGCCAAAAACGGTTTTGAGGGTGGTGGTAGTAGAAATGTCCTCTCGATTTGACCGACGGAAAGGTGCCCAAAATGAGTACTTTTGAGTTTTCGTCCCAGACAGGCTCAAAATTGTGGTGTAAAAGCTGACCCATATCAGACCTCCAGAGCGGCGAAAACTTCGCCGACATTTTTGTTTATCACAAGGTCGGCGTCATCGTCGTAGGAGGTGGCTGAGCGGTTTATGAGCACAAGACTGCCCCGTCTGAGATATCTCAAAAGGGCGGCGGCGGGATAGACGGTAAGACTGGTGCCCGCCACGATGACGAGGTCGGCCTTTTCTATGGCGTCTACCGATTTGATGAGGGTGTGCTCGTTGAGGCTCTCCTCATAGAGCACCACATCGGGCTTTATCACTCCTCCGCACTTCTCGCATCTCGGTATGCCCGTGCTGTTTTTTATATATTCGGCGCTGTAAAAGGCGTGGCATTTCGTGCAGTAGTTGCGGTGCGCGGAGCCGTGGAGCTCCAAAACATTTTTACTGCCCGCCTTTTGATGAAGTCCGTCTATATTTTGAGTTATAAGGGCGGAAAGGCGGCCTTTAGCCTCCATTTCGGCCAGTTTTATGTGGGCGGGGTTGGGCTTTGCATAGAGGGGGAGCATTTTGTCTCTGTAAAAGTCAAAAAATTCTTCGGTATGGCGCAGGAAAAACGAGTGGCTCAGTATGGTCTCGGGAGGATACTTATATTTCTGATTGTAAAGACCGTCTACGCTTCGAAAGTCAGGTATTCCACTTTCGGTTGAAACTCCTGCTCCTCCGAAAAAGACGATGTTTTTTGAATTATCTATGAATTTTTGAAGTTCTTTCATTTTATCCTCCTTAAAACTTATTTCAATATAGATAATTATACCATATTTTTATGAAAATACATAGATTGTTCGTTAATTTACTTTATAATTGCTTTTGAAAAAACGCTATGATATAATATACCCAAAGACAGGAGTGAAAGGAGAAAAGCTATGGAGTATAAGAAGGACAGGACATGGCTCGAAATAGACCTTTCGGCCATAGAGGAAAATTACAGGAGAATAAAGGAATTTGTAGGGGAGAAGACAGAGATAATGGCGGTGGTAAAGGCCGACGCCTACGGTCTCGGAGCTGTGGAGATATCCAAAGTGCTGGAAAAGCAGGGTTGTCCCATATTTGCGGTGGCGTGCATCGAGGAAGCCATGGAGCTGAGGGAAAACGGCATAAAGGCCCCGATACTGACCCTCGGCCCTGTTATGCCCTATAACGCGGCGGCAGCGGCGGAAAACGGAATAGAAGTACCTCTAATGAGCCTTGAGCAAGCAGAGGAAATGTCAAAGGCCGCTCAAAAGGCAGGGGTCACCGTAAAGGCCCATATAAAGGCCGACGCAGGCCTTTCGAGATTCGGAATAGTGCTGGAAAACAGGATAAAAGAGGCGGCCGACGAGGCGGAAGCCATGACAAAGCTGCCCGGTATAGAGTGTGTCGGGCTTTTCACCCATTACACAGGGGCCGATATACCCCTCGGTGAAGAGTTCAATCTCCATCAGATAGAGCTGTTCAAAGGCTTTACAGCCGAGCTGGAAAAGAGGGGAGTAAAGCCCAAGGTACACAGCGCCAGCAGTCTTTTCACCGCGGTATACCCCCAGTGTCACGACGACTATGTGAGGGTGGCCGCCCTTGTGCTGGGTCTCGAGGCTCCTGCCGAGAGAGGCGTGGTGTGCAGGCAGTCGGCCGAGATGAAAACAGTGATATATCAGATAAAAGATGTGGAAATGGGCAGGAGCATAGGCTACGGCCCCACATATTACACACAGCGAAAGACGAGAATAGCTGTATTGCCCGTGGGTTATGCCGACGGCATAAACCGCTCGGTACAGAACAAGGCGTCCTTTATGCTCCACGGCAAGAGGGCGAAAATCATCGGAAAAATGTGCATGGACTACACCATGATCGATGTGACCGATATACCCGAGGCCAAAGAGGGCGATGTGGTGACGGTTTTCGGCCGTGACGGCGGCAACCACACCGAAGCCTATGAGCTGGCAGGTTTGTGGGGCGGCACTGTGGGAGAGCTGACTTCGCTTATAACCGACCGAGTGCCGAGGTTTTACAAGAGATAGAAAAAAGACCTGCAAAGCAGGTCTTTTTATCTATTTTGCGGCATTTTCCAGATATTCCAAAATCTCGGCGGCGTTGGTGTCGGGTTTGACCTTGGGCATTACCTTTTCGATAAAGCCGTTTTCATCTATCACATAGGTAGTTCTGACCACTCCCATGGAAACCTTGCCGTAGAGCTTCTTCTCCTGCCATACATCATAGGCCTTTATGGCCACAAGGTCGGGGTCGGAGAGGAGGATAAAGGGCAGACCGTGTTTCTGGGCGAATTTCGCGTGGGATGCGGCGCTGTCCTTGCTGACGCCTATTACCACGGCGTCGATCTTTTTGAAATCCTCATATACCGAGGCAAAGGCGCAGGCCTGCCTTGTGCAGCCGGGGGTGTTGTCCTTGGGATAGAAATAGAGCACCACCTTTTTGCCCAAAAAGGACGAGAGGGACACCGCGTTGCCGTTCTGGTCGGAAAGTGTAAAATCAGGGGCTTTTGCAGATACTTCCAGCATTTTTATTTTTCCTTTCTCATAAATATATAGTTGTTTTCATCGGACAGCTCCTCTGAATATTCAAAGGAAAGGCCGTCAAAGTTTTTAAGATCTTCGGGATTTTTGACGGAATTGACGGCGGCAAACCGCACCATCTCTCCTCTCGCCATTTTGACAAGGGGAGCCTGTTCTGTTATTTTGCCCTTTTTCATCTGACCGAAAACACAGGTTATCACCTTTGTGTTCTTTGCAAGATGGGGCAGAACAGCCTTGCTGTATTCCTTCGAGGCGAGATTTATGACGGTGTCGTCGGTTTGAGATATGTAGTCTCCTATGTCGCCGCCCCAAAAGGAGTAGAGGTCTTTAAAAGAGAGAAAATCCCCCTTGGACTGCATTTCCAGCCTGTAAGGCACAACACCGTCAAAGGGTTTCAAAGCGCCGTAAAGCCCCGATATTATAAAGAGATGATCTTTTACATATTCCAGAGCCGAAAAGTCCATGACCGAAGGCGCCATATATTTATATTGTATTCCGTCGTAGGCAAAGAGGGCAGGGGTGATGTTTTTTGAAAAGTCGGTCAGGCTGAGTCTTTCAAAGCTTTCACCTGCCAGCTTGTCGCTGCACTGCCACACCTTTTTGAGCTGTTCGTATGACATGTTTTTGAGACAGTCAAAAAGCTCGCGGCTTTTTTCAAAGAAATACGGACAGGTCTCGGGAGAAAAACTGTCGCTGTCGGTTTTCATCTGTTTTGCGGGAGAAATTATCATTTTCATGCTGTCACCTCCTGTCGATGACAATATTATATACTATTTATCTCCACAATGCAACACAAAATTAGTGTTATAACTTTAACATAGTTCGTTATGATTTATTTACAAAAACAGAGGGCGAAATTTATAGACAAACGACAAATGTTGTGATATATTAAGCTTATATAAAATAAAGAAGGGGGATTTTAGATGCGAAAACTTTCACTTGACAACAGCAGTATCACGGAGGGCGTCATATGGAAGGGTATGATAGCGTTCTTTCTGCCGATACTGATGGGAACCTTTTTTCAGCAGCTTTATAACACTGTAGACGCGATAGTCGTAGGCAACTTTGTCGGCAAGGAAGCTCTTGCCGCCGTGGGCGGAAGTACCAGTACGCTGATAAATCTCCTTTTGGGATTTTTCATCGGTCTTTCCTCCGGCGCCACCGTCATCATTTCTCAGCTCTACGGAGCGAGAAGCATGGACGGCACGAGAAAAGCTGTGCATACGGCTGTGGCTCTGGCTCTCACCAGCGGCGCGTTTCTGACGGTGGTGGGACTTATAGTGGCTCCTTTTGCTCTCAGGGCAATAAACACACCCGAGGAGATTATGGAGCACTCTTTGGCGTATCTCAGAATATACTTTCTCGGCGTGGTGCCCAATCTTTTCTACAATGTGGGTACAGGTATTCTGAGGGCCATAGGTGACTCTAAAAGACCTCTCATATTCCTCATAATCAGTACCATGGTAAACCTTGTTCTCGACCTTTTGTTTGTCCTCGGATTTAAATGGGGAGTACAGGGCGTGGCCATAGCTACGATAATGGCTCAGACGGTCAGCGCCGTACTGGTGTTTATCACCCTTATAAACGGAGCCGATTCATACAGGCTGTGCGTGAGAGAGATAGGCTTTACCAAGTCGATGTTTTTTGACATAATAAGAATAGGCATACCGGCCGGCCTTCAGTCGGTCATGTACGGCCTTTCAAATATAATCATACAGGCCAGCGTCAACTCCTTCGGCACAGACACCATCGCGGCATGGACTGCTTACGGCAAGATAGACGGCATGTTCTGGATGACGATGGACGCCTTCAGCGTCACCGTTTCCACCTTTGTGGGACAGAATTTCGGTGCGCAGAAGTATAAAAGAATGCGCCAGAGCATAAAGACCTGCGCCGTTATGGCTCTTACGGCCTCGATAGGCATAAGCGGTCTGATACTCATATTCGGCAGAAATATCTACTCTCTGTTTACACAGGATCAGGCCGTAATAGAGATAGGCATGAAAATGCTGTGGCTCATGGTGCCTTTCTATTTTACATATCTCGGAGTTACCGTGCTGAGCGGATCGATAAGAGGTACGGGCGACGCTTTGGTTCCCATGCTGATAACCTGCGTGGGTATATGCGTTCTCCGTGTGGTATGGGTATTTGTCATGAAGCCCCTTTATCCCCATGTGGAGACCGTGCTCTTGAGTTATCCCATCACATGGTCGGTGACATCGATCCTGTTCATAATCTACTACTACAAGGGCGGATGGCTTAAAAAGCAGATTGAAAGAAGAGGCTTTGCCACCGAAAAATAAGTGCTTTAAAGGCGTACCTAAAAGGTGCGCCTTTTCTGTTGACCGAAAAGATGATAAGTGATATAATCTATGGCAAACAACACAGAGGAGGAATGTCTGTGAGCGTAATAGAGGTGTCCCGCCTTACAAGGGACTACGGAAAAGGAAAGGGTGTATTTGACCTATCTTTCGGCATAGAAAAAGGAGAAGTGTTTGGATTTTTGGGCCCTAACGGCGCGGGAAAGACCACAACCATAAGGCATCTTATGGGCTTTATCAGGGCGAAAGAGGGAACATGCACGATAAACGGCATGGACTGCCGCAAAGACGCCGACAAAATACAGAGACATGTGGGCTATATCCCGGGAGAGATAGCCTTTTTCAACGAGATGACGGGAGAGGAATATCTTCGTTTTATCCAGAAATACAGGGGAGACAAGGCCGACAGAAAAAAAGAGCTCACAGAGATGTTTGAGCTGAATACCTCGGGCAAAATCAAAAAGATGAGCAAGGGCATGAAGCAGAAGATTGGCATAATATCGGCTTTTATGCACGACCCTGAGATACTGATCCTGGACGAGCCAACAAGCGGTCTCGACCCACTCATGCAGAACAGATTTATAGAGCTCATTCAGCAGGAGAAAAAGAGAGGGAAGACGGTGCTCATGTCGAGCCATATATTTGAAGAGGTGGAGCGAACCTGCGACAGGGTGGGCATAATCAAGGACGGCAGACTTATGGCTTTGGACACCGCCGAGGAGCTGAGGTCAAAGCATATGAGACTTTACACAGTTACCCTCGAAAGTCCCGACGCCGCAAAGGCTTTTGCCGCCGATTTCAAAGGCAGACTTATTAAAGAAGGGGGCTGTGCTGTGGAGGTTGCGGCAAAGCAGTCTCTGGAGGAGATATTCCTCAATTACTATGGAGGTGACAGGTCATGATAAATGCTGCCCTTTATAAAAAGGAGATGAAGAACTCCTGGAAAATGCTGGTCATTTTCGGGGCGATACTGACCATGTATATCTCCATGATAATCGGAATGTTCGACCCCGAAATGGCGGATATTCTCAAGGAATTTGAAAAGACCATGCCCGAGCTCATGGCGGCCGTCGGCATGACGGGCGGCACGGATACCCTCATCGGATTCATGTCTACATATCTCTACGGCATGCTGCTTCTGGTGTTTCCAATGGTGTTTTCAATAATAAAGGCCAACGGGCTTGTGGCAAAATATGTGGACGGCGGCAGTATGGCAGGTCTTTTGGCGTCGCCCGTCAAAAGAACTACGGTGGCCTTTACTCAGCTGTCGGTGCTTGTCACAAATATCACTCTGTTGCTTTTATACTGTACCGCGCTGGAATGGGCGGTGGCAGAGATGACCTTCCCGGGCACGCTGAAACTGGCAGAACTTTTGCGACTGAACGGTGGTCTGTGGCTTTTGCAGTTTTTGATAGGCTCATTCTGTTTCATGTCCTCATGCCTTTTCGGCGACAGCAAAATGAGCGTGACGGTGGGGGCGTCGGTGCCGGTACTGATGTATGTGATACAGATGCTGGCAAACATGGGCGGAAAACTGGAAAACTTCAAATACGCCACGGTGTTCACACTGTTTCAGCCCGAAAAGTTTGTTTCGGGAGACGGTTTCGCCGCTCTTTCGGCGCTGATACTTTTCATCTCGGCGGCGGCGATTTCCGCGGCGGCAGTATGGATTTTCAAAAACAAGGATCTGTATATATAAATAAAATCGATGAGATTTCTCATCGCTTTTTTGCTATATCACAAGGGCGAATATCAGCAGAATGATAAGCATTATGACATTTACCGCTGTAAAGCACTTTATATATTTTCCCTTTTGAGAGAAGGGGAGGGCGGAGTAGAGCTTATAGGAGATGAGGCTCGCCATCGAGGCGATGAGAGTGCCGAGACCTCCTATGTTGACGCCGAAGAGAAGTCCTCTGTAATTGTCGGTAAATCCCGAAAGCAGCATGGCGGCAGGTACATTGCTTATTACCTGGCTGACCACAGCTCCCGTCACTATCTCTCTGCCTGCTATGACCGAGGAGAGGAAGTTTTTTATCGCCTCGATACTGCCCATGTTTCCTATGAACACAAAGAAAAACACAAAGGTGATAAGCAGGCTGTAATCGACCTTTTTGAAAATATCTCTGTCGAATATCAGCAGGCAGAGCACCACGGCGCCCAGCATGAGGGACAGGGGTGCTATCCTCATTATATTCAAAAGACAGAGGGCAAAAAGGGCGGTATAGAGCCAAAAGCGGGGGCTTTTAAATGTAAAACAGCTCTTTTGAGAAAAATCTGCCGAGTCTATTGGGACGCTTTTGCCCGCAAGACAGGCAATTATCAAAAGAACGAGAGATACCGCCGCGGGCGGCAGCATGAGGGTGACAAACTCGGGTATAGTCATGCCGCTCAGTGAATACAGGTACAGGTTTTGAGGGTTGCCTGTGGGAGTCAGCATACTGCCGAGGTTTGCCGCCACAGTTTCGAGGACGACGGTGTAGATAAGTCTGTCATTGAGCTTCAAAAGACCGAAAACCGTTATGGTAAAAGGCACAAAGGTTATGAGAGCCACATCGTTGGTTATCAGCATTGACGAGAAGAAGCACAGCATCACAAGGGTCAGCCTGAGGCTTTTGAAACCCGAGGTCTTTGCGGTGAGAGCCTGACCCATGTAGGCAAAAAAGCCAAGCTTTTGCAGGGAGGCTATTATTGTCATGAGACAGAACAAAACTGCCAGCACTTTATAGTCGATGTAGCCTATGTATTCCTTTGACGGCGGCACAATGAACAGCGAGACGAGGGCCAAAAGGCCTGACGCCGCCAAAACAGGGTCGTTTTTTATAAAATCAACGGCTTTTTTCATATTTTTACCCCTTTTTATATTTTGTAAAAGACACCGTTTATTATTATATTACAGGGCAGACCGTCCGTCAACCGATAAAATAAATATGGGAAA
>CAJKFC010000017.1 GCA_905199135.1 uncultured Eubacteriales bacterium
CGGCCGTAACCGTGTTTTTTCCGAAATTTTTTGCCGCCTCACTTGCCAATCTTTTTGCTCTGACAGCCTGCGTTCAGGCCGTTACATATTTCATCTCGGCGGCCACATTCAAGAAAGACGGTGTGGAGCTTTGGAAAAGGAGACTTTTTTTCGGCGTTGTGTCGGCCGTTTTTGCCGCTCTGTTTTTCAGCAAGACGGCGGCAGCCGCTTTTACCATATCCAAAGTATCGGGCGTATATCTCATAGTGACAGGCGTCAATCTTATGGGAGATTTTTTCAGCGAGTTTATGGACACCGACTACGCCCGTGACCGCATAAAACCCCGAACATATCTGCCTGTGCCGATACTCATCTCGGCCTTTATCCCCCGAAGGGTTTTGAATTTCATAAACAAAAACATCTCAGACAACGACAAAATATCCCCAAAGGACGAGGAATATGTCCCCACCGGAAACCCCCGTCTCGAGGTCTATATCCACATCGGCAACGACCCCATAGGCAAGTTCGGCCACATGGACATGAGTTTTGACGACACGGTCTATTCCTACGGCTGCTACGACACCTCCTCCAACAAGCTGTGGGGCTTTATAAGTGACGGCACCCTTGCCGTATGCCCGAGGAAACCCTATCTCGACCAGTCGATAAACCTTGAAAACAAAACCCTCATCGGTTTTGGCATCGATGTCAGCGACAAAGAGGCCGACGAGATATACAAAAAGCTCAATTTCCTCAAAAAGGTTCCCATAGAGTGGAAGCCGCTGTCTGTGACCGACAGCGAAAACGCCGAAAAATACGGTGACCCTGCCAGCGTGCTCCAGAGAAACACGGGCGCCGTCTTTTACAAATTCCGTTCGGGCCCATTCAAGACCTACTTTGCCTTGGGCTCCAACTGTGTGCTTCTCGCCCACAGGATAATCGGCGCGGCGGGCGCGGGAATCTTAAGGGTTGGCGGACTTGTGACGCCCGGCACCTATTTCGCCTATCTCGACAGGCGCTATAAGCTAAAAAACAATTTTGTGGTCAGCAAAACCATATATAAATCAGGAGGAAAAGATGAAACGAGCATTGATAGTGGTAGATTACCAAAATGATTTTGTGTCGGGAGCCTTGGGCTTTGACGGCGCCGAAAAACTCGACGAGGTCATATGCCGCAAGATAGACGACTACAAAAAGGACGGCGACATAATCTTCACCTTTGACACCCACGGCGAAAATTATCTCGACACCATGGAGGGCAAAAATCTCCCCGTGCCCCACTGCATAGACGGCAGCGAAGGTCACAAGCTCTTCGGCAAAACTGCGGAAAAAGCCGATGAAAGCTGTTTTTATTTCAAAAAATACACCTTCGGCAGCCTTGAGCTGGCGGAATTTCTCAAAGAGAAAAACTACGACAGCGTAGAGCTGTGCGGTCTTGTGTCCAACATCTGCGTGCTTTCGAACGCCGTGCTGGCAAAAGCCGCCCTGCCCGACAGTGAAATCATCGTCGACTCCAAAGCCACATCGTCGGCAGACCCTGAAATGGATCAGAAAACCTTTGACATTCTCAAAGGCATACACATAAAGGTATTATAAAAATATTTCAAAACAAAAAGACGGCCGAAGCCGTCTTTTTTTATTGATCTTTGCTGTCACAGATTACTTTTTCCAAAAACTTCAAAATGTCCTCCTTGACCTCTTCCCTGTTGGTCTCGTTGAGCATCTCGTGGCGTCCGCCTTCATATAGCTTGAGCTCCACATCTCGGTGTCCCGTCTCTTTGAGAAGCTTTTCCACCTTCAGAACTCCCTTACCATGACCGCCCACAGGGTCGTCGTCACCGCTGAAAATATATATCGGGAGATTCTGGGGCACATTTTCCGCCCATTCCTCGGTGCTCACACTTTTGAGCAGAGAAAACAGGTCGCGGAAGCCCGCGGCTGTAAATATAAAGGCGCACCACTTGTCGGCGATATACCTCTCGCACACCTCTCTGTCGCGGCTGAGCCACTCAAATCCAGTCTTTCCTCCGCTTTTTCCCCTGTTGTAGCCTGAAAAAGCCGCCCTGTTCAAAATGGAACTGACATATTTTTCGCCCTTTCGCTTTGCTATCCTGTCGGCCAGCTTTATGCCCACATCTATGAATGTTTCGCCGCCGCTGGTGCCCGACAGAATCAGGGCATCTATATCATAGCCGTACTTTGCGGCGTAGTCCCTCGCCACAAAAGAGCCCATGCTGTGACCCAAGAGAATTAGGGGCACTCCGGGGAATCTCTCCTGAGCTATAAAGGTCAGATTGTGGACATCTTTGCTGAGGCATTTCCAGCCGTCCTTTTCGCCGAAATAGCCGAATTCTCCCGAATCTTCACCGGTGCGTCCGTGACCAAGATGGTCGTTTCCGCAAAAAACATAGCCGTTTTTGGTGAGAAACTCGGCCAGATCCTCATATCTCTCCACATATTCGCACATGCCGTGAGACAGCTGTACTATGCCCTTTATCTCCCCCTCGGGCAGATAAAAATATGCCGATATGTCTATATCTCTGTCTGTACGGCAGCTTTTATAGGTTATTCTCTGCTCTTTTATCATATTTCACCCAGTTTTTCCATGTAGTCGGCCAGGGATTTTGCGGTGTAGCCGTCTCTGCCCACCGTCTCGGTGCTGTGGAGCAGACTGCTTATTACAGCCTCCTCAACACTCTCGACCACAGCCTCAAAAAGTCCGTTTATCTTGTCGTCATGGAGCATTTTCATATTCATTATATCGGTGTCGGAATAGTGGGGCACCCTGTTGGCGGTGGTAAAGGCAAAGGCGATGTCGCCGCTGCCGTTGCCGTAGTAAGATCCCGTACGGGCAAGTCCCGCAGGCACCCTCTTGCAGAGTCTCTTGAGCTGTCTCTCATTGACAGGGGCGTCGGTGGCGAGAATTATAATGATCGAGCCCTTGTCCTCTTCGTTCATGGCCTTTATCATCTTGCCTACCTTTTTGCCGTCGACCGTCAGCCTCTCCCCTGTACCGAAGTTGGAGAGCACAAGAGCGCCCAGGGTGTATTCCTGTCCGTCAAGGGTTACAACTCTCGAAGCTGTGCCTATGCCGCCCTTGAGACCGTAGCACACCATTCCCGTGCCTGCGCCCACATTTCCCTCTTCAAAATCGGAGGAAGCCTTTTCCAAAGCCTCAAACACATGCTCCTCTTTTACATAGAGCTCCCTTATCATATTGAGCCTGCCGTCGTTGCACTCGCAGACCACAGGGTTTACCGTACCCGTCGTAAGACCTATGTCGCCGTTTTCCTTGAGCATATGCTTGACAAGGGCCGTTGCCGCCGTACCGACGCTCAAAGTATTTGTCATAATTATCGGGGTCTCCATGGTGCCGAGCTCATCTATCTGCACAAGTCCTATGCTCTTGCCGAAGCCGTTTATCACATGGGTTGCCGCCATGACCTTGTTCTGAAATACATTTCCCTCGCAGGGCACAATCGCCGTCACGCCTGTGCGGGCATCGCCGTCTCTCAGGGTCACATGACCGACCTTCACGCCCTTTACATCGGTTATGGCGTTTCGTTCGCCTCTTTTCATATTTCCAATGTGAATGTCATATTTTTTTGTATCTATACCCATATTTTTTCTCCTTGTTCTATTTTTACTTTAGTTTACATCAATATGCAAAATGTGTCAACAGAAAAGAGGTTTTCCATGAAAAACAGCGGAAAAGCGGGCGCTTTTACCCTAAGCTGCGCCCTTTTGGGAACATTTATCGGGGCGGGCTTTGCCTCGGGTCGTGAGATATCGGAGTTTTTTGTCACCTACGGAAAGACAGGCGTCATACTGTCTTTGTTTTCGTCGGTTCTTCTCTTTATCCTGTGCGGCGCCGTTATGACGAAAAGCTTTAAAGGCGAAAACGAAGTCGGGGCGGCCAAAACTCTCTCTGCTCTCATGTCATTTTTCGTGCTGTCCGCCATGCTGGCGGGCTTCGGCTCCATGACATCGATGCTGTGGGGTATGAATCCTCTCGTCGGCTCTGCAATTTTTGCCCTTATTCTGTTTTTTCTCGGGGCTTTGGCGGAAAACGGCTTTATGGCGTCTTTCAATCTGATGGTGCCCTTTATGATAGCCCTCATGTTATTTCTGTGTCTCCCCCCTGCGCCCCATTTTTCCGATCCTACTCAGAGCGGCTCTCCCGCATTTTCTGCCCTGCTCTACCTGTCCTATAACTTCGCCATGATGTACACCGCCGTGACAGCTCTCGGCAAAAACGCCGAAAGCAAAGTCGCAATCGCAAAATCAACCCTGATATGCTGTCTCATCTGCGCCCTGACATTGGTTTCCGCCTGCTTTGCCATATCCTCACAGGGTCTCACATATGAGGAAATGCCACTCTTTGCCCTCTCTCAAAGTATGCCCGCCCCCATTCCCCAGCTCTTTTCCGCCTGTCTCACGGCGGGGATTTTTTCCACAGCGGCGGGAATAATGGTGGGCCTTTTGGACTTTCTGCCCCGTTTTTCCCCTAAAATTTTCAAAAACTCCGCCACAAGCTGTCTGCTCATACTTGTCCCCTCCCTCGTCCTTTCGGCTGTGGGATTTTCGGAAATAGTGTCTAAGCTATACCGTTTTAACGGTCTTTTGGGTCTCATCCTCATAGCGGCTGTTTTGTTTAAAAGAAAAAGATTGTAATCCTATTTTTGTTTTCAAGTTGACAATCCACCTGCCGTCTGATATAATGACAGACAGAAAGAAGGTGCGAAATGTCCCTTAAAGAAAAAATCAAGGCTCTTTTTGAGGCCGAAAAAGGACGCTATATCTCGGGAGAGGACATAGCCTCCCGTTTAAATGTCAGCCGAAATTCCGTTTTCAAAGCTGTAAGCTCCCTCCGCGACGAGGGCTATGAAATATACGCCGTCACAGGCAAGGGCTATGTCATGGCCGAAAACACCGATATACTGTCCGAGAGCTCTGTGCGCCGTCATCTGGGCGAACTTTCAGACAGATTTGACATCGAAGTCATGACCTCGGTGGACTCTACCAACAATTATTTAAAGAAAAAGGCTGCGGCAGGGGCTAAAAGCGGCACCGTCGTCATATGCGAGCACCAGAGCGCAGGCCGAGGCCGCATGAACAGGGTCTTTTTCTCTCCACAAAGCACGGGAGTGTATCTCAGCATACTTCTGCGCCCCGACCTTGACGCCGAGGACGCCATGCTGATAACCCCCATGTCGGCCGTCGCCGCTTCCATGGCGATAGACGCTGTCAGCGGCATAAAAAGCAGTATCAAATGGGTCAACGATGTGTATATTGACGGCAAAAAGGTGTGCGGAATCTTGACCGAAGCCGGCTTTGACATGGAAAACGGAAAGATGGACTATGTGATAATCGGCACGGGAATCAATGTCTTTGAGCCCGAGGGAGGTTTTCCCGATGAAATAAAGGATAGGACGGCCTCTGTTTTCAAACAGCAGAAGTTCGACATAAGAAACCGTCTCGCCGCCGAGATAATAAAAAACACCGCCTATTTTATGGATAATTTTCGTGAAAAGCTCTTTGTGGAGCAGTACAAGTCCCGCTCATTTATAATCGGCAAGACGGTCACTGTTATCGACAAGGGAGAGAACTATGAGGCCGAGATAACAGGCATAGACGATTTTTGCCGCCTCATCGTAAAAGATGAAAACGGAAATGAAATAAAACTTTCCACAGGGGAAATAAGTATAAAGCTATGAGGACATCAAAAATAAAAATCATTACCCTTTGCGCACTTTTTGCGGCTCTTTCCGCCGTAGGAGCCTTTATAAAAATACCGTTCCCTCTGCTGCCTTTTACCATGCAGACCTTTTTCGTAGCCCTTGCAGGACTGCTTCTCGGCAAAAAATATGGCTTTATCAGCATAATTTGTTACCTTGTTTTGGGTCTTGTGGGCTTTCCCGTCTTTACAAAGGGCGGCGGCCCCTCCTATATTTTTCAGCCCTCCTTCGGCTACATAATCGGCTTTGCACTTTCGGCATATGTCATCGGCGCCTACTGCGAGAAAAAGCAGAATCCCGCCTTTAAGACATATTTCATCGGCTGCATTTTAGGTCTTTGTGCCGTATACGCCGTAGGTCTTGCCTACTACTACATCATCTGCAACTATGTGATAAACACCCCCATAGCGGTAGGGCCCCTCTTCCTCTACTGCTTCCTTATGACGCTGCCCAGCGACATCATGTGGGCACTCGTTGCGTCCTCCATTATAAACCGCCTGAAAAAAGCGGTAAAGATTGATTTATAAAAAAAGAAAGCGTCTTTAAAAGACGCTTTCTTTTTTATCATATGAAAAGATATCCGATAGCGTTGAAAAGGTATCCGATGAGAATTATTCCAACAGACACTATCGCCACAAAGCTTATCAAAAGCTTGGGTTTTACCACCCTTTTGAGCATTATAATAGACGGCAGTGAAAGGGTTGTGACACCCATCATAAAGGAGAGTACAGTGCCCAGACCCACTCCCTTTGCAAGAAGTGCCTCGGCGATGGGGATCGTGCCGAAAATATCGGCGTACATTGGAATTCCCACGGCCGCCGCCAGAATGGGCGCGAAGATGTTGTCGCTTCCCAAAATCTTCTCGATGATTTCGGCGGGTATCCAGTTGTGGATAATCGCTCCTATGCCCACTCCTATGAGGACATATATCCAAACCTTTTTTACGGTGAACTTGACCTGTTCTTTGGCATACTCTATTCTGTCTTTAAAATCCAGGCTGTTTTCTCCGCCGTCCGCGGCCTTCGCCTGTCTGACAAAGCCTTCCACCTGGTCTTCCATGTTCATCTTGCTCAAAAATGTTCCGCCTATCACCGCCAGAACAAGACCGACCACCACATAAGCGACAGCTATTTTTGCGCCGAAAATGCTCATGAGCAGCACAAGGGAGCCCAAATCCACCAGAGGAGACGATATAAGGAATGAAAATGTAACCCCTATGGGCAGTCCCGCGCTTGTAAATCCGATGAAAATCGGTATCGACGAGCAGGAGCAAAAAGGCGTGACCGTACCCAAAAGGGCGGCTATGCAGGAGGCGGTAATGCCCCTGAATCTTCCCAGAATCCTCTTTGACCTCTCGGGAGGAAAGTAGCTCTGTATATAGCTGACGGCAAATATAAGCACCGACAGCAGAACGAAAATCTTTATTGTGTCATAGAGAAAAAACTGCAGCGAGGCGCCGAGCCTTCCCTCCGTGTCAATTCCGACTGCCGAAAGACCGCTGCCTATAAGAGCACTCAGCCATTTCATGCCCAAAATCTGATTTTGAAAAAAGTTCCACATGGCTACTCACCTCTTTCAAGCTCTTCGATAAAAGCTTTAAACTCGGCTATTTTTTCCCTGTTCAGGGAGTAATGAGACCATTTTCCCACCTTTTCAACATCTACGATGCCGCTTTCGCACAGTATTCTCATATGGTGAGAAAGGGTGGGCTGACTGATCTGAAATTTTTCCAAAAGCTTGCAGGCGCACTTTTCCCCGTCTTTGAGCATCTCGACTATCTGAAGTCTGTTGCTGTCCGACAGGGCTTTGCATATGAGCGCCGTTTCCATGTTGTTCATAGGACACCTCACATTGATATTTGTCTATGTGTATTATAAAGCACATATAGACATTTGTCAATATGTTTTTTAATTTCCTGATTTTCCCGTCATTCTCAGTTTTGCCGACTTCAAAAGGCAGGGCTTGAGCTTTCTGAATTTTTCATATTTTCTTGTAATCACTATTCCCATGGCCAGAATACCAAAGGAAAGTCCACGGCAGAACTGCGCCGTTTCCTCATAGGGCGAAACATTCGCCAAATGCAAAAATACAATCAGCGTTTCGGCGGTAACCGCTGCAAGAGCGATCCAAAGCAGCAAATTGAACATCTTGAGCAGTCTGCGTTTTTCCTCGCCCGTATACTCGGCAACTTTGCTCATCGTGTCGCCGTTCGTTTTTTCCCTTTGTTCGGTCTGACCGCCGTTCAGTATTTCATCGACGGTGACACCATAATATTTCGCCATCTCTATGAGCACGGCAAAATCAGGCATGCCTGCTCCCGTCTCCCACCTGCTGACCGTGCGGTTTGAAACTCCGAGCATTTCCGCCAGCATCTCCTGAGTCAGTTCTTTCTTTTTTCTCTGCTCCCTCAAAAACGCGCCTATCTTTTTCTGATCCATAATTCTGTCCTCTCTGTTATTTTGGGTATAATTATCGGCTCGTTTTGGGAATTTTTCAAGGACACAGACCGAGAATTCCCGTAAAATATAAAAAGCGGCAGACAATGTCTGCCGCTTTTCACTATTTTCTCTTCATTTTGTCGTAGCCTATTACAGCCGCGCCTATGGCGCCGGCGTACTGGCTCTGAGGATGGGTCATGACGGGAAGCCCGATAAACTCCTCGAGAGTTTTTCTGAACACCTCGAATCTCGCGAGTCCTCCGCTGAAAAACACACCCTGAGAGGGTCTCAGCTTTTGGGCAAAAAAGGCTGTCCTTCTGCATATTGACCTTATTACACCCAAAGCGATGTCGCCCCTGTCCTTGCCCTCGGCCAAGAGACTTATTATCTCACTTTCGGCAAAGACGGTGCACATGCTGGATATATCTATGGGGTGACGGTTTTCGGTAAACTCGTCTATGTGGTCGATATTGCAGTCGAGTATTCTCGTCATCATCTCGACAAAGCGCCCCGTACCCGCGGCGCACTTGTCGTTCATCATGAAATCATTTACATTTTTGAACCTGTCCAAAAGTATGGCCTTGCTGTCCTGGCCGCCTATGTCAACGACGCAGTCTATCTCTTTTCCGAGAAAAGCCGCTCCCTTGGCGTGACAGGTTATCTCGGTTATCTTCTTGTCGGCCTGCTTCAAAAGATCTCTGCCGTACCCCGTCGTGACGAGATACCCCACCTCGTCCGACATGAGATTCTGATAAACCCACTCCATGCGCTCCTTCGGCCTGGCGCTTGTGG
Organism: uncultured Eubacteriales bacterium; assembly: GCA_905199135.1. Classification (GTDB taxonomy): domain Bacteria; phylum Bacillota; class Clostridia; order Oscillospirales; family Butyricicoccaceae; genus SIG471. The sequence continues at coordinate 8,945 of CAJKFC010000017.1, forward strand.
GGGTTATCACGGTTTTTACTATGTCCGTACCGTCAAAAAGAGCCCCTTTTGTAGTCGTAGAGCCGCAGTCTATACCTAAAGTCAGCATATTAAAGCATCTCTATAAAGGCCGAAAGTCTTGTGCTGATCTGTCCCACATCGGATGTGGAATAGTCAGTCTCTATGCCGATATAGGGTATGTTTTTCTTTTCGGTTACGAATTTCTTTACATTGTAGCTTTCGACATTGTATGTATGGCAGGCCTGGAGAATTACCTCTACCACTGCGTCTACCTTGTACTCGTCTATAAGTCTGTCGATGAGCTCAAATCTTCTGGGGTTGGGGGTCATGCAGGAGCAGCCGATGTTGAGGTAACGCTTTGCGAGAGCCTCGTATACATCACCTGTCTCGTCCACCAGCTCGTCTACGCTCTTTGCGCCGCCGCAGTTTTCATATACGACGACCTGTGCGCCGTTGTCCTCAAGGCACTTGATGACCTTTTCGCTGGCGCCGCCTATGGGGCTGCCTGTAACCATGATTCTCGGACGGCCCTTGAACTTGTTCTTGGGGCAATCCTCTGTGCCGTCGTCATACTGAGCCTTGACCTTCTCTATAACTGCGCGCACCTCGCCCGGTATCTTGCTCTGATCGAACTTAAATGTGGAGCCGTAGAGCACCTTATACATGTCGCCGCCCAGCATTGGAGCAGGCTCCATTTTCATCAGGCTGTAAAACTCCTTGAGAGCCTTTCTGCCCTCGTTCTTTATCTTGATGGCCTCTCTTATCTGATCCTCTGTTATCGTGACACCGAAGTGGCTCTCAAGCTTTTCTTTAAATTTGATGATCTCCTGCTTCCACAGCTTCAAAGCCTCGGGGCTCTGAGAGTTGGGGAGCTCCATTACATACACGGGCTTGTGCTCGGCCAGTATCTCATACATCTTCTTTTTGCCGTCGCATGTGGTCTCGCCCACTACCAGGTCGGAGAAGTAGAAGTAGGGGCACTTGTCGGTCTTGGCAAAGCCGTAGCTCGACTTGATGAGGGGACAAAGGTTTCTCGGCAGATCCTGCTCGGCCTCGGGTATAGTCTCACCCGACATGGAGCACAGTCCGACGACGGCGGCTCCCATGGCCATGGGGAGCTCCTGGGGGAGGTAGGTGCAGAAAACTCCCACCAGGGGGATTCCTTTTTCCTTGAGTTCCATGGCCGTTATGAAGGATTTTTTTCTCTGTTCGCTGAAGTCCTCAAAGACTTCGGGAAGTGTCTTTATAAGTTCCATATTCAACCTCTTTTTATTGTATTACTCGTGGATTTAAGCATAATATTCCTGTATGATATTAGCACAGTTTTTTCTTTTCTTCAAACTTTATTGAAAAATCAAATAACTTATAAAGGATTTCCCGAAAAATCAATTTATCTTCTTTTTTTGTTTACAGTTGTGCAAAGTTATACACAAACAAGATATGCGCTGTCATCTCGGTCCGATGTGCCCGATCCCTCGTTATCCGAGGCATAGTAGACGCACACCGAATGATATGGCAGACACACCGCCTCATTTTTGAAAAAATATTCCTGCGAAAGCACACCGACAAGCAGACCGTCTTTTACGACATATCCCCTGAATTTTTTGTAATCTTTCAGCTTAAAACAATTCTTTGCGATTTTTTCGCTGTCGATCTCGCCGTAAGATGTCCTGCTCAGCTTTGTCGACTCGGTGATTCGGTACATCTCACTCTACTCTTCAAGGCTTTTTCCCCTGAGCTTTTCCTCAAAGCCCTCGGGAAACTCTATTTTTCCGTATTCTTCCTTATATTCTACTGTTTTCATCTTTTTCCCTTTCTACTTTAATTTTATATAAAAAGACGGCAAAGCCGTCTTTTAAAGATTGAATATTCTTGTAGCTATATTGAAATAAATGATAATAGAGAATGTATCCACTATGGTGGTTATGAGGGGGGCTGCCATAAGGGCGGGGTCGAGCTTTATCTTCTTCGCCAGTATCGGCAAGGTGCATCCGATGAGCTTGGATATTATAACAGTACCCACAAGGGCGGCCGAAACCACAAAAGCCAGCTTCATATCGCCGTGCATGAGATATATTCTCGCTCCGTTTGCCACAGCCAGTGCAGCCGAAACCAGAATGGAAACGCGGAATTCCTTCCACATAACCCTGAAAATATCGGAAAACTTCAGCTCGTCCACAGCGAGACCTCGGATTATAAGCGTAGAGCTCTGGGTGCCGCAGTTTCCTCCCGTGTCCATGAGCATGGGGATAAATGAGACGAGAAGGGGCACCGCCGCAAAGGTGTTTTCATACCTTGCGATTATCGCTCCCGTAATAGTAGACGACAGCATGAGCACCAGAAGCCACACTATTCTGTGTTTGGCGTGGGTAAAGGCCGATGTCTTGAGATAGGACTCGTCGCTGCTGCCCATGGCGGCCATCTTGTTCATGTCCTCGGTGGTCTCCTCTGTGAGGACATCGATAGCGTCGTCAAAGGTTACGATTCCCACTATGCAGCCCTCGCTGTCCAGCACGGGAATGGCGATGAGACCGTATTTTCTGAAGAGTTTGGCGGCCTCTTCCCTGTCGTCGGTGGTCTTTACCGAAATAAAGTCCTCCTTCATAAGGTCGCCTATCAGCCTGTCAGAGCCGTTTATCATGAGGTCTTTGGCTGTGACTATGCCTATGAGCTTTCTCCTGTCCACCACATAGCAGGTGTAAACAGTCTCGCTGTCTATGCCCACCCTGCGTATTTTTGCCAGGGCATCCTGCACTGTCATGTCGCGGTAAAGCTCTATGAACTCCACCGTCATTATGCTGCCGGCGCTGTCCTCCTCGTAGCGCAAAAGCTGGTTTATGCGGCTTCTCGTGTCTTTTTCCACATTTTCCAAAAGCTTTGTAACCACATTCGAAGGAAGATCGCCCAAAAAATCGGCGGCGTCGTCGGCGAACATGTCATCAAAGAGATCCTTTATCTCCTGTTTGCTCAGTATTTTGAGGATATACTGCCTCTGGTCGTTGTCCATGTAGCTGAATACCTCGGCCGCCTCGTCCTTCTTTATCATTCTGAAAACGAGGGCGGCTGTCTCCTCGTCGAGCTCTTCCAGCATGGCTGCAACATCGACGGGATTCAGATGAGAGAGCTCCTCCCTGACCTCTCTGTACCTTTTTTCTCTGATGAGATCGTAAAGTGTTGTTTTCATTTTTACCTCCTGCCGGCCCGAAGGCGCAGCAAAAGGACGCGGCTTTAAAAGCCGCCTGTGAGCACGCCTCGGGCAGTTTTCAATATTTTGTTTTTGTGTCTTTTGCAACTACTTCCGCTGCTGTCCAAAGCGTTCACCTCTGCTTTAAAAATGGAATAAAAAAAGCGCCGCAGATACGGCGCACTGACACAAATCGCACCGTATGAGCTTTGACTTCACAGGGCGATGAAACTGCGTTATGCTGCACCTTGACGATGCCGCCTGTTGACCTGCGAAAGATGTCTCCATCTTTTTGCGGCAGCAGTCCGTATCCCTGTATGAGCCTCACCTATCGGCTTTTTTCTTTTTTAACTATATCACTTTTAAACTGTCCTGTCAAGGGAAAAATCTGATAATTTCCCGTTAAAATTTTCTGCTTCCCTGACAACCTTTTTATCTGTTGTAATCGCACTCTCTGCACCTTGCAGGGGTTTTGTCGGTGCAATCTTTGTGGTATGCCCCCAACCGGCTGCAAATGCTCCTTAGTATCGGTATTGCCGACCTGCCCTTTTCGGTAAGACTGTATTCCACCCGCGGAGGTATTTCGTCAAACTGCTTTCTCTCCACCATACCGCCCTCTATAAGCTCTTTGAGAGAAGCCGCCAAAACCGCGTCTGTTATATTGCACATATCTCTTCTCACGGCGCTGTACCTCATGGTTTCTTTTTGAGACAGCAGACAGAGTATCCTCGACTTCCACTTTCCCCGAAAAGCTCGAGGCCGTATTCCAAAGGGCATCTTATGTCTTTTTCCAGCTTGTGTTTGTACATATCCTCACCTCTGTTTTCATTATATATCATTCTCTGTTTTTTTCAAGTAACTATCAAATTTATTAGCAACTAATAAATTTGCACATATCTTTCTAAAATCGTACAGCGGCATTATAATATGACCGTAATAACACAAAGTAGGAAACAAAAATGAAGGTAAAAGCCTATCTCGAAATCACCATGACGATAAACCCCGAAAACCGCGGCGCCGCCGCAAGGGTCTATTCGGATTACCGCCAGCCCTTTCTCGACACTGTGGAAGGAGCCCTCACCAAGGAGCTGCTCATAAGAGAGCAGGATGTGCAGGTGCTCCACGGCTTTGACAGCACGGCTCACGCCGAGGCCTATCTCAAAAGTCAGCTGTTTTTGAACGATGTGGTAAAAGGCCTTACCCCCACCTTCGCCGCACCGCCCGTCACATCCATATATGAGGTAGCGTAAAAAGAACACCCCGTCTGAAGACGGGGTGTTCTTTTTAATTATTCCACTGCCTTTTTCAAATCGTCTACAAACTGCCTCTGCTGTTTTTTCAGATAGCCTTTTACAAAAGGTCTTAAAAAGAATTTTTTAGCCGTCACCTCTTCGGTGAAATCTATCTCGACCGAGCCGTCCCGAGATGTGAAGATACCTGTCCAATGACCCTTCATATTGGTATTTTCCATGTCGAATTCCCACCTTTTCATAGGTTCTTCGGCGGTGACGGTGAACATGGTGGGATACCCCTCCCTTGTGTACTCGATAAATCTTTTACCGTCCACTGTCTCGGTTTTGCTGAGATCACTTCGCCATGTGTATTTTTCAACAGATGTGACGGTTTTCCACACCCTGTCGATATCCGCCGAAATTACGGCCTTTATGTTTGAACGAGCCATTACATCTCCTTTTCAAATGCCCCGCCTGAATCGTCAGACGGGGCACTGTGCTATGTTTTTAAAGCGTAATCTCTGTCTTTATGTTGCCTGCCTTCTGGCTGTTTACCTCGAGGGTGAGCTTGTCGCCCTTATTGCCCTTGACTATCCATGTGAGAGTCTTGAACATGGGAGCTCCGTGATAGCCAAAGGACACAAGTCCGTTGCTTCTGACATTCATGCCCGACATGCCTTCGAGGTGTCCTATATCCTGACTCGGCTTTCCGTCCATTATCTCGCCGCCTTCAAGTGTTACCTTTATGCCCTTGAGAGACTTGAATTTGAGGGCCTCCTTAAAGACATAGGTGGGCATATATCCTCTGTTGCCGATGACGGCTTCGACCTTATAAACTCCGCCGCCTATCTCCTTTGCCTCGAATTTCTCCGCATGGAGCTTCGGGAAGGTCTTGATGGCTCTCAGCATAAATCTTGTGTGTTTTTCGATCTCCTGCATGAGGAATTTTATCGGGGGATTCTGCTGGAAATATTTGAGGTTGTAACCGCCTATCTCCACCTTGCCCAGCTGGGGATGGTCAAACTCAGTCCAGTTTTTAAAGCCCTCTTCGGGAGAGACATTTTCGTCGGCCCACTTGAGGTATTTTTCGGCGTTCATCTCAAGCTCCTCGATGCTGACATTCTCCTTGGGAGGATACTGCACATCGATTCCGGCTCTGACCGCCAGATCCCAGCACTCTATGACTATGGCGGGAATGCCAAGAACATGGTGGCAGAAATCGTCAAATCCGCCGTATGTCACCGAAGCAGAAGCGGGCATATAGTCGTCAAAGACATTGAGCACGGGATAGCCGTTCTCCTCTTTTGCTATACCGCCCAAAGCCTTATAGAGGTCTATGTCCTCCTTTATGGACTTTTTAGCGCTCTTATAGCCGGGGGTATAGAGATTCTGTCCGCCTGCCGTGTGCATATCGAGAACAAAGCAGACATTGGGGTGATTGAGAAGGAATTCAGAGTTTGCTCTTGTCTCCTCACTGCCCATGGGAAGTTTGCCTGCTCCGCGCTGCTTGTCCTCGGTCTCCCAGCCTATGGGATAGTTTCTGTTGAAATCGTAGCCAAATTTCGCCGGGCTCTCCTTTACATTGTAGCCGTCGAAATCCTCTATGTATCCCTCGTCAAAGATGGAGTAGAACTCGCCCTCTGTCTCGTCGGGCTTTCTTCTCACCATGAGACGGTCGTCTTTCTCGCTCTTCTTCCAAAGTCCGTAGGGAGATCTCACCCTCATCATGCGGGCGACGCCGTCGCCGTCCATGTCTTTTCTGACAAGTCCGGGCTGAAGTTCGTCATAGGGGTAGAACTTGGGTACAGAGCGTATCGTGTCCTCGGTGGTGAGATAGTGCTCCGAGCCGTCGGGGGAAAGGCGGGGCACCGCATAAATTGTATAATTTTTCAAAAGTTCCTTTATTTCGGCGCTGTCGCGGTTTGTAAATATCGTGTCGAGGAAAAACATGACAGTCATACAGCCTGTGACCTCGCCCGCATGGATGTTTGCCTCCACATAATAGGCAGGTTTTTCGCTGTAATCTCCCGTCGATTTGTCGGTTATCTGCATAAGCCATATCTTTCTGCCCTGAGCTGTGACGCCTATATGGGTCAGCTCGGCTATGTCGGAATGTTTCTCGGCGTAGCCTTCCAGTATGGCTGTAATTTCGTCATACTTGTAATAATGATCATAATTTTGGCTGTGTTTCATAATTTTCCTCCCGTTTAGGTTGATATTATGAATAAATTATACATCAATATGAAATATTTTGCAAGCGCTCCGCCGTTATTTTTGAATATTTTTCTTCTGTCTCTCATACTTTTTTATAAAAAGGAAAAACGGAGTGAATACATATGATAGGTCTGCCGGAAGAGCGCGCCGTAACGGTAGGGCTTTTTATCGCCCACACGGGAGCCACGGTGAGATGTGCCGCCAAAAAATACGGCATATCCAAATCAACGGTACATAAAGATGTGTCGGTACGGCTCAAACAAATCAATCCCGAGCTTTATGAACAGGTCAAGCAGGTGCTCGCAAAAAACAGGGACGAGCGCCACATAAGAGGGGGAATCGCCACAAAACTCAAATACTCAAAGGAATAAAGTAAGAGACTCGGCATTCGCCGAGTCTTTTATTTTAATTATTATTTTTCATCCCCACATTTCAAGTAAATATATAAAATTCTTATCAACAAATATGATAGATCATCTTTATTTGCAACTCCTATTTTTTTAAACTCATGCAATAATTTTGTGTCTTCACCAAGCATGTTATTTCTAATATATGTTCCCAAGCCAAAATGATATAGTGCCAATTCTTCATATCTACAATTTATAAAATCTGCCAAATCATTTTTTCTTATCTCTTTTTTAAGTTTTTCAAAACCTTTTTTTATTTCAATTATTATGTTCATTTTTATTCATATCCTTATTTTGTCTCACTTTTACAACCTATTATACCACCTTATTTTGATAAAATTAACTTGTAGTGCGAAAAATGATACAAAGCAAAGGAGGTACAGCCATGTCGAGGCCGACAGGAGAAAACGGAGCCAAAAATCTCATAGCCGAAAGGCTTATCGCTCTCCGCAAATCCCACGGACTGTCCCAGAGAGGACTTGCCCGCATGCTCCAGCTAATCGGAGCCGACATGGATAAAAATGTCATCACCCGAATAGAGACAGGCAAAAGGTATGTCACCGATATCGAAATAAAAGCCATAGCCGAAGTTTTCGGCGTGTCTTACAGCTATCTTTTAGACGGCAAAGAATAAATCATAAAAAAAGACTCGGCTTTCGCCGAGTCTTTTTATTTTATCTTGTGGCTGTCCTGAAACAGCACCCATTCGTACATACCCACAAACGGTCTTCCGTCATAAAAATCAGGATTTTCAAGTCTTTCCTCGGTCTTTTTCTCTATGAGCCTTTCTATCCTCCATTTTTTCCAGCTGCCGTCCTCAAGATCCATCTGGGAAATAAGCAGCTCAAGATGTGCCATATCATAGGCGTCCTCATACTGCTTTTTGTATTTCTCCCTCCGATCCTCTCTTGCCGGGTATTTATCCACAGGCCCTTTATATATCTCGGTCTCTCTGTATCTTTTGTAAACCATCTCATAGAGATCCTCCCTCTCCATGAGCTCGTCAAGACCGAAGCTGTGGACATGTCTCATCATGTTGAATCCATCGCTGTAAAATGTGTGCAGTCCATAGCTTATCAGCTCGGGATAATCGAGGTATGTCTCCAAAAGGGCTCTCGTCGTCATCTGCTCCACTATTTCATCGGGCACCGACAAAGCGGAGTGCCTCTCCTCGTTTCTGTTAAACTTTGAATAGTCCTCACTGGTCAGCACGGGAAACTCATAGGGCTCGTCAATGGTGTATCTGCTGTCTTTTTTCCACTCGGACACAGATGCCCACACCGCTGCGGCAACAAGAAAAGCCGTAAACACAACAAGAAATCTCTTCATAGACCTCCCTCCTTTTACCACAGGCGCACCATTCATAAAATATAGCTTATTTTTTATTTATAATACCATATTTTTATATTGAAGTCAAGAAAATTTATGTTGCTATATAACAAAAATACCTGCGGATATCCGCAGGCATTTTTCTATCGCAGCATATATTTTTTGAGGTCTTTTCTCTGTTTTATATTCAGTTTCTGCAAAGCCACCGAGATATACTGTTTTACCGTATTTTGCGATATACCCATATGATCGGCTATCTCCTGGTTTGTCCAGCCTCTCGCCGCCAGCATTGCGGCGGCAAACTCTGTGGTGGTGAGATTGTCGGCCACATCATGTCCCGTAACAGGGTTGTGAACCTTTCGCCAGCCGGCAGAAAAACGGTATGTTATGGCGATTATTCTTTTGAAATCCTCGGGCCAGTCCTTTTTAAGCACAGCCTCAAGCATTCCGCCCAAAAGTCCGTGATGTTCTCCGAAACCCTCTATCAAATCGTCGGGTCTGGCCAGCTCCCATGCGGCGAGAAGATGCTCTTCGGCCTTGTCCGGCTGTTTGAGACTCATATAATCCATGACCGCCACCAGATGCATGTAGATCGACGGAATGGGATAGACCTCGGTCTGCATTGCAAAGGCGGTCTCGGCTATGCCGATACTTTTTCCGTAGTCGCCCTGGAGATATGTGTAATGAGCCTGCACATAGAGGGCGAACATTCTCATTCCCGGAGGCAGAAGCTTTATATGGTTCTGCAAATCCTCAGCGCCCTCCGGCAAAGGCAGATGCAAAAGCACTGCCGCCGCGGTTCCCGTAAACACAGATATTGCTTTAATTTGCGGCGGTGCGTCTATGTCTGTCAAAAAAAGTTTTTTCATCTCTAAAAGAGCGTATCTCACCTGCTGAATATGGCCTATTGACAGATTGGAATAGGCATATATAAGATATGCCGACAGCTTTATCGGCAGTTCGGTGCTGCAAAGATACAGCTCGGCTATGCGCGCCGCCTCTTCAGGGCGGCCGCTGAAATAACAGTACTCCGCCCTCGCGATGTCTCTCATTCGCTCGTCCCGTATTTTCTCTGCGTATTCCCTGCACCTTCCCGGCTCAAAGGGGGTATTCATCAGCGGCATCGGCACAAGCTGGCCGCAGAAAAAGCGGGCGTCGCTGTTTCCGCAGCTTTCTTTTTTCTCTCTTCTCGGGTCAGCGGATTTTTGAGCGTCTTTAGGAATAGCCCAGGAAGCTCCGAATTTTTTTGCCCCCTCTATCCTTCCGTCCGTGCAGTACTGCTGAGCGAGGCGCTCGGATATCTTCCACTTTTGTGCCGCTTCCCGCACCGTGATATATTCCATAGCTCTCCTCCTCATACAAATTTTATCACATTAAGTGCGTTTTTACGCAAATCTATGTATTTTTCTGCAAAACTTTATTTTGAAAATTTATCCTATGCAAAGTCTCCCTCAACCATTATAAAGTTGGAGGGAAGGTATTTGAATTCCATACTCTCAGCGAGATTTCTCACCTTCTTATCGACAGCTCTGTGCATAAGGGTCAGCTTGGCGTCGTGATTTTGTTCGGCAAAATACAGCGCAAATTTTATGCACTTATCCATGTCTCCCGTCATAAATATGAGATTATTTCCCCTCTCTGGCATAAACCTTGTGCCAACAGCCACTATGCTTTCGCCGTCGGTAAATACCTTTCCGCCTTTGCACAGCATCTCGACGGTATCCTTATCAAGAGAATAAAATGTCCTGTTAAAGCACACATAGCTTCCCCACTCCTTGCGTATTTCAGGCAGCTTTGAAATGACAAACTCCGCATCTGCGGCTTTAAAATTCCCCTTCTCACCCTTTCCCGACGGAAGAGCCGCTACACATTCCGAATACTCATATGTTCTGTTCACGCCGTTCAGCTCAGCGATATGACTCGATGTCTTATTCTTCGTGCCCGTATACATTCTTATGTATTTCGGCTGTCTCACGGCTGCCACCTCTAAAAATCTTTTCCAGATCGCCTTGGCGGCTCCTTTATTCTGATAGTTTTTGTCAACTCTCAAAGCCTCCAGCCATGCGCAGCCGTCGGGCTGAAAAGTTATTTTTCCGAAACCGCATATGACGCCGTCGTCCTCGGCCACTATCATCTCGCCGACCTCATCGGCAAAAAACTCCTCGTGAACCGCTTCAAGATACAGATTGTCGGTGGAATTTCTCTCGGCTCTCAGCATCTCCCCCAGATCTTCAAGGTGAGCCCTTCTTGTAGTTATCATATTCTCTGCCCCTTTCTGTTTTAACTGATAATAATATAATAAAGCCTCAAAATATTTTTGTCAAATCAAATGTACACAAAATCGTCTTTCGCATAGAATGTAATGAAAGATGACTTTCCGAAAGGCAGTCACAAAAAATCTTTCGCTGAATAGTATATAATGTAATCCCTACTAAAACACAACGGAGGTACTTATTATGATGAGCTGCAACAACAACTGCAACAGCATGTGCAACTGCGGATGCAACAGAGGTTTCCTGAGCGGTGGCTCCGAGGCTTTCTGGATCGCCGTCGTCATCGCAATCGCCATTGTCTGGGTACATTGCTGCAATAACGGCTGCGGCGGCGGATGCGGCTGCAACATGGGCGGCTGCTCCTCTAACGGCTGCGGCGACATGAATATGTGCTGCTAAGCTTTAACTACTTAAAAGGAAGTAAAGAAAAATACCGCAGGATACCTGCGGTATTTTTTTATTGCACAGATTGAAAGGCCTTGTTGAGCTGATCCTGTGTGAACACTCCGTCTGCCACAAGCTTTTGTCCCAAAGTGCGGTTTTCTCCCTTTAATTCCACGCTCAAAGCCTTAAAGGATATTTTTACCACATGGTCTCTGTAAAATCCGCCGCCGTTTATATCGGCTATGTCCTCGTCGGTCAAAATACCCACGCTTTTGGCAAGGTCATAAGACGAGGTCTCCCAATGAAAATCCCCTTTCGAGTCGTCATATCCCAGAGCTCTCAGAACAAATGTCACATACATTTTGCCGTCCAGCTCCATATTGGGAGAAAAGAGTGTGTTTTCTGTATTTGTACCCTTGGTTATGCCGTTGTCATAGGCGTAGCCGATGTATTTATGTCCCTCAAGCCAGCCTGTCATATCGGTAAACGGAGTTTTTCCGCTGTGCTGCAGTGCCTCGTCCTCCTTGCCCATAAGTCTTATGAGCATTATGAGACCCTGAACACGGTCTCCCTTCTTATCAAGGTCATAGCCGTCGTTGGTGCCCTTGAAAAGACCCAAGCTGAACAGGGCGTCGGCATACTTGGTGTTCTGAACCTGTCTTGCTCCCGAATAGCTGTCGTAGACCATTATCTGAGTGCCGTCGGTATTGGCGGAAAAGCCCGATGTGCCGTTTGAGGCAAACAGATAGTGCATGTTGTTGGGGGCGTCGGTGCCCACATTGGCCAGAGAACCTCTCGTAATGTTTATAACATCTCCCTGCACGCCGAAAAGATGGGCGCTTCCCGAGATGACAACCATCTTTGTGCCGATTTTTCCCGTTACACTCTCGCCCTTGGCAAGAGTCATCAGCCTTGCGCCGCCGCTTCCTCTTATCTTGTCGGCAACCGCCTGCTTTACGGCGTCTGTCGCCGTGCCCGAGCCGGTCTCGGCCTTGAGGGCGTCAAACTTCCCGTCAAAATAGGCGTTGACCTCTTTTGACGCGTCACTCGCCTCCTGATTGAGTCTCTGCTCAAATACATCTGTAAATATGGTTTTGAGGTAGGAAAGCGAAACCAAGGGGTCGTCCGCTCCTCCGGGAGCTCCCCAAGCCGTTCCCGCCATCATGGCAAATACAAGTGCAAATGTAAGAATATATGCTGTCTTTCGCAAAATACACCTCATTCTTCTGTTTCAAGAATCCCTTTTAAAAAATTATATCACAGCGGGCGGAATTTTGCAAATAAAAACTTTTTTCCGCAATTTTACAAAAAAGATGAAACTTTTTGCGTTTTTCTTCGTCTAATATAGTTAGAGATCAAAATCAATAGTCTCTTCTCAGGGACACGACCACGCCCAAAATGGTGCTCTCGTCGCCGTCGATGGGGCTGTAAGCCTCGTTTTCAGGCATGAGGAAAATGTGGCCGTCCTTTCTGAGAAGCCTTTTTACGGTGGCTTCGTCCTCTATGAGGGCAACGACAATCTGTCCGTTTTCGGCCGTGGGAGTCTTTTTGACAACAACCACATCGCCGTCGAATATTCCGGCGTTTATCATGGAGTCGCCCTTGACATTGAGAGCAAAGAGCTCGCCCGAAACATGTCCGTCGTAGCTGACATAGCCCAGATTGTCCTCATAGGCTAAAATGGGGGCGCCCGCCGTTACCGTACCTATTATAGGTACCTGGAGCACATTGCTCTTTTTGGTAAGGGTGAGGCTTCGAGTCTTGCCTCCGTTGTCGTCAAGATAGCCTGCTTCCTTGAGTATTCTTATATGGGAATGAACGGTTGACGGAGATTTGAGACCTACCGCCTCGCATATCTCTCTTATAGACGGGGGAAATCCGATGTCGTAGGAATATTTCATTATGAAATCCAAAATCTGAGTGCGTTTGGCGCTGAGCTTTTTCAATACAACACCTCCAATTTATTTGTATTTTAATTGTACCATAATCCGACAAAAAATGCAAACATTTGTTTGCGAAAAAAATTAAAAAAGTCAAGATTAAATTGCAAAAATTCACAAATAATTTCAAATTAAACAGGCGACGCCTTCAGCGAACACGGAATTCGCACTTCTGAATCCGTGAATTTCTCTGGGGTAGTTATTGATCCAGTCTTCGACCTGTTGAATCGCCTTCGCCGTCACCTGGCGGAAGTCCGTCCCCTTCGGGAACCACCGGCGGATCATCTTGTTCAGGTTTTCGTTCGTCCCTCTCTCATACGAAGAATAGGGGTGACAATAATAGACCTTTGTCCTGTTGCCTTTCCGGCGACAGGACTTTTCTATTCCTTCACAGTCGGCAAATTCGGAACCGTTGTCGACTGTGATCGTCTGAAATATCTTGTAGAATTTCGCGCCGTACTGGCGTTCAAGGCGGTCCAGGGCCGCGACGACGCTTCGGCTTGTCTGATCCTTCATAGGGATAATGATTTCCTTCCTGGACTTTCTTTCGGTCAGAACCAGAAGGGTTTTCTTCGTCTTCTTTTTGCCTTCAACACAGTCCATTTCCCAGTGACCGACGGTTTCCCTGGCGTTGATTTCTTCGGGGCGGTTTTCAATGCTTTCGCCGGCGGAAGGACGGGACGCCTTCTTGACGCGGTTATAGGAACGCTTCTTTTTGCACTTTTCCGGAAGGCTTTTGTTCGTAATGGTCAGAAAGACGCCTTTGTCGATATAGGAATAAAGGGTGGATTCACAGATCGACGTCTGGAATTTGATCCCCTGTTCCTTGATTTCGCCCAGGACGGCGGCCGGCGAATAGCCTTCTTCGCCGATCCTCTTTTCGATATACTGGGCCAGGGCGCGATCCTTGCCGATCTTCAGATCGGGACCCTTCGCCGCCAGATGTTCCCTGTATGCCGCTTCAGCTATGTCCGGACTGTACCGTTCTTCTTCGGTCAGGTCTGTATTCGTGTGGATATAACGGCCGCGCTTGACTTCGTTGTAAATGGTGCGAAGGTGAACGCCGATTTCGTCGGCGATTTCCTGGTAATGCCGGCCGGCCTTCAACATGGCTTCGATCTTCAGGCGGTCGTTCCACGATAAATGTTTGAATCTGCGTCTTTTCATTGTGATTCCTCCCTGGGTAGACAAAAAGGCCCCGTCCGTCATGGACAGGGTCTTCGATCGTTATACGTTGGATATTCGGGCGATATGTTCCGCCAGTGCTTCTTTTATGAAGGCGTTGACGCTCATTCCGACCGATTCGGCCGCCTTCGCGATTTTTTCCCTGTCACCCTTCGGGACTGTGATTTCGATTCGGTCATAGGCTTTCGTATTATAGCGCTTGTTTGCGGCTGTCTGTGCTTTACTCATAAAATAATCACCTCACGCCTATTATTATATACTACCGGTAGTATATTGTCAAGGGGTTCAGGGTAAAAAAATAGACCACCGGTGATCCGGTGGTCGGTTTTTGGTTCAGTCTTCAGATAAAAGCCAGTCGACAGACACGTTCAGGATCTTCGCTATAACCTTCAGTTCGAAGTCTGCGACGAAGCGTGTTCCGATCTCGATTCGGCTGACGCTGTCGCGCTCTATGGTTATACCGGCGATCTGTAACTGTGCCGCGAAGTCCGCCTGGGTAAGTCGGCGCTTTAATCTGGCTTCGCGGATTCTTGCACCGCTGACGTTCTTCTTCCCCTGATAATCGTATATTTTCACGCCAGACCCTCCCTTCATTTGTAACTTTTGTGTTAAACGTCTGAATTATTCTTGTTTTTAACACATTTTTCGCGTATAATTGTGTTAAAGGTCATAATCACGCGATTATTCAAAAAGAATTTACATATAGAAGGGCGGAGATCCTGTGTTTTTTGATTCGAAGAAGCGCCAGGAAAAGCGTGAAGCGAAGCGCAAAGAAAGGCTTTACCAGGAAGCCGTGAAGAAAGACCCTTTGTTCCAGGACAGACTGAACCGGAACCACGAAATAATGATGGATTCTATTCGAATTCTGAACGATACAAGGAACCTGGTCACATTTACAGGCCGATATTCAGACGCAAAGTCGGCCGCTTTCCGGTTGGAAATGGCCTTCCTTCAGATCGGCGACGACTGCTGTCAGGGTATACAGGACGAAATTGACACCCTGTTTATAGAACGGCTTCCGGCTGTCCTTGATCTGGAACTGGCACAGGCCGACGCGCTGAAAACGCTTTCCGGCAAACGTAAACGGTGGAACGGAATTGTTCAGACGTTGGAAAAGTGTGAACGTGTTTCCGGAAGCGCTGTCGAAGACGCGATCACGGAAGCGGAAGCGAAGGTTTTTCTTCTTCTGGAAGAAGGGACCGACTGGTCGAAAGAACCGGTCGACATTGACTTCGCCCCGTCTGAAGCTGTTGTCGTGGAAAGTCTGAAGAAGGCGGCCCTGAAGACAGCTATTGAACGCGGTATTCCGGAAGACCAGGCCAGAGATATAATCGAAAAGACGATCAGAAACAAGAAAAGCGGCCAGGGGTGATCCCTGACCGCTTCTTTTTGTGCCTGTGATTCAGTTTATACTTTCTGAAGGTTGGACGCCTTGACGGCGGCGGTGACGGTCTTTCCGATACCAATGACGACACGATCGCCGTTCACCTGGATCGCGTCATAGACGTCATAATAGGTCTTGAAGGTTCCGCCGTTGTAGGTCTGAGCCTTCAGGACCTTCACTTTGTCGCCCTTGCGGATCGTCTGATCGGCGCCGGCGGAAATGTCGGCCGCGTCGACCCACCCGTAAACAGTGGAACCCCTTCCGGACACTGCGACCAGGTGGTAAGGGTGGGCCTTGCCGGCCGCGATTGCGGTGATCTTCGCCTTTCCGGCCTTACAGGTTTTCCTTGTGGCGGTCTTATAGGCGGAAGTGTAGTGGCTTGTTCCGGTGAAGTCGACTTCCATTCCGACGGCCAGGGTCTTTTCTTCGACCTGGTCGTCCTTTTCGACGACGGGTTCCTGATAGCTTCCCAGGCGTTTATTGACTTCGTCGGCGATCTGGCCGTGGCGGTTATACAGATAATCACCAGGACAGGACTTGTTCGCATAATCGCGGTGGACGGTCATATTACAGCCGTTTCTGTGATTTACGCGGTCAGCCTTGTTCGTAGACCAGACCAGTTTCTTGATCCCGTTTCGCTGACAGATGTCAGTCACCAGGTCGATCAGGGCGGCGAAGGCCTTGTCGTTTACGGCGTAGGGGTGTTTTGTATCAGACGCGACTTCGATCGTGATCGCGCGGTGGTCGTTGGCGCCACTGGAAGAACACCAGGAACGGTCCTTTTCTTCGACATACATTCCGATTCTTCCGTCGACGCCGACGCCGTAATTCGAAGACGCCTGTCTGGAAGTAGGCGCGAAGACATTTCCCAGGGTTTCGACCGTACACTGGCCGACGACACAATGGATCGTGATCGTGTCGATCTTCTTATTTC
>CAJKFC010000018.1 GCA_905199135.1 uncultured Eubacteriales bacterium
ATGGGTAGCCACTGTCTACTCGATAAACTTCCCGTCTGTTAAAAACAATGTGGCGGCTCAAAAGGCCGAACTCGATAAAATAGTTGAAAACGCTTATAATGCAGGACTCAACGCAATATTTTTCCAGGTGAGACCCCAGGGCGATGCATTATACAGATCATCGATATATCCCTGGAGCGAAGTGCTCACGGGAACGGCAGGAAAAGACCCGGGCTATGATCCCCTGGAATACCTTATAAACGCCGCTAAAAAGAAGAATATCGGCGTACACGCATGGATCAATCCTTACAGACTGACCACAGGCAGCGTGACAAATCCCAAAAACACCATAGATTCTCTCCCCGTAGGTCACCCCGTCAGTGA
Source organism: uncultured Eubacteriales bacterium (assembly GCA_905199135.1). Taxonomy (GTDB): domain Bacteria; phylum Bacillota; class Clostridia; order Oscillospirales; family Butyricicoccaceae; genus SIG471. Next base: position 364 of record CAJKFC010000018.1, read on the forward strand.
CAACCCCTCTATGGCTGTGTCTTTTGACGACGGCAAACTCTATCTCGATCCCGGAAATCCCGATGCAAGACAGCTGGTGCTCGACGGCGTTAAGGAGATCGTAGAGAATTACGATGTTGCCGGAGTGCATTTTGACGACTATTTCTATCCCTCTCCCAATGTCACGGTAAACGGCTCCACATATAAGGCCGAGTTTAACGATGCGGAAAGCTACGCCAAGTACGGCGCGGGCATGACGCTGGAGGATTGGAGAAGAAACAACACATATACCCTTGTCAAGGAGACATACGAGCTTGTAAACAGTTACAACAAGAACCTCATGTTCGGCATCTCGCCCTCGGGTATATGGGACAATAAGAAGGACAACCCCCTGGGTTCCGACACCAATGGATTTTCCAGCTATTCTCAGATATACGCCGACAGCAGAAAATGGGTAAAAGACGGTATAGTTGACTATATCTGCCCCCAGATATACTGGAATATCGGCGCGACAAACAGCGACTATAAGACGATAGCAAATTGGTGGAACGATGTCTGTAAGGGTACAGGCGTAGACCTTTACATCGGTCATGCGGCTTACCGTGTGGAGGACTTCGGTTCTGCTGATGAGATAATAAAACAGCTGGAGCTCAACAAGATATTGAGCGAGGTAAAGGGAAGCATCTACTATGGCTATGCACAGATTGCGGACAATACCCTTTCCCTCAAAGACAAGCTGGCCGCCCACTACGGAAAAGAGAGCGGCATAAGCTACAACGAGTTTAAGCAGAATGTAAACTCCGCCGCGTCGGCTGCAGTAAATGCGGGCAACGCTTTGGCGGGAAAAATTGACACTTCCGTCAAACCTCCCGTGACAGACGACAGTCTTGCTAAACCCGTTTCCGAGCTGGTAATAGGCGCTCCCAATAACAATTACAGCACAAGCTCCTCCAAAAGCTACATTATAGGCGCCGGCGTAAAGGGTGTGCCCATCTATGTCAACGGCAAGGAGATAGAGAGAACGGAGAGCGGATATTTTGCCCTCTATGTCGACCTCAATGTGGGTAAAAATGTCTTTACATTTGAGCACAACGGCAAGACGGTAAACTACATCATTAACAGATCTTCGGGATACGCTACAAACCTCAATGTGAACAGCGAGTATGAGGATGATTATGACAGCTCCGCAGGTTCTGCGGCAGCCGCATATGCAATGATAGAAAATCTGTCGAGCCGCAGCATAATCGGTACCATAACATCTGATGAAGCAGTTATGAGAGCTTCCAACTCTTCGTCGGCCACCCGTAAGACCCCCATGGTCAAGGGAATACAGGACTATATAGTAAATGAGAGCACCTCTTACTATAAGTTTAGATACGGCGGATGGACTCTCAAGAGCAATGTTTCGATAAGCGAAGGCACCTTGCCTGACAATGTCATAACAAAGGTGTCGGGAACAAGGACAGACGACGCCACAACGATAAGGTGGAACATGCCCGTCGGCGCAATGCACACCATAACCGAAATGGTGGAGGGTATTGAGATAAGATTCCACAATACACAGGGCGCCGCCGCTTTCACCATGGCGTCTTCCAATCCCATGTTTAAGTCGATAACTTATAAGCAGGACGGCACTGATGCCGTATATACCCTATATACCAAAAAAGAGCGTTATCTCTTCGGTTATGAGGTCAGATACACAGGCGGCGTTTTGGAGATAGAGTTCAATCATCCCCTCAGCATACAGAGCGGAAGTAAGCCCCTTACAGGTAAAGTTATACACCTTGATAGCGGTCACGGCGGCAGCGACCCGGGAGCCACAGGCCCCCTGGGAGCCGAGGGACCGAGAGAGGCCGATCTCAATATGTACGCAATGCTTCAGCTTAAGGAAAAGCTTGAGGCTTTGGGCGCAACAATAGTCACATCCAACACCGATGTCAACAAGACTACATCTCAGACAGAAAGAGAGCAGTCGGTAAAATCCTCGGGCGCGGATATCGGAATTTCCATCCATCACAATTCAGTTGACACTTCGGTCAATGTCTCCAATGTAAAGGGCACAGAGACGCTTTATTCTCAGCCACTTTCAAGAAGGCTTGCCGATACCATTCAGAAAAATCTCGTATCCAATGTCAATACATCAGACAGAGGAATCAAGTATCAGTCACTCTACATGTGCAGATTCAGAGAGATGCCGACAGTGCTTATAGAGCTGGGCTTTATAACCAATCCCTATGAATATGAAAGCCTTGCAAGCAGGGCATATATAGACAAGGAAATCGACGGAATAGTTGACGGAATAGTTGAATATATGAGCTATTAAAACTAAAGCCTCCCAGACGGGAGGCTTTAACTTTGCGGTTTTATTTTTTGAAAAAAGCTTCGATGGGCAGCACTTCAGAAAGTTCCAGTTTGTAGGGGTCAAATCCGCCCGAATATCCGCTTATCAGTGAAGAGAAGGCGGGAGGCGTTTTTTCGGTGTGCTGGGGAAGTATTATGCTGACGGCCGAGCCGCTTTCGTTTTCCGATACCACCACAAGAGAGCCGTCGTGCATGGCGAGAAATCGGTTTGCCACGGCCAAACCGAGATTTTGAAAAAACTCGTCGTCATTCTGCTGAAGTCCGAGCTCGGAAAGCTCTTTGAGGACATCTCTGCCTTTTGCGTTGTCTTTTATTATTATGTTTATTTTGCCGTTGACTACGGGCCTTAAAATTATGCGTATTTTCGGATTTTCACAGCAGCTCAAAGAGCGGGCGATGAGATTTAAAAACACCCTCTGTATCTTCTCCTCGTCAAAGCAGCACATGATTTTTTCATCGGGCATTGAGAGGGTTATCTCGGCCTTGGTGTAGACCGAAAGATCGTTTAGCTTTTTTACAAGCTTTTCGAGAAAATCATTAAATACGGCCAGCTTGTAGTTTACAAAATAGGTGCCCGTGTCGTAGGCTGCGTAGTCCGACATGTTTTTTGAAAAGCGCATGATGTTTAAAAGATGCTTTTCCATATATGCCAGGTCTTTTCTGTTTTCGTCGGTGGCCGAAATATTCTTATAAGAGGCGAAAAGCACCGACAGAGAGGAGGAAAGTGCGTGGGTTATGCTGTTTACCGGCAGAGATTTCTGGGGAAATGACGCAGCTCTGGTGTAGGGCAGGGGAGAAATGGTTATATCGATTTCTCCGTCCTCAGAAGATGCCGAAACAGAGCAGGACATGCCGAGAATGTTTGTTTCTCCGCTGTATTTTTTGCCGGAAGAGCACAGGGAAATAATACCCGCCGCAGTTTCGTCGGGCATTATCTCATTGATATTTCTGCCCGATATGTCGGTACCGATGAGCTTTGTAAAATTTTCATCGGCAAAAACAATCCTCCCCGAGGGGGTGGCAGAAATAATATATTCTTCCGCGGCGCGGAAAATCGGTGAAAAATCCTGCATATGACACATCCGTAAATAATGTTTCTTTATAACTGTTATAGTTATTGTATTACAAAATCCGACAAAAATCAACAATTTTCGACTTAAAGGAAAATGTTTTTAAAATTGCCTTTAAGGGCTTGTTTTTATGAAAAAATAGTGTATAATAATGATAGTATCTATGTTCATTCGGAAAATATAATTAGTAATTTTTGGAGGACGAAATGAGTGTAAAAATAGGCATCAACGGATTTGGCAGAATAGGCAGACTTGTGCTGCGCGCAGGCATCGACAGATCCGACTGTGAGTTTGTAGCCATCAATGCGCCGAGAAAAACTCCCGAGTATCTGGCATATATGCTCAAATACGATACCGTGCACGGAAGATTTAAGGGTACTGTAAGCTATGATGAGGATTCTCTCATTGTAAACGGAAAGAAAATCAGAATATTCACAGAGAACGAGCCCAAGAATATACCTTGGGGTTCTGTCGGAGTTGAATATGTGGTAGAAAGCTCCGGAGCATTCAAGACCATCGAAAAGGCAGGCGCTCACATTGAGGCAGGCGCAAAGAAGGTGGTAATTACAGCTCCTTCGTCCGACGCTCCCATGTTTGTATGCGGAGTAAACCTTGATAAATATACAAAGGACATGACAGTTGTTTCCAACGCTTCCTGCACAACCAACTGCCTCGCTCCTTTGGCAAAGATCATCAACGACAAGTTCGGTATTACCGACGGTCTCATGACAACAGTTCACGCCACAACCAACAGCCAGAAGACAGTTGACGGCACATCTGCAAAAGACTGGAGAGGCGGACGCGCCGCAGCCGGCAACATAATCCCCTCATCCACAGGTGCAGCAAAGGCTGTCGGTAAGGTCATTCCCGAGCTCAAGGGCAAGCTGACAGGTATGTCATTCAGAGTTCCCACACTTGATGTGTCGGTTGTCGACCTCACTGTAAACCTTGCAAAGGGCGCTACATATGAGGAGATATGCGAGACAGTCAAGCATGCCAGCGAAAACGAGTACAAGGGCATTGTCGGATATACAGATGAAGATGTCGTATCCTCCGATTTCGTCGGCGAGAGCTGTACATGTGTATTTGACGCAAAGGCCGGCATCGCCCTCACAGACCACTTTGTAAAGCTGGTGGCATGGTACGACAACGAGTGGGGCTATTCCGAAAAGACGGTAGACCTCGTTATGCACATGGCAGAAGTTGATAAAAAATAATTTCAGCCTATTGCATTTTCCGTTTCTGTGTGGTATAATAATATCGTACGATAGGTTTTTCGAAAGAGTGGGTTTCCCACTCTTTCTTGTTTGTTAAGGCAGTTTGGAGAAAGGAGAAAGGCAATGCAGGTAAAAGAGCTTGTATCAAAGGTGGCCGACATGTGCAGGGTGCCTCTCGAGGAGTGCGGCTGTACACTGTGGGATGTCACTTTTGAAAAGGAGGGGGCAAGATATGTGCTCACCGTATATATAGACAGAGATCAGGGCGTAGACACCGAGTGCTGTGAAAAGGTGAGCAGATATATAGATCCTCTGCTTGACGGCAAGGAGTATGATTCGCTTCCGCCCTATATGCTTGTGGTTTCATCGGCAGGTCTTGAAAGACATATTACGAAAAAAGAGCACTTTGAATGGGCTATGGGCAAGGCGGTAGATGTGGGTTTTTACAAAGCGGTAGACGGAGTAAAAAACCTAACGGGCGTCTTGCAGGGATTCGACGACAATACCGTCACGATAGACGGAAAAAGCTATGACAGAGCGGGCATATCAAGTGTAAGACTTCATTTTGAGTTTTAACAATATATAATGTGTATTAAGGAGTAAAAAATGAGCGTAGAAATCATCAAGGCTCTCGACGAGCTCGAGGCCGAAAAAGGAATAATGAAGAGCTATATGCTGGACAGAATTTCCCAGGGTATGATAGCGGCATATAAGGCGTTGTTTAAAAAAGATCCCTATAACGCTCCGACAGATAATGTTGAAGCTACGATAGATCCCGAGACAGGTGTAATATCGGTGTTTGTCACGAAGATAGTTGTCGACGACGAGCCGGAAAATTACTCCACTGAGATAACGGTAGAGGACGCCCAGAAATATACCCCCAATCCTCAGCTGGGAGACAAGATAAAGATAGAGGTCGACACAAAGGACTTTTCGAGAATAGCAACTCAGACGGCCAAGCAGGTCATAATCCAGGGTATAAGAGAGGCCGAGAGGGGAATGGTGCTGGCAGAGTTCAGCTCAAAGGAGCATGAGATTCTTTCTGCTACCGTCGTAAGAGTAGACCCAAAATACGGCAATATAGTTTTGGAGATAGGCGGAACCAGAGACAAGACAGAGGTCATGATGCAGGCTTCCGAGCAGGTCAGAGGCGAGGAGATCAAAGAAGGCGACATAATAAAGGTATATGTTGCCGAGGTCAGAAACGGCACAAAGGGTCCCCAGATAGTCATATCGAGAACTCATCCCGGCCTTGTCAAGAGACTGTTTGAGCTGGAAGTTCCCGAGATATATGACGGAACGGTCGTCGTCAGTGCCGTCGCAAGAGAGGCCGGAAGCAGAAGCAAGATAGCCGTATACGCCACCGACGAAAATGTCGATCCCGTAGGCGCATGCGTCGGCCCGAGAGGCGCCAGAGTAGGTGCCATAGTCAATGAGCTCAAGGGTGAGAAGATAGACATCATAAGACATTTTGACGATCCCGCCAAGTTCGTGGCTGAGGCTCTTTCGCCTTCGGAGGTCATTTCGGTGACCATGCACGAGGACGGAAAGTCCTGCACAGCCATAGTGCCCGACAATCAGCTTTCGCTGGCCATAGGCAAAGAAGGACAGAATGTAAGACTCGCCGCCAAGCTCACGGGAATGAAGATAGACATAAAGCCTGAGTCTCAGGCATAAGAGAGGGAGGAGGAGCATATGCCTAAAAAAATACCTAAGAGGCAGTGCGTTGCCTGCAGGCAGCATTTTGACAAGAGAAGCCTCGGAAGAGTAGTAAAAAAGCCCGACGGCACGATAGTTTTTGACAAGACGGGAAAGGTCAGCGGCAGAGGGGCATATGTTTGCCTCAATAAGGAGTGCTTCAAAAAAGCCGTGCGCTCCAATGCTCTGCAAAGAGCTCTGGAATGCACAATATCCGAGGATACGATAAAGCAGATAGAGCAGGAGATCGAAGATGGACAGTAATATCCTCTCGTTTGCCTCGATTGCGAGAAAAGCCGGCCGTCTCGAGCTGGGATGTGACAATATCGTGTCGGCGGCGGGAACGAGAAGGGTAAAGCTCGTGCTTGCGTCGTCGGACATTTCGGAAAACACCATGAGCGAGATCGGGCAGATTTGCGGCAGAAAAGACATACCTGTTGTAAGGGTAGACTTTTCCAAAGGGGAGATGGGAAAGGCTTTCGGGCTGCAAAGCTGCGCGGCGATAGGCTTTACCGATGCAGGTTTTGCAAAGGCAGCGGCACAAAAGATCGGCGACGATGAGCTTTTGGAAAAGCTTTCGGCCAACGAACAGAGAGCCGCCCGACGCCTTGCAAAAAAGCACAGAGGCAAGAGCAACATGTGAAAGGAGAAATGTAATGGCTAAATATAAACTTTCCGAGCTGGCAAAAGATTTTGCCGTTGCCAATAAAGTTATAACAGATATTTTAAGCAAATACGGCAAAACGCCGAAAAGCGCTTCTCAGTCTCTCGACGAAAGCGAAATAAATATAGTTATGGAAGTTATGACCCAGCAGAATCAGGTCAAGAATATAGATGAAGCTGCGGCCGAGCTCAAGGCAAAAGCCTTGGCTGAAAAACAGGAAAAAACGGCGGAAGTCAAGACAGAAAAGAAAGAAAAAGAGACTTCTGACAAGAAACAGGAAGAGGCGGGGAAGATGGCGAACAACGCTCACGAAGAAAAAGAAAAGACACACAGAGAAAAACCGGCGGCTGACAAAGGTAAGAGACAGGACAAAAAACCTGCTCAGAATCAGCCTGCCCAGCATCAGAAACCCAGAAATACACAGAACACAAAGCCTGCCGCTCAGAGCAGCAATCAGCCTGTAAAGAGCGAAAAGGAGAACGAGCCGGTATATCAGAAGGCTCCGAGGGTACACTATGTGGATACAAGAGGAGCCAACATAAATATGGACAAATACGACGACAGAACCGAGGAGCTTGTACCGGACAAGGCAAAGGTTCACACACAGTCGGGCAACAAGGAGAAGTTCCGCAAGAACAACCAGCAGAAGCAGAACCCTTACGCAGGCAACAAGAAGCGTCAGGAGGAGCAGGAGCGTCTCAAAAAGCTCCAGCAGGAGGCTCTTAAAAAGGTACAGCTCAAGGTTCTCATTCCCGATGAGATAAGCGTCATGGAGCTGGCCACAAGGCTCAAGAAGAATGTAGCCGAAGTGGTAAAACAGCTTATGAAGCTGGGCGTCATGGCTTCCGCTTCCCAGATAATCGACTTTGACACCGCGGCCATAGTTTCCGAGGAGTTCGGAGCAAAGGTCACCAAAGAGGTCGTCGTCACCATCGAGGAGAGACTCTTTGACGAGTCTGAAGACAACGAAGAAGATCTCGTCGAGAGAAGCCCTGTCGTAGTCGTCATGGGACATGTCGACCACGGTAAGACATCTCTTCTGGACAAGATCAGATCGACAAATGTTACGGCAGGCGAGGCGGGCGGAATCACCCAGCACATCGGCGCTTACAGAGTGAAGGCGGGCGGAAAGGAAATTACTTTCCTCGACACACCCGGACATGCCGCATTTACATCAATGAGAGCGAGAGGCGCCAGCGTCACCGATGTGGCCATTCTTGTGGTCGCCGCAGACGACGGTATCATGCCCCAGACAGTTGAAGCAATAAACCACGCAAAGGCCGCAAATGTGCCCATCGTGGTTGCCGTCAACAAGATGGATAAAGAGGCCGCCAACCCAGACAGAATTATGCAGCAGCTCACCGAGTATGACCTCGTTCCCGAGGAGTGGGGCGGATCGACAACTGTCTGCAAAATCTCTGCAAAGACAGGCATGGGCATAGACGAGCTTTTGGAAATGGTTATTCTGACAGCCGAGCTTCAGGAGCTCAAAGCCAATCCCAACAGAGCGGCCAAGGGTACTGTCATCGAGGCCAAGCTCGACAGAGGAAGAGGCCCCGTCGCCACAGTGCTCGTTCAGAACGGTACACTCAGAAGCGGAGATATCATCATCGCGGGCAAGGCTGTCGGCCGTGTGCGTGCCATGGTGGACGACAAGCACAAGAAGATAGACAAGGCAGGACCTTCCGTGCCTGTTGAGATAATCGGTTTGGGCGAGGTCCCCGAGGCAGGCGATATTTTCTACGCCGTTGAGGACGAGAGAATGGCCAGAACTCTTGCCGAAAAGCGCAAGGAGGAGGAAAAGGCCGAAAAAGCCAAGCAGATGCAGAAGGTTACGCTTGACAACCTCTTCTCCCATATTGAGCAGGGCGCTATCAAGGACCTCAATGTCATAGTTAAGGCCGATGTCCACGGCTCTGCCGAGGCGGTCAAGGCATCTCTTGAAAAGCTCTCCAACGACGAGGTCAGAGTCAAGGTAATTCACTCTGCTGTCGGCGGAATCAACGACACCGATGTCATGCTGGCGTCGGCAAGTAACGCAATCATAGTCGGATTTAATGTAAGACCCGAGACAGGCGCCGCCGAAAACGCAGCGAGAGCCGAGGTCGATATCAGACTTTACAGCATAATCTACGACTGCATCGAGGAGATCGAGAAGGCCATGAAGGGTATGCTCGCTCCCAAGTTTAAAGAGGTCGTATACGGTCACGCCGAAGTCCGTCAGACCTATAAGGTTTCGGGAGTCGGAACAATCGCGGGCTGCTATGTGACCGACGGTAAGATCAAGAACAACGCCGAAGTCAGAATCGTACGCGACAGCATTGTCATCTATACAGGAGCTCTCGCAGCCTTGAGGCGCTTTAAGGACGATGTCAAAGAGGTTTCGTCCGGCTATGAGTGCGGCATGAGCTTTGAGAGATACAACGATATCAAGGTGGACGATGTCATCGAGTGCTTCGGTCAGGAACAGATAGAGGTATAATATGGCAAACAACAGACCGGGACGCATAAACGACGAGGTTATGAAGGCCCTGTCGGAAGGTCTCAGAAAAATAAAGGACCCTCGCATAAGCGATAATTTCCTCAGCATAGTGAGGTGCGAGGTAACAAAGGATCTGCGCTGGTGCACGGTCTATATCAGCGCTTTGGGCGAGATCGACAAAAAAGAGCTCATGAAGGGGCTGAAATCGGCCTCGGGCTTTTTGAGAAGAGAGCTGGCCCACATGGTAGATCTCAGATACACACCTGAATTGGTGTTCAAAATAGATGATTCGATAGCTCACGGAGCAAAGATATCTAAACTCATAGACGACGCCATGAAAACGGTGGCGCCTTTGGAGGAAGAGGAGAATACCGAGGAATAGTGTATTATAAGAGCCGACGGCTTTGCCGTCGGCTCTCGGGATACCTATAACTGTAAAAAACAGGAGGCCTTTAATGTACAAGCTTACAATGGAAGATGTGCTGATGCTTCTTTCCTATAATGATCGTTTTTTAATTTTAACACATAAAAAACCCGACGGAGATACTTTAGGCAGTGCTGTTGCTCTGTGTATTGCTCTGAGACAGAGGGGAAAGACTGCGTATATAAAGAACAGCGGAGAGATAACGAGAAGATTTTACGACATGTGCAGCCCTTATTTCGAGCCCGAAGGATTTGAGCCGCTTTTTGTCGCCAGCGTCGACATAGCCGATGTAAAACTGCTGCCCGACAACTGCGCGCAGTATAAGGACGACATAATGCTCTCTGTCGATCACCATCCGTCAAACACACAGTTTGCGGGACACAACTATGTGGTGGACAGCGCCGCCGCCACAGGTGAGATCATATATGATATTTTGGAAAAGCTGGGCACAGAGCTGACAAAAGACATAATGACCGCGATATATGTTGCGGTCAGCACCGATACCGGCTGCTTCAGATATTCCAACACCACAAAGGAATCTCACATTATAGCCGCCAAGGCCATCGAGGCAGGGGTGGATTTCCCCTATCTCAACAAGATACTTTTTGATACAAAGAGCATGGCCAGAATGAATCTTGAAAAATGCCTTTATCAGAATACAAAGTACTATTTTGACAAATCGGCAGCTGTGGGAATTCTGCAAAGAGCCGTTATAGACGAATGTGAAGCCACCGAGGACGATATGGAAAACATCTCGTCATACCTCAGAAAAATAGAGGGTATCGAGTGCGCCGCTACAGCCATTGAACAGAAAAACGGAGATTTGAAATTCTCTCTCAGATCGGGTGAGACCATAGATGTCTCTGCCGTGGCTCAGGCCATGGGCGGCGGGGGACATAAGAGAGCGGCAGGCTTTGTCATAAAGCACGGCGAGAACACAGAGGAAAAAATAGCTCAGCTCCTCGAAGAAATAGGAAAACAGATGGGTGAAAGCAGGACAATGCATGTATAACGGCATACTTATTGTAGACAAGCCAAATGACTTTACATCACATGATGTAATCAGCAAACTTCGCGGAATTTTGAAGATGAGACACATAGGCCATGCGGGAACTTTGGACCCTATGGCGACGGGAGTGCTCATAGTGCTTTTGGGAAAAGCCACAAGAGCCAGCGACTACCTAACCGCGGAGGAAAAGGTCTATGAGGCCTCTTTCAAACTGGGAATCACCACGGACACTCAGGACATAACAGGCACGGTGATAAGAGAAAACCCCGCAGATGTGTCGGAAGAGGCTGTGAAAGAGTGCATAAAGAGCTTCGAAGGCGTGCAGAAGCAGCTTCCGCCCATGTATTCGGCGGTGCAGGTCAACGGCGCAAGGCTCTATGACCTTGCAAGACAGGGCATAGAGGTGGAGAGAAAAGCCAGGGAAATAGAGATACCCTCCATAGAATATCTCGGCAGAGGAGAAGAGGGCGAATACAGAATAAGGGTGTCCTGTTCAAAGGGCACATACATAAGGACTCTCTGCCACGACATCGGTGAAAAACTGGGCTGCGGAGGCACTCTGACCTCGCTGAGACGAGTAAAGTCGGGGGACTTTACAGAGGATAAGAGCACAGAGCTTTCAGCTATTGAGACCATGGGAGAAAGAGTGTCGGAACTCATCATTCCCACAGAATATGCCTTTAGAAATTACAATGCCGTGCATGTAAATGAAGAAGGAGCCGTAAGGGCTAAAAACGGAGCCTTTATATCAAAAAGGCACATAGTCAAAGGCCGTCTGCCCGCCCTCAATGAGGTGGTCACGGTTTTCGGCCCCGAGGGGGAGCTGCTTATTTTGGGCGAGTGCCGCAATCTGGACAAGGGCGGCAGAGGAATTTTTTGTAAAAAGAGCTTTATTTAAATGAGAGATATTTATTTGCCGGCAGAAACCGAGGTTCTGCTTTCGAAAATTGAAGAGGCCGGATACAAAGGCTATGTGGCTGGAGGAGCGGTCAGAGACCTTTTGAGAGGTATCGCCCCTACCGATTTTGACATAGCCACTTCGGCTATGCCTGACGAGACCGAGAAGATATTCGCAGACTGCAAAACTTTGGATATAGGCAAAAAATTCGGCACAATAACTGTGTTCTGGCATGGAGAGCCCTATGAGATAACAACTTTCCGAGCCGAAAGCGGATATACCGACGGCAGGAGACCGAGCGCTGTATCTTTCGGAGAAAGTATTGAGGAAGACCTCAAAAGGCGCGATTTTACCATAAATGCCATGGCCTTAGGAAGAGACGGGCTGAAAGACCCATTCGGCGGAAGAGACGACCTGCAAAAAGGTATAATCAGGGCGGTGGGTCAAGCGGAAAAAAGATTTTCCGAGGACGGTCTCAGGATAATGAGGGCTCTTCGTTTTGCCTCGGTTTTGGGTTTTGAAATCGAGGGGGAGACTGAGAAAGCAATTTTTGCTTGCAAGGATATGCTGCGCCCTATTTCCAACGAGAGAATAAGGGACGAGCTGTGCAAAATGGCGACAGGAAAGAATTTCACAGCAGTTCTCGACAGGTATTTTGATGTATTTACGGTTTTTCTGCCCGAGCTTGCGGCTATGAAGGGCTTTGAGCAGCACTCGAAATATCATGACCTCGATGTGTGGCAGCATACTTTAAAGGTCATAGACTCGGTACCCATTGAAAATGAGACGGTAAGGATTGCGGCTCTGTTTCACGATGTTGGCAAACCCGACAGCTTTTACATGGACGATAAGGGCGCGGGACATTTCAAGGGACATGAGGCGGTGGGCGCAAAAATGGCCCGTGAGATAATGAAAAGACTGCGCTTCTCAAAGGACTACACAGACAGCGTCTACAAGCTCATATTGTGGCACAGAGACGAGGAGACTAAGGACGAGTACTGGATCAGAAAAATGCTGGCCAAAATGGGTTCCGAACAGCTTTGCAGAGACATTATCCTTCTTTTGAGAGCCGACGCCATGGCGAAAAAAGAGCAGTACAGAGAGGAAGAGAGCTTTAAAAAGGCTTTCGCCGATCTTGACAGGATAATCGAAAGGGGAGATCCTTACGCTCTTTTCGAGCTTGCCGTCGACGGAAACGACATGCTGGAGCTCAAAATACCCAACCGAAAGATAGGAAAGGTGCTCAACTGGCTTTTGGAGGAGGTAATGAAAAATCCTTCAGAAAACACCAGGGAAAACCTTTTGAAAAAGGCTTTGCAAAAGGCCGAACAGTTAAAGAGCAATTCATAAAAAACACGGCAGCTGCCGTGTTTTTGTCTGTTTTACTTGATTTTAAGATGGGAAATTGGTATAATTAAATAAAAAAATAAATATTCGGAGGATAAAATGAAAGCTGCTGTCAGAATATCATTTTTAAACGAAAGCATAAAGGAAAGACTTAAGAAAACGGCCGACGAAATAGGCTGTCAGATGGTGTTTTTGGGAGATGAGGAGCCCGATGTCAAGGACATAGAGGACTGCGATATCCTTTTCGGAAAATTCAAGGCTTCCATGCTTAAAAATGTCAAAAACCTCAAGTGGTATCAGCTGCCCTCGGCAGGTGTAGACGGCTTTACCGACGATTCCATATACCCCAATCCCGATGTGGTGCTGACAAACGGCAGCGGCGCCTACGGCGTCACCATAGCCGAGCATCAGATACTTAATCTTCTCATGCTTATGCGAAAAGCTCCCCAGTACATTGAGGGTCAGAAAAACAAGGCGTGGAAAAACTTGGGCGATGTAAGGTCTATATTCGGCAGCACAATAGCCGTTGTGGGCACAGGAAACCTCGGTTCTGAGTTTGCAAAAAGGGTACAGGCTATGGGCGCAAAAGTCATAGGCGTCAGAAGAACGGGAAATGCCCTGGAAAATGGATTTGACGAGATGTACAATGTGGCTGAAATCGATGAGGTTCTGCCCAAAGCCGATGTCATAGCTCTCAATCTGCCCGGCACTGCCGAGACCAAAAACATACTTACAAGAGAGAGAATTGCCTCCCTCAAATCCAACGCGATCGTCATGAATGTAGGACGCGGCTCTGCAATAGATCAGGAGGCTTTAAACGAGGCTTTGAGAGAGGGAAAGATAGCGGGAGCGGCTTTGGATGTCACATCACCCGAGCCTTTGCCCGAAGATCATCCCCTGTGGACGGCTCCCAACACCATAATAACTCCCCATGTGTCGGGCAACTATTCTCTTGAATACACATGTCAGGTGCTTATAGACATATTCGAGGGCAATCTCATAAAGTTCGCAAAGGGTGAGAAACTCGACAATATAGTCGACAGAAAAGCCGGATACTAATTTGAAGAATTATAGCTTACAGGCTGAAAACTGTGTCATAGAGCTGACTGAGGAGGATATTCCGTCTGTTTTGGAGCTTTACCGAACAAATATGGAATATTTCTCTCTTACGGGAGAAAGCCCCGACGAGGATACGGTAAAAAGCGATATGACCGAGCTGCCAGAGGGAAAGAGCAAAAAGGACAAGCACTTTTTGGGCTTTTTCAGAGTGGGAAGGCTTGAGGGGGTTCTCGATATATTGGAGGGCTACCCTGATGCAGATACCGTCTATATCGGACTTTTGATGACCGACGGAAGAAAACACCGACAGGGTACAGGCACAGCGATAATGAGATATGCCGATGCGTATTTCTTCCAAAATAAATACAAAAAAGTCCGTCTCGCCGTGATAAAAGAAAACCGAATCGCGTTTGATTTTTGGAAAAGTCTCGGCTTTGATTTTACGGGCGAGGAAAAGCGGTGGCGGAACACAGCCGTCTGCATTATGGAAAAAGAGATATAAAAAAAGACGCCGAAGGGCGTCTTTTGTGTTTTGTTATTTGCTCTTGTTCACAGCCTTTTTGAGGGCGGGGACTATAATTACGGCGATGATACCGCCGATGAGAGCAGTTATGAGCTGCGGTGTGCTGAATGTAGCCGACATGACCGATGCCTGGGGATCGGGCAACTTGAGAACTGTGGGAATGAGAAGCTTTACAATTACAAGATAGAGAGTCAGGAATTTGACGACTGCCGCAACGATGGCTGTGACAAGATTATAAGCTATGGAATCCTCTTTTTTGAAAAGCTTCGGTACAAAGTGCCATGCGAGAACGAGGACGACATTTCCCAGAGCCACGGCGGGCACTATCTGGAAAAGAGCGGGGCCTATGCCGAACATAAAGGCGAAAAACGGCGAGATGGCCGCTACGGCGACGCCGGACCAGAGACCTGCGAGAGCTGTCGACAGTATAAGAATGAGATTGACGCAGGAGCCGGTGACAAACTGTCCTATGGCTTTGGTCACATACTGCAATACCACAAGAAGCGCGATAAATATAGCCGTTTCAGCTATCCATTTTGTTTTAGAAGTTTTCATTTTCTCTTCCCCTTAACTGTTTTTAGTGTTATAATATCGGTGTGATATTATGTTTTTATATTGACACTATTATAACAATAATTCTCAAAAAGGTAGGTTGCATATGCAACGAAATTGGAAAGTTTTTGAAAAATCTCTGAAAAACTGCGGAATGTTCAAGGATATTTCGGAAGATGAGATATATGAGTTTTTGGACTGCGCAGGCGCGGCCATAAGAAGATATCAAAAAGGCGAGATAGTTATATCTCAGGGCGACAGGGTGGAGAGCATAGGCATACTGCTTGAAGGCTTTGCACAGGCCTTTAAGGTGGATTTTCAGGGCAACAAGACTCTTGCCGCCCAGATAAAGGAGGGGCAGATTTTCGCCGATCTTTTGGCGGCTGGGGGATACAACGAAAGTCCTGTCACAATAGAGGCAAAGGAGGACATAACGGTCTGCTTTGTGAATTGGGACAGGATACTGACAAAATGTCAGAAAAACTGCGAAAAGCACAGCAGGATACTGAGCAATATAATAGAGGCCTTTTCTGCAAAGTTTTTCGAGCTTTTCAGCAGAATAGACTGCCTGACGGCCAGAAGCACAGAGGCAAAGGTTTTAAGGCTTTTGGAAAAACACATCACAGACCCTGAAAAAGGCATCGTCATTTTGCCCTTTGACAGAGAGGACATGGCAAATTATCTGGGCATTGACCGCAGCTCCCTGTCGAGAGAACTGAGCAAAATGAAGAAAAAAGGACTTATCGACTATAAAAAGCATATGTTTGTGCTGAAAACGAGGTAATTATGAAGATATTGTTTGCTCCCGACAGCTTTAAAGGCAGTATGTCAGCGGTGAGGTTTGCCGAGATAGCCCAAAAGGTTTGCGGTGAGATGAATACAGACTGCATGGCTTTTCCCATGGCCGACGGCGGGGAGGGTACGGCCGAGGTCATAGTGAGGGCAGCAGGCGGCGACATGAGAAAAACCGAGGTGACCGCACCTTACGGAAAGACAGTTTCGGCGAGATACGGAATGTTAAAGGACGGCACGGCGGTCATGGAGATGGCCGAGGCCTCGGGACTGATTCTCGTCAAGGAGGATAAAAAGGATATTTTCAAAGCCTCTACATACGGCACGGGACAGCTTATCAAGGCGGCTCTTGACGGCGGCGCGAAAAACATCATCATCGGCATAGGCGGAAGCGCCACCAATGACGGCGGAATGGGCATGCTCAAGGCTCTGGGAGTCGTCTTTAAAGGCGAAGACGGCATATTGACAGACGATGTAAGAGACCTTTTGAGTTTGCATGAGATAGATTTTTCAGGTCTTGACAAAAGGCTTTACAATGTAAATATAACTGTTGCTTCCGATGTGGACAATCCCATGTGCGGTGAAAACGGTGCCTCCAATGTATTCGGAAGGCAGAAGGGGGCGAAAGATGAGGACATCGAGATTCTCGACAAGGCTCTTGAAAACCTCGCCATAAAGGCCGAAAAGGCAACGGGGAAGAGGATAATCGACGCCAAAGGCGCAGGGGCGGCAGGGGGCATAGGCGGAGCCCTCATGCTTTTGCCCAATGTGACCTTTGAGCCGGGATATAAGGTGGTATCCCGACTTACAGGCATAGAAAAATTCATGGAGACGGGGAATTTTGACCTTGTGATTACAGGAGAGGGACAGCTCAATTTTCAGAGCGTCATGGGCAAGCTCCCTGTGGAAATAGCAAAAAGCGCGGCAAAATACGGCATAAAAACCACGGCTGTTGTAGGCTCGTTAGGCGACGGCTGGCAAAATGCCGAAAGTTATTTTGAAAGGATATACACTTTAAAAGGCGAAGATATGAGCGTAGATTATGCCATAGCGCACGCCGAAGAACTTTTGGAAAAAACTCTGAAAAAAGTGATAAAACATGATTTGGAGCAGGTTAAGGAAGATACTGCAAATGATTTAGGAAAACACATTATGTTCCATACTGCCCGCTGTATTTTAAAGAACCTTGAAGAACAGCATATAGATTGGGCGGTTGAGTTATTTTTGTCTCCAGAGGTAAGAAAATATTTGGGCGGAGTAATTACGGAGGAAGAAGCTAGAAATAAAATAAAACGATGGATGGATAGACCAGATGATATTTATTTTTCAGTTTTCTTAAAAAAGAACGGGAAATTTATTGGAATTTTTAGCGCTTCACAATATTACGATAAAGAAAATACTGAGATATCCTATCAACTATTGCCAGAATATTGGCAAATGGGGTATGCGACGGAAGCCTTATGGGCAATTATGAAATATTGCAGGGATGAAATGCATTTGAAGCGAGTTTTTGCAGAAACTCAAAGTAAAAACAAACGCTCATGTATTCTTTTGGAGAGAGCAGGATTTGTATTGCAAGAAAAGTTAACCAGATATGGTGAGGAACAGAGTGTTTATGTGGTAGAATTTGATGAGAATAGACAAGCCTGAGAAAATAACAAAAAACATCGGAAAGATTTTTCTTTCCGATGTTTTTTGTCATTTATTGAAGATAAAAACTATCAGGGTACAAATACCCACCAGTGTAAAGAGGATTCCGCCTATTTTAGTGATCACAATATAGAGGTCGGAAGGCTCTCCGTCTTTAACCGTGAGAAAATGTTCTGCTTTCCACGCCTGCTCGGTTTTAAAGGTCATGAAAAGACCTAAAGCCATGAGCAGTATGGGAATGAGATAGAGCAAAATCGGAAATTCCGCAACCAGATAATCCAGCATGATTAGAAATCAATTTTCTGGCAAACGGCGGCTGCCAAAAGCTTTGCGGCAAGCTCCACATCGTTTACATCAACCATCTCCATGGGAGAGTGGATATATCTTGTGGGAACGCTGATACAGCCGGAGATTACGCCGCCGCGCGACTTCTGCATGGCTCCTGCGTCGGTGCCGCCTGCGAGGAGAATCTCATTCTGATAGGGGATACCTTCTTTTTCGGCAGCCTTTCTCAAAAACTCGACGGCCTGGGGATTGCATATGAGGGAGGAGTCCTTGATTTTGATTGTGGGGCCCTTGCCCAAAGCTACGACCATGGGTACGCTTGTCTCGGGAATGTCTCCTGTGGAGCATACATCCAAAGCTATGCCGAGGTCGGGAGCGATGTGGTAGGCAGAAGTTGTAGCGCCTCTGAGACCGACTTCTTCCTGAGTGGAGAATACAAAATAGAGATCATTTTCAACTTCTTTATCCTTGAGCTGCTCCATGGCGAGAATGAGGGATACGCAACAGATGAGGTCGTCGCAATAGGGGGAAACAAGGTGGTTTCCGTTTATCATGTGAGGCTCTGTGTCGTATACTGCTACCATGCCGATTTTTACGAGTTTCTCGGCCTCTTCACGGCTGGATACGCCGATGTCGATAAACATATTTGTCATGTTTATAGCATTTCTTGCGGCGCCTGCGTGCTCTTTCTTGCCCTCGAGCTGGATAATGCCTCTTACGCCGTTTTCAAAGCGGACAGGTGTGGCAATGATGTTTGCGGCGCTGATTCCGCCTATCGATGTGACGCGGACAAAGCCCTTTTCATCGATATATGTGGCCATAAAGCCTATTGTATCCATGTGGGCGGGCATCATTATCTTTTTGCCGCTGCCTTTCTTGTGGGCGATGAGGTTGCCGAGAGCGTCGGTGTATACTTCGTCGGCATAGGGTTTTACGATCTCTTCTATAACTTTGGCGACGCCCGATTCAAAACCGGAGGGGAGAGCGGCGCTTACGAGTTTTTTCTGAAGTTCAAATACATTAAGCATATAAGTATCCTACTTTCTTTAGATTTATTTCAGGGTCTCAAAGCCGTTACATATTTCCGGCTTCCGATATAAAGAGCTTGGCCATCTTTTTCATCTCTACGGCGTCGGGCCAGTAGAGAACATTGGCGGCGGAGTGTATATATCTTGTGGGAGCCGATACGCCGAAGCCTATGCAGCCTTCCTTGGCAGTGTGAACTGCACCCATGTCGTTTCCGCCTGTGCCTGTAAAGCGGTAGTGCCACTTGATGCCCTTTTCGTCGGCTTTTTTGAGAAGAGCTTCTCTCAGCTCGCGGTTGTGAATGGTTCCGCCGTCTATAAGGGATATGGCAGGGCCTTTGCCCTGAATGCTTGCCTGTTTGTGGGGCTCTACATTGGGAAGATCTGCGGCAGTTGTGCCCTCTAAAACCATGCATATGTCGGGATTGACTCTGTTTCCGACAACTCTTGCACCTCTGAGACCGATTTCTTCCTGAACTGTAAAGGCAAACCAGCAGTCATAGTCTATATCACCCTTGATTATGTCGACCATGATGGCGCAGCCGATACGGTCGTCTATGGCTTTTGCCTTTATTCTGTTGTCGCCGAACTCCACATAGTCGCTGTCAAAATATACGGGGTCGCCGCATCTGACATATTTTTCTGCCTCTTGCTTGGAGGAGGCACCTATGTCTATATAGAGGGAGTCGAGACCGGGAGCCGTTTTGCGGCTTTCAGGGGTGGTGAGGTGGATGGCTTTTATGGATATTACCCCTTTGATTTTTTCAAATCCCACCTTCATGCGGCGGCCGATGAGAACTCGGGGGTCGATGCCGCCCACTCTCGTTATCTTGAGCATGCCGTCGTCGGTGATTCTGTGGACAAGGAAGCCGACCTCGTCCATATGGGCGCAGACGAGAAGCTTTTTGCCGCTCTTCTTGCCTTTTTTAAAGGCGTAGAGATTGCCGAGGCTGTCTGTAAACATCTCGTCGACATGATCTTTTATTTCAGATTCTATATAATCGCGAACTTCGTCCTCGAAGCCTGCAACGCCGTCCAGAGAGACGAGCTTTTTAAGTATTTCTTTCAAAATCGCAGCCTCCTTTATTACAAATTGCCGTCAAAAGACTTGATGAACTCGCACAGGAGCTTGCCCACATTGTAGACATCGGTCATGGTGAGAAGCTCGACGGGGGAGTGCATGTATCTCAGGGGAAGGGAGATGACGAGGGTGCACACGCCTTCCTCAACTATCTGAATAGACCAGGCGTTGGTACCGCTGGCCGAGGGAATTGCCTCTATCTGATGGGGTATCTCCTTGGCTCTTGCCACCTCGATCATTCTGCGGGCAAACTTTGCTATGGAGTTGGCGCCGATACCGATTATCGGGCCGCCGCCGAACTCGTGAGTTCTGTCCATAGGTGTGCTGTCTGCCGTCTGGGCGTGTCCCACATCGATGGCTATGGCGTAGTCGGGTCTGTCATAATAGGCGCGTGTTCTGGCGCCGTGACCGCCCACCTCTTCCTTTGTACTGCCGACGATGATGAGGTCACAGCCGAAATCGCTGTCCTTCAAAAGGTCGAGAGCGTGGATTATGGTCATAAAGCAGGCTCTGTCGTCCATGGATTTTCCGCAGACACAGCCGTTCAAAAGGTCGATGGCGTCGTTGGCAAAGGCCATGTAGTCGCCCACCTTGACCTTCTGGGATACCTGCTCATAGCTCATTCCCACATCAAGATACATCTCGTCTATCGGTATTGCCTTTGAGTAATCTCCGTTCTGAACATGGGGAGGCAGGCAGGAGACTATGCCGTATATGGGCTCTTGTCCTTTGGGCAGAACCATGAGCTCCGAGCCCAAAAGCATACGCTGGTCAACGCCCATGCCCATAAATCTCAAAAAGCCTTCTTTTGTTATATCTGTCACCAAAAATCCTATCTGGTCGATGTGGGCGTCGAGCATGAGCTTTTTTGCCCCCGGCTTTCCGCAGGATTTGTAGCCTGTCACATTTCCGAACTTGTCGATTTCGACACGGTCCACATAGGGTCTCAAGATGTCGGCGGCTATCTGAGCCACACCGAACTCGTCACCCGAAACACCGTAGGCGTTGACAAGTCTTTTAAGGTTTTCCTTGAATGTCAAAGTCACCACTCCTTTATTTTAAATTGTTTACTATATCTTTAAAAATGTTGCCGCGCTCCATAAAGTTTTTGTAGAGGTCAAAGGAGGCGCAGGCAGGGGAGAGGGTTACTATATCTCCCGGCTTTGCGATATTTCTCGCGGCGTTTACAGCCTCTTTGAGATTGGGGAAAATCTCGATGGGCAGCTTTTCGGCGTCATAGCCCTTTGCACTGAGGACTGCCGACTTTATGGCCTCGGCCGTGTGGCCTACAAGAAACAGAGCCTTTACATGGTCTGTTATCTCCTCGGCGAGACCGTCAAAGGGAATGTGCTTGTCGGAGCCGCCTGCTATGAGAATCACCTTCTGATTGAAAGAGTGAAAGCCTGCTATCGTCCTTGTGGGAGAGGAGGCTATCGAGTCATTGTAATATTTTACACCGTCCAGCTCTCTGACAAACTCTATCCTGTGCTCCACGCCGCCGAATTCCTTTGCCACGGCGGTCATATTTTCCTTTGAAACTATGCCGTAAAGAGCCGCAGCCGCCGCCATGTAGTTCTCGATATTGTGAAAGCCCACAAGCTTTACATCGCTTCTTTTTATAAGGTTTTCACGCTGTCCGTCCTGCATGATATATATCCATTCGTCGTCGCAGCACACGCCGTTTTCCAAAGCCTTGTGAGGGGAGAAAAGTCTTGTTTTTCCCTTGGCCTTTTTGAGCTGTTCCTCTGTGTAGGGACAGTTGAAGTTGAAGACCGACAGACCGTTTTCGTCCTGGTGGACAAAGATGTTTTCCTTTGCTGCCACATATTCGTCCATGTCCTTGTGGACATCGAGGTGGTTGGGAGCTATGTTTGTGATGACCGATATGTCGGGGCTATTGTCCATGGTCATGAGCTGGAAGGACGAAAGCTCTACAACGGCGTAGTCATCTTCCTTCATGTCAGGTATCTTGCTCAAAAGGGGAGCGCCTATATTTCCGCCGATGTGTACGGTTTTGCCCTGCTTTTTGAGCATTTCGGCTATTATGGTAGTGGTGGTAGTCTTGCCGTCGGAGCCTGTGATGCCTATTACCTTGCATGGGCAAAGCTTCATGAAAAGCTCCATCTCCGATGTCAGAACTGCGCCGTTTTTTACAGCTTCCTGAAACTCCTTGAGGTCGGGTCTTATGCCGGGAGAGCGGAAGATATAATCCGCCTGTATGTTTTCCAGATAGTTTTCACCCAAAACACAGGGCACCATCTGATGAAAAAGCTCCTCTTTTACAGAGGGGGCTATGTGCTCGGAATCTTTTTTATCAAAGCCTGTCACGGTGGCGCCGTATTTCACCATAAGCCTCATAAGGGGCATATTGGAGACGCCGAGACCGATTATGCTGACGGTCTTGCCGTACATGGTACCAAAAAAATCGTCAAAATTCATAATTTTCCTCCTTGTTACAGCTATTATTATAATATATTTATTTACTGAATATGTCAACATATATTTGACTTTTTGCATTTAAACAAGTATAATATAAGGGAGCAGGCTGTGCAGCCGCGCGCGTCTGTCCGAAAGGTGGCGCGTGAGGAAAGTCCGAGCTTTAAGGGCAGGATAGTTGATAACATCAACCGAAGGCGACTTCAGGAAAAGTGCAACAGAGATATACCGCCCGCTTTTGCGGGTAAGGGTGGAAACGGGAGGTAAGAGCTCCCGAGGTCCTATGGTGACATAGGGGCTATGTAAACTCTATCCAAAGCAACACCGTATAAGAGCTGAGTTAAATCTCAAGGTCGGCCCGGCCGCTCAGAGGTGGCTTGAGGCATATGGCGACATATTGTCCAGATAGATGGCTGCATTCAACAGAACTCGGCTTACAGGCCTGCTCAAAAAGAATATGAGGCCTTTTGGCCAAAGATATAGATGAAAGATATAGATGGTAGATAAAATGAGAGATTTGAAATCGCTGGCACAGGCAGCGGAAAATAAAGCACGCCCTTTTTTTGATAAAATAGACGAGACCGCCTTTTACAACACGGAAAAGGTCATGGCGGCCTTTGAGAAGTACAGGGTGCAGGAGAGTTGCTTCGGCGCCAGCAGCGGCTACGGCTATGACGACATGGGCAGAGACGCCATTGAGAACATATACGCCGAAGTTTTCGGAGCTGAAAAGGCGCTCGTCAGACAGACCTTTGTAAACGGAACTCACACCATAGCCTGTGCCATGTTTGCCACCGTAAAGACGGGGGACACACTGGTGTCGGTGACGGGAGATGTCTATGACACCCTCCAGACTGTGACAGGTCAGAGAGGAGCCATAGGCGGAACATTCAAGGATTACGGAATCAACTATAAAGTAGTGCCTCTTAAAGACGGCGCTCCAGACGAAAAGGCCATAATAGAGGCGGTATCCGACGAGAGCGTAACTGGAGTGTTCATTCAGCGCTCGAGGGGATACGGCGACAGAATCACACTGTCCTGCGAGATGATAGGCGAGCTGTGCAGGAAGATAAAGGAAGCAAATCCCAAAGCCGCAATAATAGTAGATAACTGCTACGGCGAGTTTTGTGAAAAATATGAGCCTTTGAGCTTCGGAGCCGACCTCATCTGCGGCTCCCTCATCAAAAATCCAGGAGGAGGTCTCGCCCAGACAGGCGGATACATAGCGGGCAGAGCTGACCTTGTGGAAAAGGCGGCTTACAGAATGACCGTTCCCGGAATAGGCGGCGAGTGCGGCGCCACACTGGGTCAGAACAGAAATATGATTCAGGGCTTTTTTATGGCTCCCCATATTGTAGCTCAGGCATTAAAGACAGCGGTCTTTGCCTCGGCTGTTTTGGAAGAGCTGGGATATGAGGTATCTCCCACAGTAAGTGAAGACAGATACGACATAATACAGACTATAAAATTCGGAAACGAAAAAGATGTTTTGAAATACTGCCAGGGAATACAGGCAGGAAGCCCCGTCGACAGCTTTGCCACACCTGAAGGATGGGATATGCCGGGCTATGACTGTCAGGTGGTCATGGCGGCAGGCGCATTTGTCTCGGGCTCATCAATAGAGCTGTCCTGCGATGCACCTCTAAGAGAGCCGTATATCGCCTATATGCAGGGCGGTCTGACATATGAGTCGGGCAAATACGGCGTAATGAGAGCGGTCAAAAAGCTTTTGGAGGAAAGAGCTTGAGAGTTTTGGGCATAGACCCCGGCTATGCCACCGTGGGCTACGGCATTTTGGACTGGGACGGCAGACATTTTTCTCTGGTGGGCTACGGAGCCGTGACGACGGCGCCGGAGATAGACATATCGCTGAGGCTTTGTGAGATACACAATGACATCACAGAGCTTATAGAGCGGTTTAAGCCCGACGAGATAGCCATAGAGGAGCTGTTCTTCAACACCAATGTCAAAACCGCCATTCAGGTGGGACAGGCGAGAGGTGTCATACTCCAATGCTGCGCCAGCATGGGCAAGGTGCCTTTTGAATACACACCGCTTCAGGTGAAGCAGGCGGTGGTGGGATACGGACGGGCCGAAAAAAGACAGGTCATGGAGATGACAAGGGCGATACTCAAAATGAATAAAATACCAAAGCCAGACGACGCCGCCGATGCTTTGACAATAGCGGTATGTCACTGTCACTC
The DNA here is from genome assembly GCA_905199135.1 of uncultured Eubacteriales bacterium. Taxonomy (GTDB): domain Bacteria; phylum Bacillota; class Clostridia; order Oscillospirales; family Butyricicoccaceae; genus SIG471. The sequence goes on from CAJKFC010000018.1 coordinate 25,120, forward strand.
GAGAAAGACCGGCAAAAAGTTCGGCTTTTGTTAGGAGGAAATATGTTTTATTATATATCGGGCAAAGCCGAAATAGTAGAGCCCAATCTCGTCGTCATCGACGCGGGTGGGGTGGGCTACGCCGTCAACACCTCGCTCTACACCTCGTCATCGGT
>CAJKFC010000019.1 GCA_905199135.1 uncultured Eubacteriales bacterium
CGCCGCCTATACGGGGCTTTACAACTCTTATCTGAGCCTTGGGAATCTCAAGGGCGTTGGACAGAATACGGCGCACATGGAAAGGTACCTGAGTGGAGCTGACGATGCTCAGCCTGCCATACTCGTCCATGTAGGAAAATGTGCGGAATGTCTCCATCATGGTCTGATTGTTTGCCTTTGTGTTATAGGTGCGCTCCAAAACCACATCACAATTTTTAAAGCTCTCCTCTACATCTCCCACCTCAAAGATATCTGTACTGCACAGATTTCTCTTGTTGTCTGCGCCTACAGGGCAGAGAGCCTTGAAATCCTCCTCAGGGTGGACGATTATGGGGTTGTCCTTTGCCTTTGTAAAATCGAGAAGGGGCTCCAAAACCTTGTATTTCACTTTTACAAGTCTCATGGCTTTCTGGGCAGCGCCCTCATTTTCGGCTGCAATTATAGCCACAGGGTCACCTGCACAGCGTATGTGCCTGTCAAGGATAAGACGGTCATAGGGGCTTGGCTCGGGATAGGTCTGACCTGCCGTTGTAAATCTCACCTTGGGCACATCTTCCCAGGTGTAAACCGCTTCAACTCCCGGCACTTTGATGGCGGCAGAAACATCAATGTTCTCTATAACTGCGTGGGCGTGAGGACTTCTCAAAAGCTTTACCACAATGGCATTCTGAGGAACCATATCCCCTGTATAGACAGGCTTGCCCGTGACGAGGCTCATGGCGTCCTTTTTGCGGACGCGGCTGTTTACATAACTCATCTGCTCTCCTCCTGTCTCATTGCCAAATATTTCTTTATGGCTCTCAGCTGGCTCTGATAGCCTGTACAGCGGCAGAGATTTCCGGCAAGATACTGCTGTATCTCCTGCTCTGTGGGGTCTTTAAGCTCGTTCACCATTGCCAGAACATTCATTATAAATCCGGGACTGCAGAAACCGCACTGCTCTCCGCCCTCGTCTGCCAGAAATGCGCCGAATTCCTCGGCCTCTTTCTGAAGACCTTCAAGGGTGGTGACGCTCTTTCCGTCGGCTCTTGCCGCCAGCACGCTGCAGGAGAGGACGGGTTTTCCGTCCATATGGACGGTGCAAAGTCCGCAGTTTGAGGTCTCGCAGCCTCTCTTTACCGAAAGGCAGCCCTGTTCTCTTACAAAATCCAAAAGCACCGTATCGGGAGCTATCTCTCCCGTAACTCTTTTGCCGTTAAGATTTACCGTTATCTGCATTATTTCACCTCCTGCAAAGCTTTAAGAGCTCTGTTTGTCAAAACGCCCGCCAAATGTCTGCGGTATTCTCCGCTTGCCCTGAGATTGTCTCCGAAGGTCAGAGCCTTTGCCTTTTCCATGAGAGAATCGGCATTTTCCAAAGACACGCCGTCTATGACTGCGGCTTTTGCAGGTCTTGCGCCTATGACGAGTCTAAGCTCATCTCCCAGCTGCGACAGAGCGCAGGTCAGCACAGGAATGTCGGTCTCGGTGTTTCTGAAGCTCTCATACACGGCCTTCCTGCCGTTTTTCTTTATTATTATACCTTTGAGAATATCTCTGTCAAAGGGCATCTTTGAAAATTCCTCGAGGGACACAGTGCCCGCTCCCACCAGTTCCACCTGACAGTCGAGGGCGAGAAGATAGGTGAGTATGTCTGAAAAACCGAACCTTGAAAATAGACTGCCGCCCAAAGTGGCGCAGTTTCTGAACTGCACGCCGACGATGTGTCGGGTCATATCTGCAAATCCTGTGCCGAACACCTCTTTGAGCCTTGCGTCGGTTTCAAGCTGTCTCAGCGTCACCATGGCGCCTATATAAAAGCCGTCGTCTTTTTCCTCTATTTTGTCAAGCCCCAGACCCGACAGGTCTATAATTGTGCCGATAGAGCGTTTTCCCAGCCTGAGCCAGCAACCTCCGCCCAAAACAGCGCTGCTCTTTTTCTTATTGAGTTCAAATGCCTCCTCAAGGGAGGAAGCTTTGACATATTGCTGTGCGGTAAACATATTAAAGCCTCCTTTGGGTTTTCCAATAACAAAATCCGTCGGCCGACAGCGCAAGCTCCTGCCCGTATATTGGGCGAAGTACGCCGCACAGCCTTTCTTTTATATCCTGTGCACCCTTTAAAAATGTCGTTTCACTTCCCGTGAGAACTATTACTCCGTCGCCGTAATTCAGCGCCAGATTGGGGTCGTGAACGCTCAGAAGGGCGCACTTTTTTCTTATTTTTACTATTTCTCTCAAAAGATTAAAAAAATCTCTCTGACGCTTTACATCGAGATTTGCCGTTGGCTCGTCCAAAAGCATAAGAGGTGAGTTTTGCACCAAAGCCTGAGCCAAAGCCGCAAGCTGTCTCTCTCCGCCGCTTATTTCTTCCATCGACTTGTCGGCGAGCTCGGTTATGCCCAAATCTTTAAGAGCTGCAAGTGCCTGTTCTCTGTGCTTTTCTCCCGGCACAGCTCCCCATTTCAAATAGGGGGCCGCCCCTAAAAGGACAAAGCTCATGACGCTCATGTCAAGGCTCGGGGTCTGCTGAGGCAGATAGCACATCTCACCTGCCAGCTCCTTTGCCGAATAGCTCTTTATCGGTCTTTTTTGCCACTTTATCTCTCCGCAGTCTGCCTTTACAAGACCTCTGACGGCTTTCAAAAGGGTAGTTTTGCCTGCTCCGTTGGGGCCTAAAAGAAAATACATTCCCCTCTCGGGCAGCTCAAAGGTAATGTCTCTCAGCACATGTTTGCCGCCGAGGGAGACTGTGAGATTCGACACTGAAAGGCTCATACCTCTCTGCCCCCTTTCGCAAGACCCCCTCTGAAAATGAGAAAGGCCAAAAATGCCGCTCCGAAAAGCGATGTAAAAATTCCTATCGGTATTTCAAGACTTGTCAGCGACCGTGCGCAAAGGTCTGCCGCCATCAGAAGTACGCTTCCCGTTAAAAAACAGCTGCCCATGCTTTTGGTGATGTCCTTTCCGCCCATGAGCCTTACAATGTGGGGCGCCACAAGACCTATCCAGTTTATCGTGCCTGCCGCCGACACCACCACCGCCACCAAAACCGTGGCGGCTGATACAGCCCAAAGCCTTACGGCGTTTGGTCTTATTCCGAGGCTTTCGGCCGAGTCGTCCCCCAATGCCAAAAGCTGTATTGGAAAGCGCAGAAAATACAATATCAGACAGCACGGAATGCCCAAAGCCAGTATGACAGTCAGTTTTTGGTATCCGCTTATATTTTGAAAACTTCCCATCAGCCAATACTCTATCGATGCCAGCTGTTTTTCTGGGTCGGCAAAAAACTTCATGAACATGAGCGCCGCCGATGAGGCACTGCCCACAGCGATGCCTGCCAGAACCATACCCAAAACCTTGTTGTACTTTACAAACTTTGCCAAGAACAGGGCGAAAAGCACCGCCGCTGCGCCGCATGCAAAAGATGATATTGGCAGCATGAATGATGGCAGAAAAAGTATGGCGAATACCGCTCCCACAGAGCACCCTCCCGTCACTCCCAGTACATCGGGAGATACCAGAGGGTTTGAAAACACCGTCTGAAAAACTGCGCCTGCAAGAGCCAGTGCTCCGCCGCCGAATGCCACCGCCAATACTCTCGGCAGTCTTATGCCCCAAAACACCGCCGACACGGTATCGGACTGGGGCTTTCCCATAAAAATATTCAGCATATCGCTCAATGTTATGGGATAGCGGCCGATACAGACAGAAAGGACCAGCACTGTTATCCAGACGATGAGTATCACCCGGAAGATTTTTCGCAATGCCGATCCCTCCTTTATTTTAAAATGTTTTATTCAATTCCGAAATATGTCTGATAGAACTCGGCAGTCGCCGTCTCCACCTCTTCAGCTGTCACCACATCGGGGTGGAGCTGATTTGCCAGCCAGAGTATTCCGAGAACGCTGGAAGCTGTGGGATAATCCCAGGGCTCAAGCTCGCCGGGGAACACCGTCACACAGCTGTCGGCATTCTTTACGGCGTCGAGAGAAGCGAAACGCTCATCGGATACAAACTCATCTCTTGTGTAGTCGCTGTAAGACACAAGGTAGATTTTGTCGGGATTCCATGTCACCAGCTGCTCTGCAGAAATATCTGCCCACTGGCTGTCCTCAATGGAGGCTGCAACATTTACGCCGCCCGCCATCTCGATGAGGTCGTTCTGATACATGCCGCTGCCTGCTGTGCGGAGCATATCGCTGCCTGCTATATACACAGAGGGCTTGTCCTCAAGATTCGCCGTTCTCTCGGACACATCTTCCATTACTTCCTTATAGTAGGCTATGAGCTGCCGGGCCTTTTCTTCGCAGCCTGTTGCCATACCCAAGAAGTCAACAGTCTCTAAAAATGTATCCATAGTCTCGGGGTTTATGACGGCTACGGGAATGTCGAGCTGTTCAAACTGCTCTGCCGAATCCTTGAGGGATATGGGGAGAACTACGAGGTCGGGCTCCAGAGCCGCCGTCTCCTCCACATTGACTCCTTTGCCCGAGCCTACTGCGGGAAGCTCCAAAAACTCGGGGAAAGCTTCTTTGTAAAGCGCTCTTGTGTCGGCCTTCATCTCGATGCCGACAATCTTGTCCTCGGCTCCGATAGCCGCAAGCAGAGATGTGGAAAGATAGTACACCGACACTACCTTTTCGGCAGGCTCGTCAAGGGTGACTGTGCGTCCTGCGTGGTCGGTAAAGGATATGCCTGTTTTCTCGCTTGTTGCCTCGGTGGACTCGGAATTTGCTGTCGTAGTCTCAGTGGAAGCTGTTGTTTCTGTCTTGCCTGTGCAGCCTGCAAGCAAAGACAAGAGCATTGCAGACACAAGGAAAAGCGCAATAAAGGATTTTCTATTAAACATGATAAATATTCCTTTCTAACTATATTCTATCAAAAAGGCTGTGCCTTGTCGATATTTTTTGTAATATTTTTCAAAAAAATCCGAGACCGCCCGTAATGCGCCCCGGCATTACGGACAGCCCCGGGAATCCTGTCTTATTCTTTGTCTTTGGGAAGTATGAGATTCATGACGGTAGCTATGACGAATGTCATGATAATGCCGTTCTGGGCGAATATCTGACCGACCCACTCGGGCATCTGATCGAGGGCACTGGGCACCATTCCCAGTCCCACACCGAGACCGAGAGCCAGAGCCACTATCATACCGTTTCTTCCGTCTAATTTTTCACGCTGCAGAGACTGCATGCCGCTGACAAGTATCATGGCAAACATGATGACGGCGGCGCCGCCCAGCACCGACTGGGGCATTGCCGAAAAGAGAGCCGAGAGCTTGGGCACAAAGCCGCAGAGAATGAGGAATACCGCACCTGTCATTATGCAGAAACGGTTTACTACCTTCGTCACGGCGACAAGTCCTACATTCTGACTGAAAGATGTATTGGGCAAAACGCCGAAGAGGGCGGCCACAAGGCTTCCGAAGCCGTCGGCGATTACGCCGCCCGAGAGCTCCTGATGGGTGGGCTCTCTGTCAAGACCGCCGTTTGTAATACCCGAGATATCGCCGACAGTTTCAACTGCTGTGGCGACGAACATGATGGCCATGGCAACCATTGCCTGCCAGTGGAACTCCATCTTGATATCGAGCATAAAGAGGGGCTTGGGAAGGCTTATCCATGCAGCGTCGGCCACCGGCTGAAAATCGACCATTCCCATGGCTATCGCCGCGATATATCCCACAATTATACCTATAAGTATTGCCGAAACGCTCAAAAATCCCTTTGTGAACTGCTTGAGCAAAACTATCACGACCACCACGATGAGACCTACCAAAAGGTGCTTCCAGTGGCCGAAGTCGGCAGCGCCCGAACCGCCTGCGAAATAGTTTATACCGACGGGCAGAAGAGAAAGGCCGATGGACATTATGACAAGGCTTGTGACGACGGGCGGGAAGAGCTTTTTCAAAGGCTTGATGAAAAAGCCGAGAATTATCTCCAAAATAGATCCTGTCAGCGACGCGCCCAGTATGGCTCCGTAGCCGAAGGTTCCGCCTATGGCCTTACATGTGCCTATAAAGCCCGAGCTTGTTCCCATTACCACGGGCAGACCGCAGCCTATCTTCCATATGGGGTAGAGCTGCACGAGGGTGACTACACCGGCAATAAACATGGCGTTCTGAATGAGGGAGGTCTTGAGGGAAACATCCATGTTGAGCATGCCAGCTATGATGAGCAGCGGGGATACATTTCCCAAAAACATTGCCAGCACATGCTGAATACCCAAAGCCAGGGCTTTCGGCAGGGGCACGCGGCCGTCGAGGCGATACACATTCTGTTCAGACATATAAAAACTCCTTACTATGACACCGCGCATCGCCGGGCAGCCTGCCCCACGCAAAGAAAACGCCGTATCAAAGCCGACGGCGTTTTATATAAAGCGTAGTCTCCCGATTCGGCGGGAGGTAGAAACTGTCGGCCCGTACTGCCGACGATATACGCGCAATTTTCTTTTAGTTTACCATACTTTTCGCCCTTTCGCCACACTTTTTTCAAAAATCCATATTTCCGACAATTCTTACCAAAAAGCGGCAAAAAATATGGTGCATAACATCAGAAATTTTTATTTTCCGCTTGCCGATTCCCCGAAAAAATGATATAATAAGAAATAATTTACACATACAGAACGCTGCCGATGCGACATGAGGGCGGCGATTTAAGAAAAGGGGTCGGGATATGGAACTTTTAAAGCGCAGAATCTTGCAGGACGGCAAGGTCAAGGACGGCGGGGTGCTCAAGGTTGACAGCTTTTTGAATCACCGCATGGACATAACTCTGCTTCAGGAAATAGGCAAGGAATTCAGACGCCGTTTTCCGCAAAAAGAAATAAATAAAATTTTGACCATAGAGGCCTCGGGCATAGGCATAGCCGCCATAGCCGCCCAGTATTTTGACAACGCCGATGTGATTTTTGCAAAAAAGACAAAGTCCAAAAACCTCGACGGAGAGCTCTACACCGTTCCCGTTCGCTCCTATACAAGAGGAGAGCTCTTTGAGGTGCAGGTGGCCAAAAAATATTTGAATGAAAGCGACTGTGTTTTGGTCATCGATGATTTTCTCGCCCACGGTCAGGCTCTCAAAGGTCTTATGGAGATAGTCAGACAGTCGGGCGCCAATCTTGCAGGCTGCGGAATCGTCATAGAAAAAGGATTTCAGGACGGCGGCAAGCTTTTGAGAGAACAGGGAGTAAATCTCCAGTCTCTCGCCATAGTCGACTCCATAGAGGACGGAAAAGTCACCTTCCGCGAAGAATAATTTTAAAGCCACCCGAATGGGTGGCTTTTTTATGCCTTTTTTTACTTTGACAGACCGTCCTCCCAGGAAAATCGCTCGCCGCAGCAGGGTATCAGCATGAGGCTTGTGCCGCCGAGATTGAGCACATCATATGCTTCCATCTTCATATTTGACAGCACCACTTCATTGTTGAGATAGCACAGCTCCCTCGACTCTCCCGCCGCCACTATGAATTTGCGGCTTCTCGGCTCATATATTACAGACGCATGTCTCAGCCTTGCCACGCTGTAATCGGCGCTCAAAACTATGTCCATATTCGCCGCCCTGCCTATGAAATTTCGTCCCGATTTCAGAGGAAAGCTCTCGCCTTTGTACTCGCCCTCTATGCAGACGAGCCAGCCGACGACGGGCTCCGCCCCTATGGCCTTTGAATAGTACTCCACGGTAAAATCGTCGTTTTCCTCAGCTGTATTTTCTTTATCGTTCTTTGCCGCAGGCTTTATCTCCTCTTTTACCGGCATTTTGGGAGGTTCAACAGGTTTTGTATGGATTTCCTCCTCAATTTTATCTGTAACCTGAGTATTCTGCTCAAGTTTTGCGCAGTAGGGACAGATGTCTCCGTTTTTATCGCTGTCGTAGAAATGTCCGTTTTTACATCTCACCAAATTCATTTTATTCTCCTTATCTCTGTCCTATATGCTGCCTGTCTGATTTTCAAGGGCAGCTTTTATATTTTTTATATGTGTCCTGCTTACAGGCAGGCGCAGTCCGCCCATAAGCTCCAGCTCGGAACTGTTTACCCTTCTTATGTACCTTGCGTTTACAAGATAACTCTGATGACAGCGGACAAAACCCGAGTCTTTAAGCACATTTTCCAGATCGTCAAGCCTTGCGTAGAATTCCGCGTCTCCTTCCGCCGTGCGCGCCGTCACCTTGCGTTTCTGACTTTCGAGAAAATATATATCCCGAAGTGGCAGCCTGATATTCTCCCTGTTTGCCGTAACACTTAAAAAGTCGGCCGGTCTTTTTCTCTTTTCGGTGAGATATCGCTCCATGGTATCTTGAAGTCTGCCCATGGACACAGGCTTTATGAGAAAATCGAAGGCGTGATACCTGTACCCCTCTCCTATGTATTCACCGAATTCGGTGAGAAATATTATGTCGGTTTCGGGGGAGAGATATTTTATTTTTCCCGCCGTTTCAAAGCCGTTCATATCTCCGTCAAGAGCTATCTCGAGAAAGACAAGCTGAAAATCTCTTCTGCTCACCAGTTCTTCGCCTTTTGAAAAGAATTCAAACCGATATTCCGCGCTGTCAAAAAGCAGCTTGGCCAAAGCGTCGCACAGGGCGTCCCTGTGGGACTTTTTAGGGTCGCAGACAGCTATTTTGAGCAACCGCCTCATCTCCTTCGAATAAAATAAATCATCTCTATTTTACAGAAGTATCGTTTCAAGGCCAAGCTGTGACAAAACATGTGACCGCAAAGTGAAAAATACATGCACAGTTTTGATTATCTGAAATTGTCCAAAACTCCCGATGAATCGAAGCATATCAGCCTTACGGCGCTGTAATTGAAGCCCATTCCGCTGTCCACCGTATTTTCATTGAAAAATGTCGGAGCGAGAATTCCGCACAGCTCTGTGAGCTCCCCGCCGTCAGTAGGTGTAAATCTCTCGTATGTCCTTCTTACGCAGTCGTCGTAATAGAACTGTTCCAAAGCTTCTACCTCTTTATTGAACTCCTCTTCCCTTTCGGGAGTATACTCTCCAACATCGGGGCTGTCGGGATTTAAATAACTTCCCGACGGGATCAGGATGTCAAGGTTCATCTCGTTCATCTTCTGTCTGTATGTCTCCCTGTACTGCTCCAGTTTGGCTGTCTTTACATCGTCCATAACGGCCCAGCCGTAGTCATCGTCATTGTAGTGATAAAACTCCTGATTCCAAACTCCCTGCAGCACATCATCGCTTTCAGATGTGAAAACACCGGCATCGAATTCAAATTCACTACCCTTTACCGCCTTGACCACACCCAGTGATGTCCCGTCGTAGCTGATCTTTATCACTCCGAAAGAGCATCCGATCATTCTATTGAAAAAGTCGAGATAGAGGGCGGTTTTTCCGCTCTCATCGGTATACCTCGAAAGCTGAACGGAACTGTCGTTCTCCATGTTTCTCAGCGACATGATATTTGTCTGTTTCTCATCGGATAAAACGATTTCTCCTCCGCTGTTTTCATATACGGAAATATAGCATATGCTTTCGTCTGCCCATTCGTCGCCGCCGTTGTCCTCAAACCTCACGGTTACAAGCTCGTCCGCTCCGTCTCGGTCGTAGTCATATATATCGGCGCTCAAAAGACCTGTTATGCGCTCTTTCGGTATGCTGCTGTATCCGTCGGAAGCCGTGTAATCCTCGGTGCCTATGGATATCACCCCGCACTGCGCCGCAAGCTCCGCCAGCTTATTCATAAAGTCACCTTCCGAGGTGCTGCCGCCTTCCCATTCATAGTCCAGGATAGCCGACACCTCTTTCCACGCTCTGTCGAAAAACTCCTCCATCTTGAGGTAGTAATCGACCGCCGCGTCGGTATCGTCGAACATGAGCTTTATCAGGCTGAAAGCCTGTGCATCCTGATAGACCATCTGCTGAAGGCAGTATTCACTCCTCATCCTGAGCAGTATGAGATACTGAAAAAGCGGCACGACCTCTCGGGCGTGTTCGAGATTTTTATACGGATCGCTGCTCATGACGACAGTTTCTCCTATCTCATCCTGCACGGCGTTTGTAACCCAATAAAGCGCCTCTATCTCGGCAAATCGCTTATATATGTCTGTTGTTCCGAAAAGCATATCTCCTGCCAGCATGTCGAGCTTATAAATCGTGGAAGCCGCGCCGAAAGTCGACATGACCATGCTTTTCTGCTCCTCGCTCCAGTCCAGTATGGCTCTTACGGCCTGATCATTTGCGTATGTGTCGGTCGATTTGAGAGCATCCAGCAAAGCGTCGCTGAACACATCGTTCATCGCCAGCTCCATTACGCTGTCATCGAGGTTTTTAACGGCTTCAAGGCGTATTTCGGCCGATTTATGCACGATATCCAGCATATCGCCCGCCGCCTCTCTCATTTCGTCCAGTATCTTCGTGTTGTCTCTGACCGCTCTCAGAAAAGCCGCATGATTCTCATAGCCCGAAAGCAGGGAATCTATAAATTTATACTCCTCCAGTGTGTCAAAGGTCAGACCGGCCAAATCGATAGACACTCCCAGTGCATCGCTTATCTTCTCTCCCAAATCACCTTTGATGCCCTCCACCGCTATTGAGCCTGCGACTATGTCGATTATATCCATGCCGTATTCCGCCACCGATTTCAGCGAATCATATTGAGAAAGGTTGGCATATGACGATGTAAAGCCGTTTTCCTGCATCTGAATTATGGTGGCAAGCACCCTTATGCAGCTCTCATAATCCAGCTCCTCATCCATCATTCCGAGACCCCATTTTACACTCACATAGCCGAAGGTATCGTTGACAATGGAGGAATACATCATATTCGATGAGTAAAAACTGTCGTCGTACAGATATTTATATGTGACTCCCCTGAAAAAATCTATGTACTTTTTCGAGACACTTTCGGCATATCCTCCCGTCATGCGGTCTATTTCTTTTTCCTCATCGGCAAGAGAACCTGTTCCGACAAGGCATGTGAGCTGAAGGATACAGAGAATAAAAGCCGCGATTCTTTTCAGTTTTCTTTTCATATCTATCCTCCGATATTTCCCCACGGTGTTTCGACAGGTGTTATGCTCGCCCCGCCCGAAGCATCCCTTATGATTTTCTTTATGCCCTCTCTGTATGTATCATATATAACCTCTTCGTCTTCCTCGGGATTGACGACCGTTCTCTTGGGATAATCCCCGCTTTTGAGCTTTTTCAGCATAAAATCGTCGATATCTTCCGTACTCTCCACGTTTTCATTCTCTTCCTTAAGCACTTCGTAAAGCATATACAGATCGGGAATGGTGGTAACCCCGTCCTTGGTATCTGCGTATTCCATGAGTTTGTCCATAGAGAGCGTCTCTTTTTCTCTTATCGTACTGATTCCGAACTGACTGCCGAACAGCATAATAAGTATTATCAGCATCAGAACGCATGACGATAAAATGACAAACACTCCGAACGCTTTTTTCGGCATACTCATACCCCCTTGTTTTTTGTTTTATTATATCAGACAAATCACACCTGTCTTTTTTTATGCCATAAAAAGCATGTCTTCTGTAAAAAAAGATACTTTGAGACCGAGATTTTCTGTGACAAAAAGTGTGACAGAATTTTACATTTATTTTTGCACTTACTTATAACACTTTAAGGCACACAAAGGGTCAAAAAATGTTATAATATATTTAATATTGTTGTAAATTATTTTTACGGAGGAATCACAGTATGTCAAGATTTTCCGTTTATTTAAAAGAACTTATCGAAAAAAGAGGCGAGCCCATCGCCAGAATCGCGAAAAACACAGGTCTTGAACGCACATCTATACACAAGGCTCTTAAAGATGAAAGACTTCTGCCCTATACCGCCGTGCGCAGGCTGAGCCAATATCTTCAGCTCACCCTTCCCCAGTCAAGGGAGTTGAGCCTTTACTATGAAATGCTTTTGCAGGGAGAGGACATATACCGCACACAGGAGGCCATATGCGGTCTGCTTTCCGAGCTTTCACAGCTCCATTTTTCCTCCCGTTCTCCCGCAAGGGATTTTTCCGAGATATCGGTTTTTCCCTCGTCTCCCTGTCTGATTCCCGGCAGACCTCAGATAGAGGCGGCTCTCCGCTCAATAATATTTCATGAAACCGCCAAAGAAAACAACTGTATTTCCCTTTACATACCTGCCGCCTGCTCGGTAATATCCGACTTGTTTCAGCTGTGGCGTTCGGGACGGGATTTCACCGTCCGCCAGATGGTGCCTTTTCTGCCCGACAGAACGGGCGAAGACAACAGACAGGCCAATCTGCATACTCTGCAAAGACTTCTGCCCCTTTCCCTTGTGTCGGGCGGCAGACATTTTGCCCACTACTATTTTGAAAACTCCGGAGCCTTTGCCGACATAGACCCTCTGCCCTTTTTTATCATAACTCCCCGCTGTCTTATCCGTCTCGACTCAAAACTTTCCATCGCCCGTATCGAGACAGATCCCCAGCTTATCGAACTGTATGAGCGCCGTTTTTCACAGGTTTTAAACGAATGTCAGCCGTTAAACTCATATTCAAACGACATCAAGCATGTGCTCTCGTCATACATGCAGGGCACCGACGAAGACAGCTACTATACTCTTATGACACAGCCCTGTCTCGGGCACTACTACACCCGCGACAGAATAGCAAAGCATTTCCGCCCCGATGTTCCGAACAGGGAAATGCTCATCGAGCTGAGCGACAAGAGATTCGAACGCCTGAGAAAACTTACGGGAAACTACTACACCATTTTTTCAGAACAAGGTCTCAGGCAGTTCGCAAAAGACGGCGTGGCAATAGATCTGCCTCCCGAGCTCATAATGCCTGTAAATATGGCGACCCGCATAGAAATACTGCGTTCTTTCCGCGACGACATCGCCTGCGGAAATGTAAAGGGCTGTATAGCCGACACCGAAAAACTGCCCATTCCGCCCTATCTTACGCTGACCTGCGACCCGAAATTCGGTCTTCACATCTACGCCGTTCAAGGATTCATCGGCGGAGCCTATTCCTGCAATCTCCACATCGAGGAAAGCGGCATAGGCGAGTCGTTCTGCTCCTTTATCCGTTCCCTGCCCGACAGTAAATATGTCTATTCCATGGAAAAGACCCTGTCGGTTTTGGACGAGCTGATATCCGATCTTGAGTCCTCAAAGGAGGGAGTATAATCCATATGGCAAATACATATCCTCTATGCCCCTTTTGCATGAAAAGTCTCGATTCGGGTTTTCCGTGCCACAGATGCGGCTATGCTCCGAGGGTTGTAAAATCGTGCTTTCGCACCCTTCCTCCCTTTACAGAAATCGGCGGTAACTACCTTTTGGGAACGGCTGTAAGACAGACTTCCGAATATACAGTATACACAGCCCTCGGTTCCGATAAAGAGAAAGTTCTCCGAGTCTCCGAGCTATTTCCCGCAGACATTGTCCAAAGAGACGGAAGCTCCGTCATTCCCATCGATAAATCGGACAAAGCTGCCTTTGCTGCCTCTCTTAAGGAATTCAGATGCAGATATGACCTGCTTTGCCGCCTTAAAGGGCTTGAAAATATCACTCATGCCGTGGATTTTATCGAGGAAAACGGCACCGAATACATAGTCACGGAGTTTTCTGAAGGAATTGATTTAAAGCAGTATGCAGACATTTCGGGCAGGCTTTTTTCTCAAAAACAGGCTCTTGCGCTTATGAAACCCATACTTTCCGCCGTCGGCAAAATGCACGGCAAGGGAGTGTGCCACACAGGTATCGACGCTGAAAGCATCATATTGCGCAAAGACGGCTCTCTTGAGCTGACTGATTTTTACGGCGTGCGCAAATCGACAGCTACTCTTGAAAAAAAGGACATACGGGACCTGTGCGCCGTTTTCTATCAGATGGTCAGCGGTGTAAACCCCTGCGGCTCTGCGGAATTATCCAATAAAATACAGCCGCTACCTCTTTCCGATACAGCCGGAATAGATGTCACGCAGAGTTTTTCCGAAGCCCTTCAAAAGGGTCTCAATTCAGAATACTCCTCGGTTTCGCAGCTGACAGAAGCGCTTTATCGTGACAAAAAGCCAACTGTCTCCCTTTCATCTCCTGCAAAAGCCGCCGAGGTTAAAGTCCATGAGCCCGCCGTCAAACTACACGAAAAGGCGGAAGAAACCTGCTGTTATGACGACACCGATAACGGCGGCGCCACGCCCAAAAGCAAAGGCTTCCCCAAATGGCTCTTAGCTGTCTCAATGGTTTTTATTGTAATTTTGGCGGCATTTTTTCTGCTGCCGAGAGGCGCCACCTCGGAATATCCCCCTGATCTGCCCGAGATTTACGGCAATGTTCAGCCCGACGGCACAATATGGATAAAAAATCATGAATGTCGCTATTCGTGGGACAGCCCTGAAAATATCAACCTTTCCGATGCCGAAAGTCACTACTATACCGCCTCTTACACTTTTTTGGACGACGGCAGAGTATCGATCGGCAGACTCTACGATAACGGCTTCCGCTATTCTGAATATTATACCTCCGACGGAAAAATACTGGAATATTCAGATTCTGACGGCGCACAAGGTATATCAGATTTTGGAAATGACGGTCTGACTCTCTCCGTACATAACGCCGACGGCACCCCATATTTTCTGCGTGTCATCGAATACGATGAGTACGGCAAAGTCTCTTCGGAAAACTATGAAATGTATGACGAAAAAGGCGATGTTGTTCAGAGCATAACTACCGAATACCATGATGACGAGACATACTCGACTACATCTGAGACAGACAATGTCACTATTGTCAATCGCTATGACCGTGAGGGCGTTCTTGTAAAGACCGAATTGACTGCTGCCGATGCCGACGGAAACACGCAAACATATTATACCGACCATGTCTACGAACATGACGAAAACGGGGAAATCGTGTCTTCCGTATCCGAAACGGTCGACCAAAACGGAAATACCTCAAAAAGTTATACCGATTACGATTACACCACCGATGAATACGGAAATATTCTTACCGGGCTGTCCTACGGCGATGACGGAAAAGTCAGCTTTATAAACAGTGTTTACACCCAGTACCGCCGCAACAAACACGGCATTTTTGAGTCCACAGGTCTTACATCGGGTACATATTCCCCGGTTCTGCCCTCGGTGCCCAATCTCACTTCCGAAGATACAGAAAGTTCTTCTCAGCCTTCCGAAAGTGTCTCCCAGTCTTCTGAAAACACTTTCACTCCCGATGAAGCAGGCGAAGCTATTATCTCGGCTTTGAATTCCCAGGGTGTTTCGTACATTCTTCTTACAAATCACGCCACTATTTCCCTCTTTGAATCGGGAGAGTATGACTGCGCCGTCGGTATTTTCACCCTTGACGACATACCGCAGTCTTACTGCGCCGTGCTTCCCGACGACAACTGGTATTTAGACGACGGCAGTTTTTATACCGTACTTACCAAAAACACAGACGCGATGATTTATGTCACCAATATTCTTCTCAACGATGGGGTTTATTCATCGGGTTCCAATCCGTGGAATATACTCATGACCATTTCTGCTCCTTCCGCCTTTTTAGAGCCCGAAGTGCATTTTACCGTAAACAGCGATATCGAAGAAGAGCTGTTTATTCCCTACCTCAAATGGGCGGAGGTCAACAGAGGTCTCATATGGAAGATATACGACTCTTCGGGAAACCTCATAAAATCATCGAAAGGATAGGTAATTATATGTACGGACCTGTCATCTACTTATTGTTTGCGCTGGCGCCTTTGGCTGCCGTCTTCTTTGGTAAAGTCCTCGGCAAATCAAAAATCTCTGTCAAGCGGGCGGCATACGGCTCTTCGCTGTCTCTTTTGATCTATCTCGGCGCCGTTATCTTTCTTTTTTACGATTCTGTTTTCTATCGAATATACAGTCTGCCGTATATTCCTTTGAAAATGAAGTATATTATTTTATTTGCCTCTGTCCTTGCCGCCATATCGGCGTCGGTCACAGCCTTTAAACCGAGCAGGTCATCTTTCGGCGCAGGTATTATTTCGGTGTTAATCTATTATGGGATAATAGTTTTACAGGGCTTCGCCGTCCCCGCCAACACATTTACCGCAAGCCTGTTTTTTGTCCCTGCCCTGTTCTTCAATACAGCGGGATTTTGCCGTATGGGCAAAACTTCTCCCGCGGCAGAGAGCGTCAAACCCGTGCCTCCCGCGCCGCCTGTTAAAAACGCGGTTTTAACAGGCACTCTCACCGTTCTGACAGGCTCTTACAGCGGCAGCACTTTGGAGCTTATGCCCGAAGAAGAAATCACCATAGGCTCAGACCCGTCGCTGTGTCAGCTTATTCTGGATTCTACGGAAATTCCGCCCCGTTTTTGCTCGGTGATATGGAGTCAGAACAAAACATACCTGATAAATCCCCTGTGTGACGGCATACTCAATTCGAGTGACGGCACCAAACTGGTCAAAAATTTCATGGTGCGTGTCGATTCGGACACGGTGCTGTGTCTGGATAAAAACGGAGAGCCCATTATTCAGCTAAATTAGAAGGAGGAAATTTTTATGACTTTTGAAAAAGGCACGGCCGCAAGACGCGGTCTGATAGGAGCCGCCGCAGGCTTCATCATCATGTTTATATTTATAATGTTCAGCGGAGGCTTTAAAGGCGGATACCCCTTGCTGTATCTCATTGCAGGGCCTTTTTACGGCTTTGGTTTCACCTTTGCAAACTGGAAAATAGTCATGGAAAAAACCAAGCAGGGTGCCAAACAGGGTGCCGCGGTATTCGGCATCAGCGTAATACTGTCACATCTTTTCAGAGACAACCGCTGGGGAATATGGGGCTGGGTATATTTTCTGCTCAGAGTATCGTGGCATTTGGGCATGTGCTGGATACCGGGAATATTCTACGGCATTAAGATGATCTCGGCAGAGCTCAAAGAAAAGCAGACATCTCCCGTCGCTCCCGTTTCCGACCAGACAAAGCAGAGAATAGCCGCCTTAAAGGCCAATATGAAAACATCTGCCGCACCCGTTACCCAGGCTGTAAAAACCCCGTCTACCGTCAAACCCGTTTCCAATCCCACACTGTCCTGCGTGTCGGGAGTGTTTTCGGGTGCGTCTTTCCCTTTAACCCCCGACGAGGAAGTTTTCATCGGCAGCGACCCCTCGGTATGCCAGATAGTTCTCCCCGAGGAATACGCTTCGCCCATTCACTGTTCCTTTATTTTTGACAGAAACGGCGGCGGATGGCAGGTCCGCGATCTCTCGGGAGGTCTCACCCTTGCCAACGGCATATCCCCCGTCACAACGGGAAAATTTCAGACCGTTTCATCGGGAACAATACTGTGCGTAGGCAAGGGCTCAAACAGTCAGCGTTTCCGCCTCGGATAATTTTTATATTGACACCTTTCTTTTCAGGTATAAAATATATATATAACCTGAAAAGGAGGATTTCCGTTGATATACACAGATCTCACAAACAAGGCTTTGAAAATAGCCTATGCCGCCCATGACGGTCAGACCGACAAGGCGGGAATGCCCTACATATTCCATCCATATCATCTTGCCGAGCAAATGGACGATGAGATTTCGGTGTGTGTCGCCCTTCTTCACGATGTGGCGGAGGATACCGCTGTAACCCTTGAATCCCTTGCGGAAATATTTCCGCAGGAAGTCATGGAGCCGCTGAGACTTCTGACCCACAAAAAGGGCGATGACTATTTGGAATATGTAAAAGCTTTAAAGCAAAATCCCACTGCCAAAAAAGTAAAGCTGGCAGATTTGGCCCACAATTCCGACCAAAGCCGATTTTTGGGTATTCCCGGTATATCTGAGGAAATGCTCGTCTATTTCCGCAAAAAATATGCCGCCGCAAAGGCGATACTCGAGGAATAACATGACAACAGAAAAGACTGCACTAAAAGGGCAGTCTTTTTTATTTGCACTCGGTTTTCATGGCCTTATAGCCTATTAGAACAGTCCATACATAGGCGCAGGTTTTTGGAATCATCAGCATGCCGATAATCGGCACGGCATCTGCCCAGAGTACAACAGGAATATAAAAACCAAAGCTCAAAACTATTGTCAGCCACATATTTTTGAATGCCTTGTCCTTTTTCTCTTTTGCGCTGTTATAGAACAGAACGATTATCAAAAGTCCCAAAAGAGCAAAAGGGATATTCCTGTATATGCCCCACGAGAGAGGCGAATCGGCGCTTAGCCAGTTGTTCTGAGGCATCATACACAGAATAATGCGTACAAGTGCCAAAATATATACCGCCGCCGTCACTCCGTTTCTACCTTTTATGTCATATCTCTTTCTCCATACATGATAGAGCAGAACATAAAAAATCGTCATTGTGGCCGAGGTTATCCATTTTCCGAGTCCCAGCGGAACGGTGTAATTTTCCAGTCCCGTTGTGCATAGGGCATAGGCTCTCGGCACTAAATGAAAGGCGTCTCCCGCACCCAAAACCACCGCCATAAAGCCAAACAGCCGGAACTGGCGATTTCCCTTACTGCCGCGAATCATCAAGATTCCGATGGTAATCACAGAAATCAAATAAACCGCGTCAAACAAAGTTTCTACAAAAGCTTGCATTTTTTTCCTTCTTTCTGTGTTTTATTATTTCTGAACTATGTTCATTTTAGGCATTTTTTACCCCGCCTTGCGGCGGGATTTTAATACAGACTTCTTGTGACCATCGTAAGCAAAGGCGACGGGTCGTAATCGCGGCGCGTCATTGCCGCTATCATCAGAGAAAAAAGCATATCCGCAAATTTTTCCGATGTAAATTTTTCATCAAAAGCGTCTTTTCTTATTTTTTTATCCCTGCAAAGTACCGATTGCAGACTGTCTAAAATGTGCTGCCATGTCTTTTGCATCAGCTTTTTTCCGCCCGCTATTTCATCCTGCAAAAAACCTACCGAATGATATGTAAAAAAGTCGGGATACAGCTTGCTTCCGTATTCCATTCTTTCATATATCCACGAGATGCAGGTCAAAGTGTCGCAAAACATGTCTTCTCCTTCGGGAAAATGAAAGATATCCTGCCAGACACTTTTGATAACAGCCCCCAAAAGCTCCGCTTTGGAATCGAAATAATTATATACGGAGCCTACGGATACACCGCAAAATGAGGCTACCGCCCTTATATTCATATGTCTTATTCCCTTTTCCCGTATAAGTTCACGGCTCTTTTTGAGTATCTCTTCTTTAGAAGTGACAACGGTATTCATAAGGTTCCTCCATTCTGAACAGTGTTCATTATACATAATTTTCAATTAAATGTCAAGGGTCTTTTTTCCTGTATAAAATGTAGAAAAATGCTGGATTATTTTGAAAAACAGTGATATAATTTAGTTTGAGTACGGACAAGCCCGCTCAAAAATATATTTACAACTGTGTGTATAGAGGCAAAAAATGGAAGCGAATTTTGCAAATTCTCTCGAAAATATCATCGCTGTTTTAAATAAGCTTACCAAAAGTACCGGGGACTACTATTATCTCTATGATTTCAGAAAACAGCTCATCTATTTTTCCGACAATGTTGAATCGGCAGACGATATATTTGCCGTTAAAAAAACTGTCTGTACCCTTACAGATTGGCGCCGTGAAGTACACCCCGGCGATATTTACCGTCTGCAAAAAACTATGGATGATCTCATAAGCAGAAAAATTCAGACATACAATTTTAATTACCGTGTAAAAAATGCGCACGGACAGATAAACTGGATCAACAGCCGCGGCAGTTCATACTGTGATGAATCAGACAAACTCCTGTATGTTCTCGGGCGTCTCTCCTGCAGGAATCCGAACAAACAGATAGGGGGCTTCCGCAATAAAGAATTAAAAAACGAAATACGCTGTATTCTGAAAAAATTCACTCCCGGATTTTTGCTTCTTGTAGGTATAGACAATTTAAAATCCATCAATCTTAAAAACGGCCGTGACTTCGGCGACGCCGTTTTGAGTGATGTAGTCCGAATAATGGAGGACGAACTTCAGCACAAACACAAGGTATACCGTATAAACGGCGACTGGTTTGCCGCCAATATTCCGCTTATTTCCAAATCGGAAATATCCGCTGTTTTTGACCGCATACAGGATCGTCTTTCAGGTCAGTGCACGATTTCGGGAGGCTGTGTTTCCTATACCGACTATCATGTCAATGACGAGTCAACTTTGCTCCAGTATGCCGAAATTGCTCTCGACCAATCGAAAACCAACGGCAAAAGCCTTCTGACATTTTTCACACCTGAAAATTATGAGTCAAAGCTGAGAGAACTTGAACTCAAGGAAGATCTTCAAAAAAGTATTCTAAACAATTTTAAAGGCTTTGAGCTTTTCTATCAGCCGCAGGTTCATTCCGAAACCTACAAAATTTACGGAGCCGAAGCCCTTCTGCGCTATACATCCCCCCGCTTCGGGAGCATATCACCCATGGAGTTTGTCCCTCTTTTGGAGCAGAACAACCTCATATACTCCGTCGGTCTGTGGGTGGCCCGAGAAGCTCTAAAAACATGCCGCAGCTGGCGTAAGACCATTCCGGATTTCCATATGAGCATAAATATGTCGTACAGTCAGATGGAAAGCGATTCCATATCCGACGACATAATAAATCTCGTCAAAAGCAGTGCTTTGCCCGGAGAAGCTCTTACCATTGAAGTTACCGAAAGCATGGAACTTTCAAATTATCCCCAGCTCAACGACATTTTCAAAAGATGGAAAGAAATCGGTATAGCCATCTCGGTAGATGATTTCGGTACAGGATATTCCAGTCTTTCAAGGCTTAAAGAACTGGCTGTCGACGAAATAAAAATAGACCGCTGCTTTGTAAGAGAAATTCAGAACAGCGCATACAATTACCGTCTGCTCAGCAACATAATAGAGCTTGCCGACAGCAGCCATATCAGAGTTTGCTGCGAAGGCGTCGAGACTGTGGAAGAACTCAATGTTCTCAAAGACCTGCATCCCTCGCTGCTTCAGGGATATCTTTTCGGAAAGCCATGTTCAGTCGGCGAATTCGAGAAAAACTTTCTCTTGCCCGGCTGCGTTTCAGATATAGATACTCTTTTTAAATCGTCCGATACATCTCCGTCCGTCCTTGATAAAAACTCCGACCGAGAGTCGGTAAATGAGGTGGCTCAGACAATTTTAAATGCCGAAAACGACATATTCTATCTGTCAGATCTCGACAACTATCAGCTTTATTATCTCAATCCCGCCGGACAAAAGATGTTCGGAGTTAAAAACTACTACGGCAAAAAGTGCTACAAGGTGCTGCACGGAAAGAATTCCCCCTGTGATTTCTGCACCAATAAATTTCTGCGAAAAGATTCTTTCTATATCTGGGAAAACCGCAACGAATACTGTGGCCGACATCTCATGCTGAAGGATAAACTTGTTTCCTACAAAGGAAAAAATGTCCGTCTGGAGGTCGCCCTCGACATAACCAAGCAGGAATATGTCAGCCAGAGCGCCAGCGAAAGGCTTGCCTTTGCAGACAAGATAGTGGGATATATGAACGCTTTGAGTGAATGTTCCGATTACAGTCAGGCTGTGAACGAGGTGCTGGCTTCCGTCGGAGACTTCTATCAGGCCGACCGTGCATATCTTTTTGAGCGCAATCCCATGCGTCCCGGCTATTGGGACAATACCTTTGAATGGTGCGCTCCCAATGTATCCACTCAAAAAGAAAATTTGCAAAGTATACCTCCCGAAGCAATTAAGCGTTGGATGGATATATTTGAAACCGAACCCGATATCATAATTCTCAACCTTGATCCTTTGAAAGACAGTTCACCGTTGGAATGGGAGGTTCTCCACGCGCAGAATGTACAGCGTATTATCGCTGTACCGCTGCGCGAAAACAACAAAACCGTTGGCTTTGTAGGCATCGACAACCCCAGATACTGTATTCACGACACCTCGCAGGTGCGTGTTCTCGCCAGCTTTCTCCTCACCCGCATAAGGCAGGATAAGAATGAGCACAGATACCAAATTCTTCTTCAGGAGACCAATCAGGAGCTTTTGAGCGCTCTGAATGTAGGCTTCTGGACCCTTGAAGTTGACAAATCGGACAGCTCCCGCAGAATGGTGTTTGACGACAAAATGTGTCAGCTTTTGGGCTGTGAACCAAATGCCTCTGCCGAGGATTGCTACAATTTCTGGCACAAAAGAATTGCAGATGAGTATTACGATGCCCTTATGCAGGCGTTTTGCACCATGGCCCGTACCAATAAGCTGGTACAGATAGAGTATCCCTGGATACACCCCTCACTCGGCAAAATACTTTTCAGATTTTCCGGAATTGTCATCGAGGATACCGCTCTGCACACCAAATTCAAGGGCTATTGCAGGCTTATAGACCGCGATAATCCTTTTACAACGGCAGATTGATGCCTTTATTCCGTTTTCGGCGGCGTGACAAATATCACGCCGCTTTTTTGCAAAAAAGCAGCCGATTTCTCGGCTGCTCACAGATAAAATATACTTTTAAATTACGGAACATATCGCTCGGCCATGGATGTGATTTCTCCGTTTTGAACGGTGACCGTATAGATAGGCGTTCTTGTGTTGAGCTCTTTTGCAAATGTCTCAAGGTCGGTCTCAATCATTGCCCACTCACCGTTCTCAGAAGCGTCTTCTACCATCGGAGTAATTTCATATACCGAGTTTCCCCTGCCCAGTCTTTCGGCCGCAAATCTGACATTTTTCGGCGCAGCAGACTGACGGGCACCGCCCGTTTCGTCAAAAATCCTGAATACCGCGTTTTCGCTTATGGGATAGCTGTATCCCTTCTCCTCGGGGTTGTAGATGTAATAGCCGTTAGGCATTTCCGAGCTTTCCACACCGAGAGCTTCCAAAAGCTTTGAATGTTTGTCCTCGGTAAGCCAAAAGACCTTGTCAAAAAGTACGGTACGGGCATAGGTGTCTATATTCTTGATATATCCCGTAAGTATCAGGCTGCTGTTTTCATCGGGGAAATATCCCTCAACGGGAGCCGAGTAGTCGGGACCGTCCATTCCCACATTTACATCTCCCAAGACCTCCACCGAAGAAATGCTGCCGCCGGAGATCTTTCCCGTGGCCTGAAAACTAAAGTTGGCCTGCGTCTCCATTCCCAGATCGGAGTATACATCTCCTCCGCTGTCAAGATGATACATTGTCCAGAGGAATGTGGCGGTAAAGTTTTCGCCGTCGATCTCCTCTTTATAGTCGGACATCTCATATCTAAGGCCTTCGTAGTAGGGAGAGTATGCTCTGTCAAAGAGATTGCTCAAATAACTGTGAATTCGTGTCTGCAAATCGGCGTACACAAACGGTGTCCAGCTTTTGTCTCCTTTGATATATACCGTATCCTTGATTGTGCTGAAAGGTATCACCTGCCCCTCGGCTTGCTCTCTCAAAAAGGCATTTTCCAAAGGCTTATAATCGCCCTTTGTATAGGTCATCGAAGACACATCGATAAAATATGAATCGTTGACCTTCTCGGGGTCGTCGGGGTCGGTGTAGGAGAGCACGACGCTCTGACCGTCATTTGATGCCTCTACCAAGGTGCCGTATTCACCCTGCACCGAGCCTTCTTTGCCGTAGGCCTTGACAAAATCCACCGTAAAAATCATCTCGTTTTCGGCAAGGTCATAGCAGTAAATGCCCGATTTGCCGTAAAAAATAATGCGGTTGTCGCTTTCAAAAACCAGCTCAAATCCTACACCCGGATTGCTTTCAAGATCAATACTTTCAAAGGCGAGGTCTGAAAGCTGAGCCTCTTTGTTTTCACTCTCGGTTTCCCCGTTGGGGTTTGACGAAAGGCAGGCGGTCAGCAAGGTGCAGAGGATAACTGCCGCCGCTATCGCCCACAGCATCGGCTTTTTATATTTCATAATATTCTCTATCCTTTCTCTCGTGTCTCCCTCGCCGAAGGCAAGGGGAACGCCTGTAACCGCTTTTCTTCCTGTGGAAAACTGCAGAAGAGATGCCGAATATTCGGCGCGAATATCTCTTCCCGTCTTTTTCATAACCGCCTCGTCGCAGCTCATCTCCATGTCTTTTCCCGAAAGGCTGAAGGCAAGCCAGACAAGAGGATTGAACCAATGAATACACAGAGCCGCAAATGAGAGTATCCTTACGGCGTGATCGCATCTTTTGATGTGATGCTGTTCATGCTGTATAATATACTCCCTCTCCCTGTCGGACAAATCAGATGGCAGATATATTTTGGGCAGGAGCAGACCCATGACAAAGGGCGACTCGATGTGATCGACCAGATATATATTGTCTTTTATGAGCACTGCTCCTATGAGATTTCGCCTGAGCTTTATAAGCTGAGTGATATTGCATACGAGCATTACAGCTGCGCCGCCTATCCATATAACGCTCAAGACTGTCATAATTCTTGATTTGTCACTGACTTCAGGCGTGATTTCAAGTTCCTCGGCGGCGGCCGTCTCGCTGTTTTGTTTCGGTTTTTCCGCCGAGACGGAAGGCAGTCTCATATCCTGTGTCGGCATGGATATATATTCCATCTGCCCGTTTTCGGTGATTTTCACATCAAACATATTCATCAGAGAAAATACCGATGATAGAGAAACGGGGCACAGCAGACGG